>DAOUPA010000212.1 GCA_030626405.1 Planctomicrobium sp.
CCACCTGCCCTTGTTCCTCAAAAATTTGTCAAAGCCGAAACGATGAAACAGGCACCGACACTTACCAGACCCACGCCAATGGCACCCATGACGACTCCGGGCCATTCCTTGTAATAAATGCCACTGCCGATTCCCAACAGGCCAGACACAACGGTCACCAGTGCCAAAAGAATTGCGACGTAGACCATGATGAAACCAATCACGACCATCAGTGGCCAACTCGCAAATGCAAGGCACGCGGCGACGAGTGAGGCGAGCCCGAAGCGTTTTGGGGGGTGACTAAATAACGTATTGGTCATCTTCTCAGTCATCTTGTCACCTCTTTGCTATCGACCATCTACACAATCCGAAAGATGTGATTGTCCCGCAGCCGCCGTACAAGTCGTTTGGAGTCAGAGGCGAGGACAGCTAGAGAATATCACGTAACTGGAACAAAAGAATGTGACGGACGTTCCCAAATTGGAGTTTCACAGTGTCTGATCGCTTCTCACGATTCGGAATCCTGGAATTCAGATTGACCATGCCCGCGGAATGTTTCACCCTGGAGTATTATATACCTTGATGTGCACATTTAGGCTTCAACAGGAAAGATACATGAATCGCCGAATTTCGAAGACCCTTCGAGTGGCTGTTATCATCTCGATTTCCCTTCTTTTCATTACTCAGTTTTCATCGCTAAACACCAGTGACCAACTCTTCGCTGCGGATGATGAAAAAACGGAAACGAATGCACCAGTTGACTCGAAAGAGTTTCCATTGGAACTTCCAGCGACTGTTGCCGAAGCGCGCGGGCGTGCTCGGCTGCTCTATGAGTCTCTGCATGGAACTCTGCAAGTTGTTCATCGAGATTTCTTTGACGAGGAAGAATCTTTGACGACACCATCGAAGACGTTGGAGGACGTCTTTGAAGAATTGGCGCGCACTCAAAAAGTGACCTTGAACTGGATCGCTGTCGATACCACCGCGATGAACATCGACCACAAAGCGCGAGGGGAATACCAGAAAAAAGTCGTAGATGTTCTGAGTTCCGGGAAGAATGAATACGAAGAAGTGAAAGACAACACGTACCTATTTGCAGGTTCGATTCGTCTTTCTTCACGATGCCTGAAATGCCACGTTCCCAGACGGAGCAACAACAAAAACCGAACCGCTGCGCTACTCATCAGCATGCCGATGAAAGAGAAGTGAGAGAGTCCAGAGTTGAGAGCGAAGAGAACTCTGGACTCCAGCACGTAGGCTGGGACTCGCTCCGGCATTTCGGTAACAGGCGTCAAACGTGGTGCTGGGTTACGCAAAAGGCTAACCCAGCTTACAAGCTACAAACTCAAGCAGCCGTTGGGGTGAGAAGAGTTTCGATCAGCGAGCGGCGAGGTCTTCGATCATCAGCTTAGTTGCCGCTTCAATACCTGCTTCCCACTTGGCTTCTCCGTATTCTTCTGCGAGCTTCCCGCTGCGGAAACCGAAGATGATCCCTCGGGAGCTATTCACAATGGCGCCGAGGCCGTTGGCATCGAACGCACTGGCGACATCGGCAGCGGTGCCTCCCTGACTGCCATAGCCGGGGATTAGCAAGGGGACATGGGGCATACGTTGGCGAAGTTCACTCAGTTCTTTTGGATAGGTCGCCCCGACGACGGCACCGATCGAGCCGTAGTCGCTGCCGTCCGCGAGATCCAACGAGAGTTCTTCAACGCGGTCGGCGACATTTTCGAAGAGTTTCGTCGAGTCGGTTTCACGATCCTGAAAGTCTCTGGCGCCGGGGTTACTGGTGCGGACGAGAACATATATTCCTGCCCCAACCTGTTGAGCGCGGTCGACAAATGGCTGTAGCGTATCGACCCCCATGTAGGGATTGACGGTCAGGCAGTCGGCGGCGAAGGGAGCAGCGTCGGGATCTTCACCAGCGAGGTACGCAGCCGCATACGCCTGGGCAGTTGAGCCGATGTCTCCTCGTTTTGCATCGCAGATAACAATCAAACCGGCGTTGCGAGCAGCCTTGATGACGTTCCGCAGGGCTTCGACACCTGCCGGTCCGCATGCTTCAAAAAACGCCGACTGCGGTTTCACGGCAGGAACGAGTGGAGCCACGACATCGATGATTCGCGAACAAAACGCTTCGTAAGCGCGTGCGTGAATGCAATCTAAAGTGCCACCTTGACCGCTGGCAGTTTTTTTGAGTTCCTCAGGAAGCTGATCCCAGCGAGGATCCAGACCGACGAGGGCAGGGGTGTTCTTCGTTTGAATTGCTTGATGGAGGCGGTCAACAAATGTGGTCATGGGATAGAGTCGAGTGTTGAGTGACTAGGGTCGAGAGAAAAAGAGGGCGGTGCCTACCAGGGTTTCCACCATGGTTTTTTGTAGGAAGCTGTTTCGTATACCAGGCGCATGACTTTGCCTTCGTGCCCGAAGGCAGATTTTGAATAGACGACGCGGATTTTTTCGTTTGCATCTTCGCCGATGGTGTCTCCATCGTTGATGACGGGACCGTTTTCGACCAAGTAATCTGCTAAGCCGTAGAGTCGTTCGCGGAGTTCGCCTGGTGGTTCAGGGGATTGTTCCGCTTCAAGTTCCATGAGTCCCAACGCCTTCATGCCTGCCGTGAAGCCTGAACTTGTTTCACCGTCCTCATCTGGTCCGACACGGAAGTCGACCCAAATGTGCAGTGGCGGACCGAGCGGCAGGACTTCTGTTGCAAACTCGGTGAAGATCTCTTTTGGAATCACCAGAGTGGCGCTGCCCCAATAGACACCGATTGCGGCGGAAGTCGATTCCATGAGCGAAGTCGTGACTTTTGTCAGCAGGGTCGACATCTCAATCGAGTTCAAATCTGCCATGACAGTCACGATGGCATGAATCTTGTGTGCTTTCACTTCTTCGGTAGCATTTTTCCAGAGCAGACTTGTTGCACAAGGTCCTTCAAGGTCCGACCAGGGAATTGGAGCTGGCATCGCTCCGACGGTAACGATTGAATCCCCGACTTGAAACGACATCGTGTTTTCTTCGGCGCTCGATTCGGTGGGGGTCGGGTCGTCAGGCCAACGCTGGGCAAAGTCTTTCTCGAACGCATCAATCGACAGTGGAACATCCACCGAGAGCATCACCATAGAGAACGCGACATTCATGAGATTGACTTTCTACTATAGAGAATCTTTTGGCGACAAGTTCGATTCGACTTGGTACACATCAAATGTGTATCCGATCTGGTCGACTGGATTCATCGACTCAAAAGCCTTGAGACGCTGATTCGGATGATACCGCTGGTGACGGCTGATGAGATACCAACCTGGGGCAAATTCTTTCTGCGGAACCAACTTTGCTTCGATGCCCAGGCTGGCGACTGGCACATCGCCTGACCAGCCGATCCATGCTGGTTGTTTCTCTGGGTTGGCCTCAAGCCACTCGCGAACGTAAATCAGATCTTGCCCCCAATCAAGGTTGGAGTCGATCAGGTAACGGTGTCCGTTGTTGGGTCCGCTGATGGAGTAATTGAAGAAACTGAGACTGTGAGGGAAAACGGACAGACTGCTTCCGACGGTACATACAACTGCAACAGTGGAAAGTTTAGGCCAGCGAGAGATTGCCAGAGAACCAACGAGGTAGGTCGCAGGCAGCGCCGGAAAGACATAGCGAATGTGGCGGTTCATGTTCGTTTGCAGACTGGCAACAATGAAAAGCACCACGACCGGGATGATGAGCGGGAGCAATCGTCTGGCAGAAATTCGTGCTTCTTCGCTGCGAATGATCGCCAGTAGCCCAAGTCCGAGCAGGAACCACGTTCCCAGTGGCACTTTCAGAAAGAGTCCGACAAGGTAGTAGTGCGGCCAGCCACCAGATTTTTTGACTTCCCCCAGAAAGTAGCTCCATTTCCCTTGTTCGAAATCAACTTTCTGGAGATCGATACCAGTCACATAATCCTTCGGGAACGGGAGCGGAATTTCACCCAGCCACGAATCGGTGAATCGATTTGCCGGTAAGTTCTCACCTGGGATCCGTAATTTTCCACTGAGTGACCTGGAGTAGAAGTCGTAGTTCTTCAGTTGCGTGCCTGTGCCGTGGAACAGGTAACCGAGATTCAACACATTGAGTCCGACGAATAGCATCAACAGAGCGTGAGCGATGTCTTGAATTGCATCTCTCTGGTCTCGCTTCCAGTACCAGTTCATGAGAGCCATTAGTGGCCAAAGCCCGAGCAGGCTGACCCAATAAGTTTTTGTGAGCAGAGCAACACCGAGTGCGATCCCAGCGAGAAAGGCGTAGCGGAGATTGCTCGCCTGTAACCATTTCGAAAATCTCCATGCTGCGAGAAGTCCTAGTGAAGTCGCGGCGATATCGGGAGTGATGAGCGCGCCATGTCCGAGGACATTAGGAGAGAAGCACCACAGTGCGGCGGCGAGGAGACCTCCTTTCTCGGAGGTCAGTTCGCTTCCCCAGCGGAAGCAAACAACCATTCCCAGCAATGAAAATGGGATACAAACCGAGCGAGCCAACGTGAACAGCCAATAGGATCGTGGACCATTAGCCTTCACAAAACTTCGCCCCATGTTCCACTCATGGCGAAAACCAGCATCGGCACGGTACCAAGTCCAGTCTTCCTCGTGGGTGGTAAGCAGAATCGGAATCGCAGCAATGGCACGGACCAACGGTGGGTTGACACGATAGACGCTGAAATCGCCGTGCTTCCAGATCACCATGCCTGCTGGCAGATGTGCAATTTCATCTTGAGTCGGTGAATGTCGATACGCTAACCAGCCGAGCAGCAGTGAATGAATCAGCACGAGTCCACAAAGCCAGTATTTGGCTGAGGTCGATGTGATTCGCTTTTCTGATTCAATTTCAGTCACAGGCTGGTACGTTGGGGCAATCATTGTCATTCGAATTCAGCTTGAGGGTAGCCAGTCGCCGGTGACTCGCCTACCATCGTGAACGTAGAATCATCAGAAAGTGGGCTTGGAGATTGATCAGGAATTTTGAGGTCATGTTGATCGAGTCGCAGGAGCGATTCCTCACGACAAGACCGAACCGTATCGTCGAGGAGAACAGGGATGCTATACCCGATTGCCAAGCTGTATTCGATTGTAAAACGACCGCAGTCATTAGCCGTTGTGATGTTATTGTTGACTGCCTTTGGAGTGCTGAGTGCCTCAGGGACCGAAGCTTTCGCTCAAGATCAAGATAAGCCTGCTGCGAAAGAGGCCGCGACCGAGAACCCGTTTCCTGGTCGGTTTCCGGCTCCCAGCTTTGATGGTGGCACGGAATGGCTCAACTGTTCTGGACCGATCTCATTGAAGGATGTCCGAGGCAAAATCGTTCTGCTCGACTTTTGGACTTACTGCTGCATCAATTGCATGCACGTTCTCCCGGATTTGAAGTTCCTGGAACAAAAATATCCGAATGAACTGGTCGTCATCGGTGTTCATTCAGCCAAATTCGCGAACGAAAAAGAGAGCGAAAATATCCGCGAGGCAATCGTTCGCTACGAAATCGAGCATCCAGTCGTCAACGATTCGAATATGGTCATTGCTCGGAAGTATGCGTTCAGCAGTTGGCCGACATTTGTCCTTATCGATCCAGAGGGCAATTTCGTAGGTCGGCAACCGGGTGAAGGAAACCGGGAGTTGTTTGATCGTGTGATTGGCCAACTGGCCGAATATCATCGTGCAAAAGGGACGCTTGATGAGTCTCCGATCAAGTTCAACCTTGAGAGAGAAAAGCAACCAGCACGCCCACTGAAGTACCCAGGCAAGCTGCTCCCGGACGTCAAAGGGAATCGACTTTTCATCGCGGATAGTAACCACAATCGAATCGTGATCAGTTCACTTGATGGGAAATTGATCGACGTGGTTGGTTCCGGGAAAATTGGAGCGAGCGATGGCAGCTTTGCGAAAGCATCGTTTGATCATCCGCAAGGAATGACGCTTGTCGGTGAGACACTCTATGTCGCCGATACCGAAAACCATTTGCTGCGTGCGATTGATTTGAAATCTAAAACCGTCGCCACTCTGGCAGGCACAGGAGTTCAGGCACGGCAACGATTTCAACGCGGTCCACTGCGGGAACTCGCGCTGAACAGCCCTTGGGATGTTCAGCATTTGGACGGCGTGCTCTATATTGCCATGGCTGGACCTCATCAGTTGTGGAAACATGAACTGGGTACAGAAACAATTGAACTCTACGCAGGCACTGGTCGTGAAGATATCACCGACGGGCCGCTTGATGCGTGTGCTCTTGCGCAACCTTCGGCAATCGTGACTGACGGCAAAGCGATGTACATTGTTGATAGTGAAGGTTCTGCGATTCGAGAGTTGAAAGATGGAATGTTGACGACCATCGTCGGTCCACGTGATCTTCCTCGTGGGCGATCACTCTTTGAGTTTGGTGATATAGACGGCACCGGCGACGAAGTTCGTCTTCAGCATCCAATTGGTGCCGCGTATCACAATGGCATGCTCTACGTCGCAGATACATACAACGATAAAATCAAGCTGGTGGACATCAAGAAACGCACAGCAAAGACTTGGCTGGGCACCGGCGAACGCGGCAATGGCCTCGACCCTGTGCAGCTGAACGAGCCGGCCGGTTTGGTTGTCGCTGGAGACTCTTTGTTCATCGCGGATACAAATAATCATCGAATCCTGAAAGTGAATCTAGCAACGAAGGCGACGCAAGTTTTCAAAATCGCAGGGCTTGCTCCTCCTGCATCGACAGGTTCTGACGCCCCTGCGGAACTTGCAACAGGCGAAGCTAAGAAAATCGCACAAGTGACAGTCGCTGGAAAAGAAGTGACGCTGAAGATCAATTTTAAATTGACTGATGGCTTCAAATTGAACAAGCTCGCACCAGTCGTTTACAGTTTGAAAGCGGGTGGCAAACAGAATCTTGTGAACTCGGAATTGCTCAATAAACGTAAGAAAGCAGAGTCGGACGACGTCTCGGCAACGGTCTCGCTTCCTCTCACTGGAGAAGTGGGCGAAGCAACGATTGAACTCTCCGTTGCCTATCAATATTGCCGCGATGGCGTTGGCGGTGTCTGTCGATTCGCAACGAAGAAATGGCTGATTCCACTCAAATTCGCCCGCGCTGGCAAAAGCCAGGTCATCGAACTGATCGCTGCTCCTTGAGCAGTGCCGGAGTAAGTGCTGATGATTAAGAATGAATCACAACATCGCACCGTCCCAGTCTTCAATGATTTCTTCTAACTGCTCGCGTTCCAGGATTTCGTGCGCGAGCAGATGGTCTGCAATGACAGCGAGAGCAGCCCAGTTTTCGTCACGACTTAAAATTCGATGCAGTTCTATCGATTTGGATTCGATGTACGCCATTCGTTTTTGTTTTGATGCGTGAAGTTCGGCAGCGTTTTTCCAAATGTGGTCCCAGTCGGCTTTCCACTCTGGAACAACTGCTGGATGAAACGGATCGCCGGTGTAGATCATCTCGGCAACCGGTCCTCCCAAGGCGACAAGGACTCTGTTCTCGAAGTGCTGTTTTCGGTTGTAGGAGCCTGCTGGCCATTCGACTTCCACATCGCCGAATCGCTCGGGACCGTCGTCCCAGTCCGGGTCAATGCTGAGTGAATGCACAATGGCTCCCAGCGCCATAGCAACGAAGGCGTGTCCAGATTCATGGTAAGCAGTCACTTCGGGCATTTCAGGAGGTTACCAGAAGACGCGGGTTTTTTCTCCGGGTTGGTTGTGCCTGAATGCGATCTTATCGACAATCTCCGATCTGAAGAGAGATTCAACAACAGCTCCTGCGGGACCAATTCATATGACCTATCGTTTGAAACCTGATTCGAAAGTCCAGCCACCGAAATCTGCGCCAGCGGCAGAGAAGGGGCGTTCCCCGAATGATGCAGCGAAAGCGGATTCGACTGGGCGATTGACATCTCTCGATGCCTTTCGTGGTTTCATTATGGTGATGCTCGCTGCGAGTGGATTTGGGATTTATGGATTGTCAAAAACCGACGAAGCGAGCAGTCTTTGGCGAGTTTTCGATCACACAACATTCGAACGCATTGCGTTTCACTTTGAACATCCTCCCTGGGAAAGCAACTTTGTGATCGGTTCGATGGATGCGACGGAAGGAAGCGTCTGGATGAAGTGGAAGGTTTCCTTCTGGGATCTTATTCAACCATCCTTCATGTTTATGGTCGGTTTGGCGATGCCATTTTCGTATGCCCGCCGTGAACGATCAGGCCAGTCTGGTTTTAAGCGAATGCTTCACGCTTTGATTCGCGCCTGCGTTCTGGTTCTGCTTGGAGTTTTTCTCTATTCACTTCGCACCGAATCCACGAACTGGATCTTCACTAACGTTCTGGCGCAGATTGGGTTGGGCTACTTCTTTGTCTACTTGCTGGTCGGTGTCCCTCGATGGGCCCAAATCACGGCATTCATCGTGATTCTCGTCGGCACCACACTGGGGATGCAGTTTGCGCCTGAAACAACTGAGTTCATCCCAGATCAGGTGAATGCGAGCTATGAAGAGGGAGATGTGTTTGCAGAACCGTATGTGCGATGGTCTAAGAACGGAAACGCTTTTCACGATTTCGACGCATGGTTTCTCAACCTGTTCCCTCGTCCAGAGAATAAGAATGGCGAGGAGAACAAGCACGAATTCAATGGCGGTGGATATACGACGCTGAACTTTGTGCCATCAATGGCGACCATACTCCTTGGTCTGTTTGTCGGACAGTTCGTTCTCTATGCACCTCGCAGCTGGAAAACGCTCGGCATTCTTGTTCTTGCAGCGATTCTTTGTACTGCGTTGGGCGTGCTTGCTGGAGCGACCTGCTGCCCGATTGTGAAACGCATCTGGACGCCAGCCTGGGTGCTGTTTAGCGGTGGCTATGTGATAGGCATTTTTGCAGTGATGTATCTTTTGTTCGATCTCTTGCCATTCAAAAAACTCGCGTTTCCACTGGTGGTCGTGGGGATGAATTCCATTGCTGTCTATATGATGGGACAAATGTTGCGTCCCTGGATTTATCGAGAAATTGTGAAGACTCATTTCTCCTGGTTGATCGACAAATGCCTTGGCTGGGTGCAAAATCTGTCGGGAGTCGCTTATTCTGTTGAGGAAATGAGAGTGGCGCTTGAGCCGGTGATCATGCCAACTTCGGTCTTTGTCGTCATCTGGCTGATTTGCTACTGGATGTACCGGCAGAGGATCTTCATTCGCATATGAGGGATAGGGATCATGGGCAAGTGAGTTTGACTTGGTAGTCGTGAACTTGCCCTGGAAGAAGACAGTTTACCTTCAGAACAATTAAATTTACTCAGAAAGAAACCTTATGAACTCCGTAAGTAGAACTGCATTGTTGGCGATGTTCGCCATCGTTGCGAATTTTTCCGTAGTATCGGCCCAAGACAAAGAGACGAAGATTATTCGAGTTGGGATTATCGGTCTCGACACATCACATGCTCCTGCCTTTGCCAAGGTTCTCAACGACGCGACGAAGAAAGATCACGTCCCAGGGTGCAAGGTTGTCGCGGCATATCCCAAGGGGTCACCTGATATTGAATCAAGCACAAGCCGCGTCCCGGCATACACGAAGCAATTTGAAGAAATGGGAATTGAGATTGTCGATTCCATTCCAGCTCTGGTTGCAAAAGTCGACGCAATTTTGCTGGAAACGAACGATGGACGTCCGCATCTGGAACAAATTCGACCAGCTCTGAAAGCTGGCATCCCAGTCTTTATCGACAAACCGATTGCTGGTTCCTTGAAAGACGCGATTGCGATTTTCAAGGAAGCGAAAGCGGCAGGCGTGCCAATCTTCTCGGCATCGTCTTTGCGTTATATCAAGTTTGGTCAGGAAGTCCGCAATGGCTCCATTGGAAAAGTGACTGGTGCCGATACGTACAGCCCGGCTTCGTTGGAATCGACCCATCCAGATTTGTTCTGGTACGGAATTCATGGTGTGGAAGCGTTGTTTACCGTCATGGGACCAGGTTGCGAAGAAGTTGTTCGGATGTCGACTGATGATTACGACGTTGTGGTTGGGAAGTGGAAGGGTGGTCGCATCGGCACGTTCCGTGGACTCCGAGCAGGCAAGCGCGGTTATGGCGGCACAGTGTACGGAACCGAAGGAACACAGGTGATCGGTCCGTATGCCGGATATGCGCCACTGGTCAAAGAGATCGTCACTTTCTTCCAAACCGGTAAGCCACCAGTCTCTGAAGAAGAAACTCTTCAAATCTACGCCTTCATGGAAGCCGCCGACGAAAGCAAACGCCAGGGTGGAAAACCTGTCTTGATCAAGGATGTCATGAAGAAAGCAGGCTGGGCAGAGTGAATCGTTATGTCTTCATCCGCCACTCAATTCAAAAGCCCGGCTTTCCAAAAGAGCCGGGCTTTTTGCGTTATCGATCTTTGATCGAAATTTACTTTTTCGGCAGTGATTTCAGATACTTAAGATATTGCTGGTCGAGATTCGGAAACGGGACGCCAGTGAGTTTTTCGAGGGATTCTGCGAGGTTGCGGACTCTTTCACTGGGGCTGTAAATCTGCGAGAGGTGTTCGATCAATGCGTCGCGGTAGAGTCCGTTTTCGTAGTGCATGAAGAAGTGAACGAGACCAGCTGCCTGACTGTAGTAGGCATGCAGAATGTCGTTGGATGGAGCAGCCTGAAATTCTTTCTTGCCCATGTGGGTGAAGCGTTGCATCGGAATGTAGGGTTGCTTAACGATGGCGTATTGGTGCGCCCAGTAAATTCGTGGATGACTTGGATCACCAATGTTGATTTTCGTCTTCCGGGGTGCCGCGTTTGCCTTTGGGTTTTCGGGAGTGTTGGCGATTTCGAACGACTCCATGTAACAGGCGAACCCTTCGATGATCCAGAAGTTGTGGGCCTTGGCAACATCGAAGTTTTTCTGACTGCTCTCGCCGAGAATTTGATGTGTCACTTCGTGAAACATCGTTTCGCGATTTGCCTCAGCTTTTTCAGGGTCATCATCGTGGTAGAAAAATGACGTTCGTTCGCGAGGTAAGTAGAAGCCTGTGGCAATTGAGTTGTCCTGTTTTTTGACTTTCAATGCGTTGACGAATTCCTCTCGATTGACGAAGTAGTAGACGCGATGACGATTTTGAAGCGATCTTCTGGAAGACGCCAATCCATTGAATAGCTTTTGCATTTGTTGCGGCGTACTAAAGAATGCGGCGTACTCTCTCATAAAGAACCG
>DAOUPA010000678.1 GCA_030626405.1 Planctomicrobium sp.
CGAGAGGAATTCAGATCCGTGGAGAGGATCGCCTTAATAATCGTCGGAAAATTCAGAATCAATGCGTTCACTTCCAGTCAGATACCGCCCTGTCATCTTCGGTCACATCAGAGCAGTGTGACACCTCCATCCCCTGAAACGCATTCCTGGATTCCAGCAACTCACGTCTCAACTGAGAAATTCGACTCGCTGCCACTTGAAAGTTTCTTTGCCCAATTCTTGGTTCGAAGAGTGCAGTTTCAAAGAGTGTCGACCGCGATTTCGGCTCCATTCTCGTGCGTGTCACTTCTTAAGGAAATAACTTCTTTTACATATGAATGAAATTGAATCCCGGAGTCATTCGTCTCGAACTGTGGACACAACTTCAGTCTGATGTTGAGGATAGTGTGCATAGCGAACACTCAATCGATCTCTCTCGGTGCAAATTGTGCGAAGAGTCTCTTTTGAAACGAGAGACAATCTTCATGAAAAATCACTGAAGCTCCAAAACACCGGTACCAGACCGGATTTTGCACAGGCAAAATCTCTCAGACAGACGAGGACTAATCAAGGTTTTGTCCATTCTAAATTTATACGCTTAATGCGTCATAAAAACATGTGGGTGTCTAGTTCTATCGGAGACACTTTTCCAAGGCAGGAATCATGGAAGTTACTGAAGCGCTTGAGGCTGCAATTGTCAGAAATGCAGAGTTCCTCGCTGGCGTGACTTTTCGGGCACTGACGACGCAATACCCCGAATCGTTAACCGGTGAAATCCGATGGCATGGAGCCTTTCTCATCGAATTTGGTGCGGTTGTCCAACTTGCTTACTGGGAAGGACAGGAGATCCTCGCACACCAAAAGGAAGGGCTCCCATCTTACGCTGAGGCAAGGCAATAATTCCTGCACCGTTGCCAACAAGGTCCAACCGCTTTTAAGGACGTTCAAGACACTCCCATCTGTAATCAGGTCGTCGCGTTTTGGGCCGAAAACATTGCCTGGGAAGGTCCCGTCACAATGGCGTCTGAGTTCGTCGTCGGCAGTGTTGAGGAAGATCACTTTCTCGATTTGCTCGCCGAATTCATGTGGGAAAATCGAGACGAGCTAGAAGAATTTACCAACAAGAAAGGGAACTGAAAATGACAATCAAAGATGGCCGATCGGGACGCGGCTTATTTTACCACCGCGACTCCGGAGGAAAACATGAAACGACACCCGGTCAGTACGTGCACTGGGCAAGTACAGCCGCTCGAAAGCACAACGTCTCTTTTGATGGCGAAGAGGGACAGATTGAGCGGATGATTCGCGATGGGATTTCGGTTGATGGGGACATCTTCCTCGACTACGAGGTTTCCGGAAACGAAATGTCTCGAGTAGCGCTGGATGCATTGATCCACGAGGCGGGAAATAATCTCGAAGTCACTCATCTTCTGATTCCTAGGCGAGATCGACTTGCCCGTCCCGATGATGCGCTCGACGGAATGAATCTTGAAAAACGACTACGTAGTGCCGGGACGACACTTGTTTTATGGACAAAACTGTTCCTCCACTCCCACTGGGTGTAAGGCAGGATGTCGGGGAGATGATTGTCGCTTTGGTTGACTACGATCAGGCAGGGCAGTTTCGTCATGATCTGGGGCAGAAGATGATTTACGCTCAGATAGCGTTGGCAAAAGCCGGATTTACGACCGGTGGACGGGCTCCTTTTGCGTTCGATCGTTGGCTGGTCAATGGGGAAGGAACGCGCGTACGAAAACTAGATGATAGTGAAATAATACGAAGGCAAGGACATCATGTTGTCTGGTTGCCGGGACGGCCGGAAGAAATCGATTTAGCTCTTCGCATACGCCAGATGTTGCATGACACCCCCGCGTCACGTATCGCAGTCATACTCAATAATGAAAGAATACCTTCGCCAGATGCTGGCCGCTTCCGCACAGACAACGGAGTCCAACACGAAGTCAGTGGACTGTGGCATCAGACAATGATTGTCAACATCGGACGGAATCAACTTTTTTCGGCTGTCGTTCGGCATGGTTTGCGATCGATGGGTGATCAAGTCAGACTGACACCTGAAGGGCCACGTGATCTCAACGAATCAGACTTTTATCCAGGGACAAAGAAGCGCAAAGTGATTCGAAATCCTGAGTCATCTCATATAACGGCTCCAGCAAAATTTGAGCCGCTCGTAGATCCAGACGAACACCCAAAACTGGTGAACATTCTTGATAAAAGAGCCGGAACGCAACGCGGCAAACCGAGAGCACGCAATCCGAATAAGAATCCTCTGGGATGCCGTTTGTTTGACATGGCTTGTGGATCACCAATGTATCGCGTCAAAAAACAAAGACATTCTGGTACACCTGCGGTCTTTACCAACAGTCTCACGCTCAACGATGCTCTCACAACCATGTGGATGGCCCCACTATGTCGCGGTTTGCGATGAGTTGTATCCGCCAGAAGCTGGCGTTCCCTTCGACACGAGACGGGCTAAGATCTCGGCTCGAAAAACTAGCTAATAGAGATAATTCGAAAACTCAGCCTTCGCACGAAATCACCCGTTGTGAGACAGACCTCAAAGAAGTGAACCGTGAAATTGATCTTGTTTCAAAGAACCTCTCACGAGCTCAGTCGGATGCTCAGTATAAGGCAATCTCCAAGGGCTTTGACGAGTTGCATGAGAAGCAGCAGCGGCTGGAAAAGAAACTAGACCAGCTCCAGACAAAAGTTAGACGAAGCGAAACAACAGAGCAGGAAGTGGACCAGTTTTTAAGCAATTTTGATAGGTTCACTGATCTGGTGGATCATGGTGATGATTTCAAGATCGCCAAAGAGCTGTTTGATCTCGTCAACCTGCGAGTTTATTTCCGGTTCAGAAGCCAAAAACTGATAAAGAGAACAGTCCCCAAAGTGTCCGGCGGGATAGTCACCTTTGGGAATGCCGAACCACCGGTTAACATATACCAAGGTTCAACTTCCTCAAAAAAATTGAAGCAG
>DAOUPA010000271.1 GCA_030626405.1 Planctomicrobium sp.
ACACTCTCTGACACAGGTGCACTGATCGCATATTCTGGTGACAAGACAGGTCGCTCCCCAAAAGATAAACGTGTCGTCAAGCACCCTGATTCGTCTGAAGATGTTTGGTGGGGCACTGTCAACATCGGCCTCGATGAATCGGCTTTTCATGTCAATCATGAACGCGCTATCGACTATCTCAACACACGTGAACAGCTCTATTGCATTGATGCGTTTGCTGGTTGGGATCCGGATTACCGACTGAAAGTGCGAGTCATTTGTGCTCGCCCGTATCACGCTTTGTTCATGCACAACATGTTGATTCGTCCCACTTCCGAGGAACTGAAAAACTTCGGCACGCCAGATTGTGTGATTTTTAACGCAGGAGCATTCCCGGCAAATCGCTACACCACAGGCATGACCTCCAAGACCAGCGTGGACTTAAGTCTCGAACGCAAGGAAGTTGTCATTCTAGGAACACAGTACGCCGGTGAAATGAAGAAGGCAGTGTTCACTCTCATGAATTACCTGATGCCGAAGAGAGGTGTTTTATCGATGCATTGCTCAGCGACCGTTGAGCCAGAAACGGGTAACTCTTCCGTATTATTCGGCCTCTCCGGGACAGGTAAGACGACTCTATCCGCCGACCCGAAACGTGAACTGATCGGTGACGACGAACATTGTTGGTCTGACAAAGGCGTCTTCAACATCGAAGGTGGCTGCTATGCGAAAGCCATCTACTTAACTCGCGAGGCAGAACCGCAGATTTTTGATGCGCTCCGCTTTGGTGCAGTGTTGGAAAACGTTGTTTATGACGAGGCAGATCACCATGTGGATTTCTGCGATGGCAGCATTACCGAAAATACGCGAGGTGCATATCCGATCGAGTACATCCCAAACGCCCGGATCCCGTGTGTCGCAAACCACCCGACTCATGTCATCTTTCTGACGTGCGATGCATTCGGTGTCCTTCCACCAGTGAGCAAACTCACTCCGGAGCAGGCGGAATACCACTTCATTAGCGGGTACACGGCAAAGGTCGCCGGAACCGAAGTTGGAGTCACAGAGCCAGAAGCGACTTTCTCACCTTGCTTCGGAGGACCTTTTTTAGTCTGGCACCCAGGGAAATACGCCGAACTGCTGTCGAATAAAATTACAGACCATCAGGTAAAGGTCTGGCTGATCAACACCGGTTGGAGTGGTGGTCCTTACGGCGTGGGTGACCGAATACGTCTCTCTTACACCCGTGCAATTCTGGACGCAATTCATGGTGGAAAACTCAATGATGCGCCGACCGTGCAAGAACCGCACTTTGGACTACATGTTGTCACCGAGTGCCCCGACGTGCCAGCAGAACTCTTGACCCCAAGAGCCACCTGGAGCGATCCGTCAAAATACGACGAGACAGCAAAGGACCTTGCCAGTTTGTTTAAGGAAAATTTCAATTCATTCTCAGATGGTGTGAGTGCAGCTGTTCTGGCAGCCGGACCAGGGAGCTAAGGTGGATTGGTCTCTCTTGTGCCAACAGAGAAGTATTTTCGAATGATGAAACCGTGGATTCCATAATGCAGAACGTACACGACAATTCGAAAAGAGTGCAAGTATTTGCTGCAACTCTACTGCTCTCGCTTGCCACGTTATGGCAAATCAATGTTGTTACGGTTTCGACTGCGTTTGGAGACGAGGAGAGTCAACAACCGAGTGACGCACCTTCGAAAGCCGACCACAAAGGGCCGATGTGTTTCGTTGTCGACAATTTTTTTGCTGATGAAGTTTGGGCGAAGGTGGGGGAGCGAACTTGCCTGAAGTGCCACAACGCCAAAGGAGATGCCTCGGAGAGCACGTTTTTACTGCGCGACCCCTCCCGTGATCGCTTGAATCGTGCAGTAGCGATGCAGCACAATCGAAAGGCATTTGCGAGGATGGCTTCCGCGATGGAAGGTGATAAATCACGACTCCTCCAAAAGATTGTTGGTAATCTTGATCATGGCGGGAACGAAGTTCTCAAGGTAGATTCGACCGGCTATCAAATTCTGGACCGCTTCGTTCACCGGACAAATGGGACACCAGACAACGGACCGGCCATCACCGATTACGACGCCCCGCCATTCTTTGACGGAGTAGAAATGATCTCGCCGCAGCGACTTTTGCGGCGAGTCACATTGTCGCTTGCTGCGAGATTGCCTTCGAAGAGTGAACGTGCGGAGGTCAACCAAGATGGTCTCAAAGCAGTGGATGTCATTCTCGATCAAGTAATGCAGGAGGACGCCTTCTACGAACGCTTGCAGGAGGCGTTCAATGATATCCTTTTGACCCATGGTTACGATGGAGTTGCCGAGGGCGCTCTCTCTTACGAGCATTTCAAGAGCAGACTTTGGTATCAAGATCGCGATCCACGGAAAGGTCTCAACGAGGAAGAAAAAAAGGAATTGCCATACTCTCACCCAAAAATGATCGCGTACACCAAACTCATCCGCGAATACCGAGAAGGAATGCGGCGGGAACCGCTCGAACTGGTCACATACATCGTGCGCAACGAACGACCGTTTACGGAGGTCGTCACGGCAAATTACATCATGGTTTCGCCGTACACATCGAGGGGCTATGGAATTTACGAGGAGTTAGTCGACAAGTTCAAAGACTCCGACGATCCTTTCCAGTTCATTCCAACAAAGATCAATGCACTGCAAAACCGCAACGGTCGAACAGCCCAGGAATCGCCCACAGGATTCTATCCGCATGCTGGCTTGCTGAGTTCGTTTCAGTACCTGAAGCGTTACCCGACAACCGAGACGAATCGGAACCGGTTGCGTGTGAGAATGTACTTCCAGCATTTCCTGGGGATCGACATTATGCAATTGGCGCCGCGTGTGAACGATGCGGCTGCGATTACAGAGAAGTATGAAATCCCCACGATGCAAGCTTCCGATTGCGTCGTCTGCCATAAAGTGATGGACCCCATCGCCGGTCTGTTTCAAGACTATTATGTTGTTGACGGCAAGGGGATTTTCGGTCCCCGGAAAGACGGCTGGTATGAAGACATGTTTGAGCCGGGACTGGAAGAGGAGAATCTGCCAGCCGAAGAACGCTGGCGCTCGCTGCAATGGCTGGGAGAGCGAACAGCCAAAGATCCACGGTTCGCCGTGGCGATGGTGGAACACGTCTGGTACATCCTGTTCGGTCGTCGGCCCCTCTTACCACTGGAGGACATCGACGACCCGTTATTTTCCGCGAAGCGCAGAGCTTACCAAGTTCAACGTAGCGAGATCGAACGAATTGCCGACCTGTTCGCGAAGGCGGAATTCAATCTCAAAGTCGTTTTCAAAGAGTTGGTTCAGTCGTCATTCTATAGAGTCGATGGCTTGGCGGTCGCAGCGAAAGACCCGAGACGTAAAGCCGAGTTAGACGATATCGGAGTCGTCCGATTGCTGACTCCGGAACAACTCGAACGGAAATTAACGGCTCTGTTCGGGCAAGAGTGGGGACGTCTTACTCATCGAGAAAGTAAGTTCAAAATCCTTTATGGCGGGATCGATTCAAAAGCGGTCACTGAACGAATGACCTATCCAAGCGGAGCAATGGGTGCTATTCAGCGGATCATGTCTAACGACATCGCGTGCAAGAACGTGGCGCTCGACTTTACAAAAGAGCCGTCTCATCGCAATTTGTTTCCGAATATTGAATTAAACGTCGTCCCAGGCGATGGTCCGGATGCAGATGCTCAGATCCGCCAAGCGATTGTGCATCTGCACGAACATCTGCTCGGTCGTGAACATTCTGTTGATCACCCCGAAGTCGAACGAACCTATCAACTATTTGCGGGAATTGTCAGTGACGCCAAGGCCACCCAAGGCATTGAAAAAATCGGCAGTTACTCCTGCGACAGAGTTGACGGAAAGCGACTCGACGACCTGCATTATACGCTACGAGCCTGGCGAGGCGTGGTCACCTACTTGCTCCGGCAACATGACTTTCTGTATGAGTAAAGGATCGCTGATGCAACGACGTGATTTTCTAAAACTCTGTGGTTCGGCAGGTCTTGGTCTTGCTGCGCCAGTGGGGCTGTCACCAATTTCGCGTGTTGAAGCTGCGAGCGCAGACTCTTCAAATTATGATGGGCCTTACTATGTTGTTTTCAACGCTTCCGGTGGCTGGGATACGACCTACCTGATGGACCCCAAGGGCATCAACGAGATGAACCGTCTCTACAAAGAAGGCGACATTCTCACGCAAGGCCAACATCGACTGGCTCCGAATGCAGCGCACATCGAATCCGGGATGAGCAACGAGAATTTCTTCAAGAAATTCGGCGACGACTTACTCGTGTTGAACGGTCTTGATTACTCGGTCAATAATCACTCACCATGTTCGCGATATATGGCAACTGGGAAGCTTGACAGTCTGGCATACCCGACTTTTGCCGCATTGATCGCTGCGTGCCAGGGAGCCGATGCTCCTCTCGCTTTTCTGACGTTCGGTAATTATTCATCGACCGGAAATCTGGTTCCTATGGCGCGTGTGCCGTATTTGAACTCGTTGAATAAACTGGCGAATGCCGATGCAGTCAACGGTGTCGCCCGGAGTCGCTATCACGATGATTTCGTGATTGACCGGATCGAATCGGCACTTCAGGAGCAAATGAACGCGCGTGTTTCGCAGGTTCGACTGTCGCGAGTTGAACGCTCCCAAAGCATGCTCTACGCCGCGCAGTTGAATTCCAAGGCCCTTGAACGAGTGACCCCGTATGTTCCCAAATCTTCGCCCAAAGAGCGTCTGTCTCGACAAGCCGACATTGCACTCGCTTCGTTCAAAGCCGGTGTTTGTGTTTCAGCGAATCTAAATATTGGAACGTTCGACAGCCACGCCAATAATGATGTCGACCAAATGAAACTATTGCCCGAACTCTTAGCCGGCGTCGACTATCTCATCAAGAGATCCGAAGAGCTACAAATTCGCGAGAAGTTGGTGATCGTCATTCAGAGTGAGATGGGACGAACGCCCAAATACAACAAAAACAACGGCAAGGATCATTGGTCAATCGGTTCCGTCATGTTCATGGGCCACGGCATTCAGGGCAACCGCGTTCTCGGAGCAACCGACGAGAAACAGTTCCTCGTCCCCATCGATCCTAAAACTCTATTGATCGACGAAGATGGCGGGATCCGAGTCCGCCCAGAACACATTCATTCAGAATTAAGAATTCTTGCTGGGATCGAAGACCACAAATTCAGCAAACAATTCCCGTTGAAAGTTCCTGACCAGGAAAGGTTGACGGACTTGTGGGGCTGAGTTGAGCCCGAATTATGGTCGATGCCGTTTATCTTCTTTCACAGCAACGAATCGTCATGCATTCAGTTCTGATAAAGATACGATTTGCTCGGCAGGACCTTGCCAGCCACATCTCGAATGAATCTGAAAAACTGGTCGGGCATCTCACATTCAGACAGATGATGAAGTTATTACCCCTCGTCTACTGTGCTCCTAAGGAACTGGCTCTCAATCATGTGGCTTTCGAGCGACCGGATCACACTTTGCAGCCGACCATGTATTGGCATTCTCAAAGGATCATCCTCGACTGATCACGGGTGATGGGCGCAGACACATCCGATTTTGGGATGTCGAGATCGGAGACTGTAACGGACAGTGAGATGGGGTCGTGGTCATAGCCTCTTCACCGACCAAAAAGAATCGCTTGAGATCAAGATCTGAACTCGCGTACCCGTTTCCAGAAGCCTGCAGCCCACTCTGATTGCACAAGTTCAATTCTTGATTTCATCATTATTTTCAAAAACATCCTGATATTTAGCAGAAATCATGATCATTTCGAGCACGTTTTACGCATGTACTGATGGAAAGCCGTGAGGTGGAACCTTGAGCAATGTTGTTTTTCAACTTGGGTTTGCCACTGAACTCATCGGAATGAAGCAACAGACGCAATTTTTTTTAAATTCCCCGCCTTGAGTTGGCGGGTAATTCGCCTTTTCAGGCAGGTAAGAAAGATTTCACGCTCATAGTTAAGGGGCGGAGTGGTCTTTTGAACGACAACGTGGGCGACCTTCTGGTGCTGAGAGGCCAGTGAGATATCTCACCAGTAGATCGCAGGCGGGCTGAGCCTCTCCCCGTTTCGGTTGAACGGATCTGTTAAGGCAACAGATTTATTCAACGGAAATTGGGGGGAGGTCGTTTCTAATCCGTCGCAAGGCACCCAAAAGTGAATCGCGTGAAGGGCTATAGGCCCGATAAAAAGCTCGATATCGGCTGAGACGGGTCTGTTTCGCCGATATCTGCGTCGTTGAATCTTGACGAAATTTCCTGCGTCTCCCTACGAATCCGTTTTCAACAGGCTGTTATACGAAGCGGAAAATGGTGCAGGTTGTTACTCTTTAACAGGGTTGTTTTTAACAGGGTTGTTTTATTGGACAGCCCGTATTGAATTATCCCATGCTACCGAAATGATGAGTCATCTGGATGTGCCTCTCCTTGAGTTTCGAGTGGTGCTGCGTGGTTATGTCTGGCTTCAAAATTTGAAAAGATACCTTCCATGAAATTTCCCACTCTCGTTTTTCTTTTCATTGCGTTCTGCACTTCTCAAACCACTACCGCGTTGGCCGAGCCAACTGATCCCGAATCGATTCTAGAAGAGACTGAACTTGCGGGCGGGCTTGTGGTTCATCTCGGTTGTGGAGATGGCTCAGTGACGGCGAGTTTTCTGGCCGGAGATGGGTTTCGCGTGCATGGGCTCGACCCCAGCGCAAAGAATGTGGCTGCGGCACGAAAGGTCCTCCTGGCTGGAAAAGAATACGGGAAGATTGTCATTGACCGCCTGGATTCTAAGTCATTGCCATATTCCGATAATCTGGTGAACCTGATGGTCGTTGAAGATCCCTCACTGACAACGGAAGCGGAAATTCGCCGCGTGTTGGTGCCGGACGGCATTGCCTGGATTCGCGAAAGTGACAGCGAATGGAAACAACTCGTTAAGGTTCGCCCTGAGACTATGGATCATTGGCAACACTTCTTGCGATCGCCGGATAACAATCCGGTATCGAAAGATACAATGGTCGGTCCGCCGAGGCACATAAAATGGATGGCCACTCCGAAGTTTTCTCGTGCTCATGAGCAGCAGGCGAGTTTCAGTGCCGCCGTATCAGACGGTGGAAAGATGTTCTACATCCTCGATGACGCGCCTCGAGTTGACATCCGGTTACCGAGCGAGTGGTTCATCATTGCGCGTGATGCGTTCAACGGAGTTGAACTCTGGCGCCGTCGCATGGGTGACTGGGTCAATCAGTTTAGGCGATTTCGTTCCGGCCCGGCGAGCCTGCCTTTTCGTCTCGTTGCGGCAGATGGAATGGTGTTCGTGACGATGGAGTTCACCGATCCGGTTTCGGTTTTGGACGCGAAGACAGGCAAGACCATTCGAACGATTCCAGGTTCAGAGAAGACGAAGCAAATCATCTACGAGAACGGAGTACTTACTCTTTTGATCGATGAAGAAGTTGATCAACACGACAAAATCGATGCCGCACGGCGACGTGGAGAATTTATGCCCCATCATTGCAAAATCATGAAGGCTCTGGCTTACAGTGGCGAAGTACAGTGGGAGCACAAAATCGATGCACTGGTATTCCCATGTCTGGCATTGAAGAACGGTCGGGTGTTCGGTCAGACTCCAAAGCGAGTCTTTTCAGTCGACTTAGAGACCGGAAAAGAAATCTGGAGTGCTGAATTTGAGGCAAAATTACCGGTCACGGCAGGCAAACTGAAATCCGGGGAAATGCAATGGGAATCGCCGAGCATCGTCGTAAATGACAACGTCATCTTGGCTGCTGATTTCTCGAAAGTGCATGCTTATAACGTCGAAAACGGTGACGTAAAATGGAAGGGACAGAGCAAGCAAGAATACAACGCGCCGCCAGATTTAATGTTGATAGGAGAGGACCTTTGGATGCGTGGCAACGGTGCCCGTGTGGCGATCAACCCGAACACTGGCGAAGTAAAAACCGAAATCAAAACTGCGAAGCCCTACATGCACCCGCGCTGCTATCGTGGAAAAGCTGTCGGCGACTACCTGCTCTTCGGTGAAATGGGTGTGCAAATGGTGAACGTCGAATCCGGCGATGTGCAGGAGAACGATTGGATTCGCGGCACATGCCAGTTCGGCGTCATGCCAGCAAACGGTCTGCTGTATGTGCCACCTGATTCCTGTGCTTGCAATATGAAAACAAAACTGAGCGGGCTTTACGCTTTTGCCTCATCACAGGCGAAGAAATCGGTCACTGATCCAGCGAGATCACGACTGGAGAAGGGCCCAGCATTCGGAAAGATACGTCAATCCGCGAACACTTCCGCCGAAGATTGGCCGACATTTCGCGCGACAGCTGGCCGAACTGGAATCACTGCTGCGACCGTTCCGACAAAGCTCTCCGAGAAATGGAGAATCGAAATCGGTGGACCACTCTCCAGCCCGGTCGTTGCGGATGGGCGTTTCTACGTCGCTGCGAAAGATCAACACACGATTCATGCACACGATTCGAAAACTGGCGCGAAGCTTTGGCAATTCACCACGGGAGGACGGATCGACTCGCCACCGACAATTTTTGAAGGGGGCGTCTATTTCGGTTCCGCAGATGGCAAAGTCTACGCTTTACGTGCAGAGGATGGAGCGTTGGCGTGGCGATTCCATGCCGCACCGCAAGAGCGTTTAGTTTCCATACGTGGTCAACTGGAATCGGCTTGGCCTGTCCACGGTGCGGTATTGATTCAGAACGGTGAACTGATTTTTTCTGCGGGACGCTCGTCATACCTGGATGGCGGCATTCGATTGTTCAAACTTGACCCCAAAACAGGAGAGCAACTCGCAACATCTACCATCTGGAGCCCGGATGAAGAGACCGGAAAGCAAGATATCCCGGGAAAAGGCGAAGACAGAAAAGATGTGCATGGAGTTCTTTCTGATGTGCTCGTCGCTGATGGAGGTGACCTTTACATGCGTCACATGAAGTTGGATTTCGACACTGCCGATGAATCCGGAACCGGTGTTCACCTTTTTTCCCCACTTGGATTGCTGGACGATACGTGGTGGCATCGTGCATATTGGATGGTCAATGATGCATTCCAATCGCACTGGAGCGGCTGGTGGAAAGAAGGTAATCGTGTCGCTTCTGGTCGAATTTTATCTTACGACGCCGATCAGATTTATGGCTTTGGACGTGATAAGTATCCCGGTGGTAACACAGGCCAGTGGCGTGGCGGCGAGAAGTATCAACTCTTCGCCTATGATCGTGGCGAGGAACCTCAGCGCGTCGTTGTCGACCGTCGCGGGAAGAAAAAGA
>DAOUPA010000205.1 GCA_030626405.1 Planctomicrobium sp.
AAATCCAATAGTTTGAATTCAGCACAAACGGCTCAGCTCAAACTTGTCGCTCATTACTACTTGTCACGGATGATGCACAAGGAACTCCGCCAGCGATTACCGAAAGAGGTGACTCAACGAATGTTGGCGGAAATCCTGACTCCGAGTAACCGGCCCTCATCTCGTGCGGTCTTAATGGATGAAGTGATCGACAAAATTCCAGCACTCCTCAACCATCCGAGTGATGTCGTTCGCGTGAATGCAGTTCTTCTCTTAAGCCAACTCAGCATCGAGCCAGCCAACTTTCAGAAAAAAACTCCAGCTCTGCCTTACGCGCCCGTCCATAAAATTCTAATCACCATTCTTACGGACCAATCCCAGATAACATCCTGCAAGATTGCTGCTGCCGCTGGCTTGGGGCGAATTTGCCGTGAAGACAAAAACAACTCTCTGAGCAGTAACTCGCGGTCAGATATTGCGAAAGCTCTGGTCAGTACTCTTTCAGCTACTCCACTAAACAGCAAAGATGGAGACACTTGGCTTCGATATAGAATTGTCGATACCCTCGGCTATGTGGGCCGTCTGGACAGCGTCGGAGGTCAACCGATTGTGATTGACTCTCTGATTGAGGTTCTCGGTAATCCAAAGGAACATCTCAACGTTCGATCACAGGCAGCGCTCAGCATTTCTCGACTTCCCTACAGCAGTTCGACCAATGTGAAGCTGATCACGCATGAAGTTTGCGAGTTGCTTTTAAGACTCACTGCAGAAATTAAAAAGAATCCTAAGGGAACTCATTGGCGAGAGTACTTCTCACGAATCTATCTCTCTTTTCGACCGTTAACTCAAGCTCAGGCAAACAAGAATTGGGGATTGCTTTATCAGGTCAAGAGAGGCAATCTTGGAGCGAACGCAGGGTACGTACAAGATGCATTCGAACGAGTGATGCCAATTATCAAACCGGTATTAGAACAGGCAACTCCTGGTTCCATCTCCACAAAAGTACAACAAACACTTTTGGATTGGGTCCTCAAAAATAAACCGACAAACCGCAAAGTCACTCCGAGCAGCAAAGAGCTTCAATAACATAAGCACGGATGACCTGGCATTGCTTCAACTATTTGTTTTGGATTGAGGAAACTGACGGGAACAACATCGGAACGATTATTAAGATTCACGTCCCACCCAGTTTCAAAACCTAACTAGGTACCAGAGAGAACGGATTTCTAATGACACCTGACCCAAGTGTGATCAGCCTTGAATGGCACGGCGACGCGCTCGTTGTCATTGCAACAGGCGCGGTAGAAGCGCTGACCTGGGACATTGTCGAACATGCTGCCGAAATCGTTCTTGATCCGATTCGACAACAGAAAGCCCCGATGGTGGTCTTCGATATGTCGCAAGTGCAGTATTTTGGATCAGTCTTTCTAGCTCTACTGATTCGTTGCCACAAACTCGTTAAGACTTCGGGAGGAGTCATGGTCATTTGTGGTCTGCACGACCTCGCGAAAGACCTTCTGCATATTACCGCCTTGGATACACTCTGGGCGATCTACGGTACCCGCGAGGAAGCATTAGAATCAATCGGAGCTTAGCGTTTTCGGATTGACGCTCGTTATTAGCCGTACACTTAAAGTGTACGGCTAAAGTTTTTTGACTTTGTCCTTCCCTGTCAACAATGATTTCCATTAGCAAAGAACTCTGTCGTTCAAAAAACAACACGAACATATGAGTTCGAATTAGGAAAAGGATTTCTCGATGACCCGGAAAGAACGCATTGCTCGCCCAGATGTTTCGGAAGACTATCCACTCGCTACTGAGCACGACGTCAGTTCGGAGCGAACTTCTCGTTATATTGAAGAGATCAAAGAAACGGCGGATAAATTTGCCCGCGACAATGCCACGCGTGGCGATCTCAAAATCGTCTCGCGTGCTCTTAAAGAACTTCGCTACGCATTCAAAGTCTTTACGCCGTATCGACGGATGCGAAAAGTCACTGTGTTCGGTTCTGCGCGAACAAGTCCTGATCATCCGGCTTATCAGTCCTCTTTGAGATTCGGGCAAAAGTTTGCGGATGTCGGCTGGTTTGTCGTCACGGGAGCCGGTGGCGGCATTATGGAAGGAGCACACGTTGGCGCGGGCCGCAAAATGTCGATGGGCCTGAACATCATGCTTCCCTTCGAGCAAAATTCGAATTACGTCATCTCGAACGACGAGAAACTCGTCAACCTGAAATACTTCTTCACACGCAAACTCATGTTCGTAAAAGAAGTCCACGCCGTCGCTTTGTTCCCGGGAGGTTTCGGCACACAAGATGAATGCTTCGAAACTCTCACGCTCGTGCAAACTGGCAAGCGAGATCTCATGCCTATCGTGCTTGTTGACGAACCAGGTGGAACCTACTGGAGTGACTGGAAGGCATTCATCGTCAATCAAATCGAAAAGAATGGGCTGATTTCAGCGAACGATCATTCACTCTATAAAATCACAGATAATGTCCAGGACGCATTCGATGAGATCATGAATTTCTACAGCGTCTACAACAGCATGCGTTACGTTAAAGACAAACTTTACATTCGTATGCACTTCGAACCGACTGCCGAGTTACTTGAAGAACTCAACGCAAATTTTGCAGACATTATCGAAAGCGGAAAAATCGAACGCGTCGATGCTCACCAAATGGAAGCAGACGAAGAACACCTGATCCACCTGCCCCGTCTGGCGTTTCATTTCAATCGCCGCGACATGGGGCGCCTGCGTCAAATGGTCGACTGCATCAACGATTCATTCGATGCCTGCGCACTCTCCTGGTCCGCAGATGATGAGTAAGCAGAACATGGGCTTACCTGTTCATTAGAAATGAGCGACTAAGCAGTTTTTAAGTTCTCTACAGTAGTGCTCCTCTTCGACCGCAACTGACCAGTCGATAGAATGCCGATTCCCAGCAGAAGAATCCCCAGGCTGTAGAATTGGGAAATCGTAAAGCCGGTTCCCAGTTGTCCCATTTCATCGGCTCTCAAGAATTCAATCTGAACACGCGTAATTGCGTACAGAATGCAGCCCAAGGCAAAGACATCACCTGGGAAACGGCGATACCAGTAGTATGTTCCCGTCACGAGCGCAAGAACAAATCCATTGATCGAGCTATAAATCTGAGTGGGATGAAGTGAAAACGTCCACTCTGCATCAGGATCGACAAAGCCTCGAAACGCCAGTTCTCCAAAGGTCACGCTCCCTGCCGGAAATTGAATTCCCCAGGGAAGATCACATCGGTCTCCGTAACAACAACCGTTCAGCAAGCAGCCGAGTCGTCCAAAGCCGATTCCGATGAAAATTGCCGGGGTCATCAAGTCTGCAAATTCGAAGAAATTGACTTTTCTTCGCGAGCAGAAAAGCAGAAACCCCAGTGTTCCTCCAACCAGTCCACCAATCTGTACCAACCCCCCTTCCGAGAGGTTCACAGCGGCAAACAACACTTCCGGAAGAGTTTTCGCTTTCTCAAAAACGTGTTCTCCGTATTGAACCAAGTATGCCAGTCGTCCGCCTGCAACACCAAAGAGCATAATCCAAAGAGATCCATCAACAACGATCTCTGGATCGCGACCGACCGCCTTGGCACGTGCGCATGAGAACCAAATCGCCATCGTGAAGCCGATCAGAAACATTGCCCCATATCCGTACACCGGCATGAACTTGGGGAGAATTCCAATCACTGGGGCAATGCTCAATCCAATGATCGTGCAGCCCCAGATCAACCAGTTCACGCGGTCGCGGAGCACGGCTTGATGACCACGTATCAAGTGGTACAAAAAGAATAGAACTCCACCGATCAACGCGACCCAGCACGCTCCGATATACGGAGGCTGATCCGCGACATCAGTCCAAAATGCCCAAGGCTTTTCAAGCCAGATCCGAAAGAGTGTTTGGCGCATGAGAAAGTGTTTGAGGGGCTAGGGTTGTGGGATAAGGCAAAGGGAAAGGTGTTTCTCTTCTCTATCGTAGGGAGATTCTACGGTTATCGATCAATCGTGTCTGCCCCACATATGTGGCTATCAAGACGACCATTTCCGGTTGAGGCTCTTGCAGTTCTTTCAAGGAGTCGGAATCACGAATCACGGCGTACTCTGGTTGAACACCATCGAACGACTTGAGATGCTCTAGCATCTTCCCTTCGATGGCGGCAATATCCTTCTCTCCCCCTTGCAATGCTTCATTCGTCATTTCCAAAGCTTGTGAGAGACACAGCGCCGTTTGCCGCTGCTCTGCTGAGAGGTACTGGTTGCGGCTGCTCAGGGCGAGACCGTCGGCTTCCCGAATTGTGGGGCAAACCACGACCTCAACTGGCATATTCAAATCCCGAACCATCTGACGGATCAGTGCCTGCTGTTGATAATCCTTGGCTCCGAAGCAGGCAACATCGGGCTGAACGATGTTGAACAACTTCGCCACAATCGTCGTCACACCACGAAAGTGAACAGGTCGACACTCGCCTTCAAGAATTGTTGACATCTTGCCAACCTCAACCCATGTATCAAAGCCAGTCGGGTACAAGCTCGCAATATCCGGAGTGTAAACAGCGTCGACTCCGGACTTCTCACAAGCTGCAAGATCAGCCTCCAATGGTCGGGGGTAATTGCTGAGATCTTCACCTTCACCGAACTGTGTGGGGTTCACAAAGATTGTTACCAACACATAATCCACACGTTTTCGACACTCCTCGATTAAACTCAGGTGCCCGGCGTGAAGTGCTCCCATTGTCGGAACACACCCGATTCGGCACTCACGCTGCCGTGCGAGGGCGACCGCTTCGCGAATCTCCCCAATTTCTCCTGTCACATCCATTCAACAATCCTTGACATTCCCTTCACGGACTTAATGTGAGTCAGGTGGAGAGGTGTTGGAACAGCTCTCCTCACGTTCACATGACGATTCGTAACGATGAGGGAAAGTGTATCGATTTTCGATCGATGCACATTGTGAATTCCTGAAAAACCAGCCGAAATGCCTTCGCCTGAGTTTCACTTTACGCATACAATCAACAAGACGTGAACAATTGAACACAAGAAAACCCTCGTCAAAGATTGACTTTAAGGACTATTCCTAATCATGGCTGAAGATATCCAAACTGAAGATCAACTCGTCGTTCGCGCCCAGCAGGCTCTGAGTAGTTGCAACTGGGTCATCGGGGAGTGCGCCTCTGAATGGACGCAAAAATACGCCAAAGGTCGCACAGATGCCGATTTCGGCTCGATGATTGGCCTCAGTGGAGATCAGGTTTACCAGCGTCGGCGAGTTTGGGAATCTTTTGCAGATGTCCACGAAGATTACCCAACGCTCAAATGGTCTCACTTCTACGTTGCAGTCAATTGGGACGATGCTTCCGAGTGCCTGCAATGGGCGAATGAAATTGAAGCGACTGTTGCAGAAATGAAAGCGTGGCGTCGGGCGCAGCACGGAGAAGATCTCACCGAGCCTGCTGAGGAGGAAGCTCCATTCAGTGTCGCCCCAGAATACCTGATGGCTGGCGATGGCATGGTCCGCGAAGTGAGCGAGGTCGACTCCGAAGGTCGCGAACTCGTCGGTGCCGGCGCCTCTTCGGGAGAACGTGCCGAGACCGTAACTTCCGCCCCACGTGAATCAGGCAATTCAGAATATGCCCCGTTCGGCAAAGGCGCTCGTGGTGATGCGTTCAGCGATGATAAAGAAAAACAAGACGGACCGACATCTGAAGAAATTTACAAGCGAGCCTGTGCTGGCGTTGAGAAAGTGATCGTTGCCCTGACTCCAGAACGTTTGGAAGACTTCACAGAAATGCCGATTGAACTGCAACAACGTTTCCTGAACGCCGTGAAGAATCTCCAATCGCGAACAGCCGGACTTTCCTGAGGGACTAGGGATTGAGGGGCAAGGGTGGTGTGTGGAGTTGACAGGTTAACTCGAACATAAAGAGCGTTTGAAATGAGACAGTCTCTCCTGCTTCTGGCTTGCGTGCTTGCCTTCTCTGCGTTTGCTCAAGCGCAGGGATTGGTCGAGGTTTCAATTGTCAGTTCGCTGGATCAGACGGAACAACCGGCACTCTCTTATGCTCCGAAATCGGACACTTCTGTACCGCTGCTAGTTCTGCTGCATACCTGGAGCGGGAATTACAAACAGAAAGGGCATATCGAAGTCGCCTTGAAGGAATGCCAGGAGCGGGGTTGGGCGTTGATTCATCCAAATTTCCGTGGTCCGAACTGGACGCCAGATGCGTGTGGTTCTTCCCTTGCTGTTCAGGACATTATCGATGCTGTCAATTGGATGAAGCAGCATCACAAAATTGACGACAAACGCATCTACCTCACCGGCGTCTCCGGCGGCGGTCACATGTCGATGCTCATGGCTGGTAAGCATCCCGAAATCTGGGCCGGCGTTTCTGCCTGGGTCGGCATCAGCGATCTCTCTGCCTGGCATATTGAGACGAAAAAGGCAGGCCGCAATTACTCCCAACACATCGAAAAAGCAGTCGGTGGTGTTCCTGGAGTGAGTGCAGCAATCGATGAGCAACTCAGACAACGCTCTCCCTTAACTTTTCTTGGCAAGGCGAAGGGACTGCCTATTGATTTGAATGCCGGAATTCACGACGGACACACCGGCAGCGTCCCCATCAGCCATACACTGCGTGCGTTCAATCTTCTGGCGGAAACGAATGGACAACCGAAAAAAGCTTTAAGCGAGCAAGACATTCAATCGATGACCAAGACGCAGATAGTCCCGAACGACTTGAAGTTCGTTTCTCAAGCCGAAAAGCGGCAACACGCTGTCCTCTTTCGTCGGCAAGCCGGTCCAGTTCGTGTGATCATCTTTGAAGGTGGACACGAAGGCGACCTCCCGACCGCCATCCGCTGGCTGGCTAGGCAATCACGCTGAGTTGGTGTGGGCGTGGCGAGAGCGCCACTCTCGGCTCATTGATTTCGCGATCTCCGAATGAGACTTCGTTTGGGGCGACTTGCCTTGGCCCAACTTCTTCCTCAGTCTTTCATGTGTTCGCTGCTCACTTCGTGAGAAATTTCTGCAATTGGTTCTCCCGCTTTGACCTGCGCACCGGTCGGAGCGAGGAGCCGTTCGAGCTTTCCATCGAACTCCGATTCCAAGTGAAAGAGAATCGAATCGACAAGCAATTCTGCGATGCGTTCGCCTGCGATAATCGACGAACCGGGCGCAACGAGCCAGTTCGTGAGGGTGGCTGCTCGCTGGTCGACTCCCAGGTTTGGAACCACTACCAGAGAAACACCTTGTGAAAATGGGTCTTGCATCATTTCGTGAGATTCGAATAAAAAGCGTTCGGCAGAAATTGCGCGTCCCGGGATGGGGTGGCACGCCATGTTGAATTGCAAAGGATTGCGATCAGATGAATTCTAGACTTCGAACTCCCATTGTGCTGGTTCTGGGACTGATTCTTTTAGAAGGTTGCGGAAATCAGAATGCTGATTCGCAAGCGCTGACTCCGCCTGAACTTACAGAGGAGTCAGCTCCTCTCGTTCCACCAACGGTGAGTATCGACGCCTCGCTACTCGACCTGGGGATCGACGAAAAAACGCCTGCGAAACCACAGCAGACAGCTATGGTCGAGAACACCATCAATGCAAGCACTCCCCAAGGCAACGAGAGTAAAATCGTCAAAGGGTCTGTGGAATGGCTGACTCAAGAGATTTCTCGATTGAAAACGACGCCGAAGATTTCTTCTGGAAATGAGTTGCCAGGCGCGGAGCAATTGGGGAGCGGAGGCCGAGACACACCTCGGACGCACCGAAATTACCAAATCATCAAGCTCGCTCAACAGATTCTTGTGAAAACTCACAACAAGCCTGACCAGATGTCGTTCTTTAACAGTGCTGTTCACGATCTTGCTGATGCTCGCCTGCAATTGGCAATCACAGGAGATAAAAAGCAGACGCAGCTTCTCAGTCAAGATGCTGACGTTCTTTTCAAAAATGACCCAACCTCCTTTGCGGCGGCGGAAGCGGCTTTCAAAGTGGTTCAGTTCACACAAATTCAGGCTCAAACGCAGGCGGCGAAGGAGCCGAGGTGGGCACTCGCATTTGCACGTCAGGCAAGATTGTTTACGGAGAAATTTCCACAAGAGACCAATCGTGCGGCGATTCATCTCGTTGCGGCAGGGCGCATCTGTGACAAACTTGGAATCAATGACGAGGCCAAGACTTGCATGATGCTTGTTGAAGAACGTTTTCTGAATTCTCCATTTGCTGATCAAGTAAAAAACAGTCTTCGCCGACTCAGACTGCCTGGTCAGGAATTACTGGAATTTGGGGGATCGACCTTCGATGGGAATTTCATATCCATCGATCAATTTCGAGGTCGCCCGGTCATTATTGCCTTCTGGGCATCGAATTCGGTGATCTTCAATGAAGACATGAAACTCATTAACGAAACGGTCGCTTCTGTTGGGAGTGGTGCCGTAGTGATTGGTGTGAATCTGGATCGTGAAGAAGCTGCCGTCGAAAAATTTCTTGCAATCACAGGCAACAACTGGCCACATATTTTCTATTCTGATCCCAAGAAACGTGGGACGGAAAATCTTGTTGCCAAATACTATGGCGTTTCCAAGGTTCCCTCGTACTGGCTTCTTGATTCTCAAGGAGTCGTCAAGTCAGTCAATCTTAAGCCGCAGGACCTACGCCAATGGCTCGCGCAACTGGCACTCTCTGGGAATTAAAGCTTCACGACTTGTGCGATGCGATCTCATAAATTGCCATTTGACCGAGAAACCGTCGCGCGGATGTCTTCAATGGTCAGGGAAGATAACACGTCAGGTATGAGCCAGACGACGTTTGAGTGAAACTGGCCCATCTGGTCGCGAAGGCGAAAAGAAATCGTATGATCGCGTGGCGCTCGGTGACCACCATACGCACCGTGACCACCGAACACCGGTTCGTAGTCTGGATATGCCTCTTTGATGACACGGCGTACGTGAGCCATCTCAGATTTCGAAGCTTTTCGATTAACGTTTCCCATCTTTTTGAATTCATAGAAGCACAAAGTTTATCTGCCGGGCGGGGGAAACAGATTTGATAAAAAACACTCGATAGCACCGAGTCAGGTCGAGCGCTCTTTCAGGCGTGAATTGTACCACGCAACCGTGACAACGATCACCAACCCAATGAACAAGCCCGCCGCAAGCCCCTGTGTGAGACCGAGTCCCAAGCCGACATGAGCCGGATCGAGTTGGACGCTCGGTGGAATTCGGAATACCAGACGATAGTAATCAGGTGCATACAATCCTATTGCGTAGCCAAGTACGCTGCCGAGCAAGCCAAATGCAGCGCCACTCGCAATCGTGATGGTGAATCCGCGTACTACGGTCATGTTGATACCTGACAATCAAGTTCACCTGCCTGATTTTGTCTGGCAAGGAAAACAGATTTTACAAGGAAGCACCCGGCAGCGCCAGAGCAGTTTAAGTGTTTTGTTATGTGGAAATTTGCACCAATACTGCGACAAGCAGCACAGGCAAAAAGCCCCATCGGATGAATGTTAAATCGACTTTTCCAGGCTGTAATGGGCGCCGAATCATGAGGATTCCCACCGAAAGCCAGAAGCCCAAAAGCGCGACTCCAACGACGCGAGCCATTACGCCACCATCAAGCAAGAGACCGGCAAGGCAAGCTGCGATGAGTTGCCCCCCAAGTGATTGACGAACAACGCGGTCGTACATCGGTGAAACCACTGCTCGGCTCGTCTCCATGATTCATTCTCCACGGTCCACGACCAATTCTACTGCGGAGTCGACCTGCATACAAAGCAAAAGTACTGCTGCATCGTCGATCCCGAAGGAAATACGCTTTCGAACTTCAAGATCCCGGTTGAACCAGAACGGTCTCTCGCGGTTGCCACTGACGTGATTGACGAAAAAAGTGTGCTAGTGGCACCCGGCTTCGAATCCTACTTCACTTGATCGAAATAATTGAAAGAATCAAAGGCCTCTCCATGTTCAAAGTAAAGAAGATATTTAAGAATAATCTCATCGAAAGTCTCCGAAACTTTTTCAAACCTAGCTGTTTCGAAGACCATCCATGCAAATTGCTCTTTGGAGTTCATCACTAAAAAGTCATGGTTTGGGCCCATGCACACGATTATGGAATCTTCCCAAGTCGGAAAATTATGAAATGACTCAATGTTTGGATAAAATTCTTTATCAAGTATATGGTCAGAGTCACTGGACGAAGAAAATTCAGCGACTCTCGGGGATTCAGGCGAAAACCCACCATAAACTCGAAGAAATTCGAATATTGGCGATTCAGAAGCAGTTCCACTTTTTCCAAAAAATTGGAGAGTTTCTGGAGATGGCGGCTTGGGGATGTCCATCGTTACTGACTTCAAAATCGTGTCGTTATCGTTTGCGATCTTGGCAAGCCTGATTTGAACTCTTTGCCCATGTAGCGTAAATGAAATAGGGCGGTATCCTTTCAAATGTTCACGAAAGAGTGTCACGGCACGAACTTCACTGCTTGACCAATGTTCTTGCAATAAAATTCCGATTTCTACCGAGTCTTTACCAAAGTAGTTTTCTGGAAGAATTGAAAGGAGCGGTTCAAAACGACTTACTGGAATCAGGTATTCGCGTGTTTCCGGAATGCCGTAAGCGATACCCTTGTGAGTGATAACTTTGTTGGGTGATTCGTCCGCTTGCTTTTTTAATTCGCTAAGCGTTTTATTCTGTGAATGACGATGGGGATTCATGGACTGAATCCCCATTTTAAAATTTTCCCCCTGCGAGAGGCGGAATGGATTGACTTCGTACATCGTCAAAACTGCTGAGACAATTAAGATACCAGAGACCCCGAAGGCGACCGGCCTTAAAAATATTCTTGAACCAGTTTCCATGAACAGCATCTCAGTTCATCCTCAATTTCAGTTGATTTCTCCAATCCGTTCTCAGGCAGGAATTCACAAGTAGTAAATTTACTGAACTTGCTCTGTTAAGCTGAGGTGCAATTTGGATTATAGAGAAACCCACTCGGACAGACGAAGAACCGACATGGACCTGCCGGAATTGGTGTCTATTGCTTTCTACTCCGGTGGCGTAAACTCGAATCTCTCACACTGGGAGAAGAATTCAATCGGATTTTCGTAGACGACTTTTTTGATCTTGGCTTCGCTGTGGCCTCTTTTGCGCATTTCCTGGATGAAGTCTGGGACGGCGAGGGGGTTTGATGGGCCCCAGTCGCCGGCGGAGTTGACCATGATGCGGTCGTCGCCGTATTTCTCAATAATGTCGGCAGCCCTGGCTGGTGTGCATTTTGTTGTTGGGTACAGCGTCATGCCGCACCAGAAGCCGCCTTCT
>DAOUPA010000532.1 GCA_030626405.1 Planctomicrobium sp.
ACATGACCACCGACCGAACCGAACTCAACAACCTCGCCGCCCAGCACCCAAACCTCGTCCAAAAACTCTCCACCCAATGGGACCACTGGGCCAAAGAGAACTACGTGACGCCGCTGCCGAAGGACTATGGGGTGGATTACTTGAGAAAGGTAGAGATCCCAGAGGAGTGATCGCTGACTCGAAGATGTCGCCGGTATGCTTGCGTTTACCCATTTAACATGCAGTTATTCACACGACCGGTCCAGATACAAAGAGATGTTTATGTTCCACGGTGTTTGGCAACTTGCGAAGCGCGCTTTGCGAATCGAGTCGATTCGGATCGGTCCGAATTTGATGCGATTTTCGCTGGTGCTCTTTCTCCTGCTGGTGATCGTGGAAAGTCAACTCGACAATGTGGGAACGGCAAAGGGACTAAAAATCTTCAAAAGTCAGATTTTGCTGACTCATCTGTTCCTAACAATTAACTCCATTTTTGGTTTTTCGCAGGTCATCATTGAAGAACGCGAAGCTGGTACTCTCGATTTATTGAAACTCGCTGACATTAACAGCCTCTCAATCGTTTTGGGAAAAGGGCTTCCGCGCTTCTGGGAAAGCTTAACTCTGATTGCGGTTCAGTTCCCGTTCACGTTACTCACAATCACTCTCGGTGGGGTCAGCTGGTCGCAAGTTTTTGCAGCCTATGTTTATCTGTTGATCTATCTATGTCTCGTCGCGGGCATCGGACTCTATTTCTCTGCGAGTTGTCGAACAAGCAAGGCTGCGGTCGTGACCACTTCATTGGTTGTGATTCTGTATTTACTTCCATTCGTACTGTCTGTGTTCGGAGGAGGAACCACGATTGTCACCTTAGCGGGCGAGTTCAATATCCAGATCAAAACCATGGAAATCATGCAATCGGGATTCAAGGATTCCCCCTGGTCTGCTGCCGCTTTTGTTGCGATCGGTTTCGGTTGCCTGTTCGCTGTCGGAGCTTGCTTCAACCTCAATCGGGCGAGCCGTTTTCAATCAATTGTTGATCGTCTTGCAGGCGTCACTTTTCAAATTTCCCGGAAGGGAAGAGTCTGGAAGCAGCCGTTTGTCTGGCTGGATTACAAATTTGTCTCCGGAGGTTTCTTAAGGATGATGCTCCGGTCATTTGTGCATTTGGGGATACTCTTCTGGATGGACTCGGTGCAAGGTGGAATAAGCCAAGGTCTTGCCTGGGCAGCGCTTCTTGGGTGCCCTGTGAGCCTGATTGATGCGACATGGTCAGCGAATCGATTGTTCAGCGATGAAGTCAGGAACCATACATGGTCACTTCTGGTGCAAACTCCAAATTCGATGCGGCAAATTCTCGTACAGAAAACACTTGGCTGGGGGTTGGGAATGCTACCTGCGATTGTGTTGCCCTATCTGTATATTGTCTCAGCGATTTTCCTCGCGACTCACGTGCATGGTCTTGATGACATGATGGAACTCTTAATTGGGTCAGTGGTGACCGGTTTAGCAGTCGTCGCTTATTTGCATTTGATGGTTTTGTTTTCTTTGGATTGGCACTGGAAAGCGATTCCCGCGACTTTGTCCGTGACGTGCGTTCTGGCATTCGTCTATATGTGGATGCTGGTTCCATGGAGAAGTGGCGGGGAAGTCCGTTGTGCTGTTTTTCTGTTCACAGGGCTCGTGTTAGTGGGAATATGTGTCGCTTTGCAGATGTGTATTTACAATCGACTTCAAACTCTTGCAGGTTCGGACTGAAACGGTGGTTACTTACTCTTTCCAATTCGGTACAGCGCCGTATCGGTTCGAATGAGTAGGTCTGATCCAACAACTGCCAGGGAGGCTTTGATGCTTCCGTTCAGGCGATTCGCTTTGACGATTCTCGGCTTCTTCATGTGCGGGTCAATGATTTTTGTCACGCCTTCTTCGCTGCACAGGTAGAGCAGACCATTGGCATAGAGCGGGGAGGTTGAGAAATTGCCGCCGACTCGGAGGACCCATTTTCTTTTGCCGGTTTCGAGATCGATGCCGGTGGCAACTCCTTTGTTGGAGATGATGACGACCAGGTCATCAATGATCATCGGTGAAGGGATATCCGGAATCGGCCCGCGAAACTTCCATGCTCGATGTGTTTTAGTGACGTCGCCGTGCCCATCAAGTTTTACTGCCCATAATTCCGGTTGGAAATAGCCAGTACAGAAAACGGCTGTGTTGCCAACGGCTGCCGGACAAGGGACGGTGGAGAAGCCGATGTACCGGACGTGCCAAAGCTCTTCACCTGTCGCCGGATTATAGGCGTGACATTGATCGGCGCCGGGGCTGATGAGTTGCATTTGCCCGTCAACTTCAAATAGCAACGGTGTTGAAAACGCACGGTGAGTGATCGGATTCGGGCGTTGCGGCGCCGAGCGTGTTCGTTCCCAGCGGACCGTTCCATCTTGAATATCCAGCGCAACAACTCGTTGCTGCTGAGCACCATCGAGCGTGAGAATCAACATGTCTTCGAAGATCACCGGCGAGCTACCTGGGCCTCCTTGATGTTCAACAGGAAAGTCGTTGTTCCTCCATACGATGCGGCCTGATTCGCAATCAATGCACGCCGTTCCATCAGTTCCATAGTGGACGTACAACCGCCCACCCTTCAGGACAGGAGTCGGCGAGGCGTAGCTGTTGTCGTGGTGAATTTCTTCGACAGTGTTCGGCTCGAAGATCGTGATGTTTTTATCGAGCTTTCCATCTGCAAGATTCACGGAAACAACGCCGAGAATTTTTCCATCCGAAGACGCCGTCGTCAGCCAGCATGTTTTACCATCGTGGACAGGTGAGGAATGACCGAAACCTGGGATCTCCGTTTTCCAGACAATGCCTTCCTTCTCGCTCCATTCTGTTGGTAGCGAAACGTTTGAGACAATGCCTTGCCCTCCGGCACCCCGAAACTGAGGCCACGTTTTCACTTGCGCGAAGAGTGGCGAAGCAGTTAGACCGCAGACGATCACGAAAATTGCCGAGCAGATCCTGTCCATCTTTTACTTACGTCGGTTGCGATTGAGTTTCGGGTGAAACCAGACTCTCTAATGTTTCAGAAAACAGGTCAATCCCGATTGATGACTCTGCGAACTCTCAGGCCCAAACATTCTTGGGATTTGTCTCTTCGTGTTTGTTTGAATGAAGGGACATCAAACTGGAAGGACGAGGATAATAACATTCAGAACTTCAACGTATTGGAGGAAGATGGCGTAACACAGTTTACAACCGAGGTGGTCGCCTTCCCCCCGGTGGAGGACCTTGTCCAGGAGGAGGTCTGCGACCAAATGGCGGACGACCACGGCCGCCCGGAGGTGGACCTTGACGCTCAAAACTTTTGTCAGGTGTTCCTTGATAGCTTCTTGGGATGAACGGGAACGTATCAGTCAGCACATAGTAGTACGTTCCGTCAGGGTATTCCGGAGTCACGCCGTGGCGACCGTTTGATTCGTCGAGAGTGCCGACGCCTTCCACGTACTCGAAATCTTTGCCAAAGGTTCCGTCGTATCTCCCGCCTGGTCCACTCCTCCTGCTTCCTGGTTTCAACCGATAACTCGGTGTCATTTTGACGAGCGGACTGTCTGGGTTTTCTGCATCCTGATGTGCCATCGGTCCGTAGATCGGAAAGCCGTCCGCCGCATATCCTACGAGTAGCATTTGTTTGTCATCGTGTTTCGCGGCGAGTCTTTGCAGTAACCCAGCAGGGATTCCGTGATAATGATACGAACCATCCGGTTGAACATGCGCCTGGTGGCGGTCGAGTCCGAGGTTGATTTTTCCGGAGAGTGCCTCGTAATTCCAGCCGCTTCGTCGGTCACCTCGCCAGAATTCCGCTGTGCCAGGATCAAATGGGACCCCGTTCAGGGCGACCCCAAAAGGCTGCCGCATTGCAGAAACTGTGTTCGCAGCCTTTGTTGGATTCAATGGAACCCTGTAGCGATGCCGCTGTGGCTGGATGGAATTGGGATTACCGCGATTTGGAAACCGACCAGGCTTGTGGTCCGGAATACCATTCGATTCGATGTACCGATACCTCTCATCGATCGTGATTTTCACTTCGTTATTGAAATTTGTCGCAACCGGAATCGTATGAGAGTGTTCATCGTCGTGGCTATGTGTGTGCGGTCCATCATGCGCAAAGAGAAGGCGACTGCTCAAGATGATGAACAAAGACATTGGTTTCATCGACTGTCTCACTTCAATGGTTCAAGTGTTCCCGAATGAGTAAAACGCAGCATCACACATTTCATCAACACGTAAAATATCGCATTTCTTGTCACGATTCAAAACGGTGTGAACATTTGATCTGTCGCAAGAGTGTCGATATTCAAGAATCGTTTGAGAGCCTTGTAATCCTCGCTCGACGTTTCGGCCTCGTTTGCCTGTCGTTTAACAGCTCGAATCAGTAAGTTTTTCGGCGTATGCTCCAGATCAATAAACTCGATGATCTGAGTCTTGTACCCGACTGCTTCGAGAGCAGCGGCGCGGAGGGCATCGGTCGCGAGTGCGGCGATTCGTTCCTTGAGGATTCCATGCTTGAGGATCAGGTTGAGATCCTCGCT
>DAOUPA010000725.1 GCA_030626405.1 Planctomicrobium sp.
GAACGGCAGTTGATCATGGCACGCAATCATCAGAACAATGGAACAGATGATGGAGATTGTTGACTGTGTATGACATCATCGGAGACATTCACGGGCATGCCGACGAGTTGCGGGAACTGCTCGAACTCATGGGGTACAAACACCGGGGGAAGCTGCATGCACATCCCGATCGCCAGGCAGTCTTCGTCGGAGACTTCATCGACCGTGGTTCGCAGATTTCGGAAGTGCTGCAAATCGTTCGTCCCATGATCGACAACGGCCACGCCGTCGCCGTGATGGGCAACCACGAATTCAACGCCATCGCGTATCACACACCCGATCCTGCCAATCGTGGTCAATTCCTGCGGGAGCACAACAACAAGAATGATCGCCAGCACGCCGAAACTGTGCGGCAGTTGACTGCTGGCCAACTCAGCGAAGCCATCATGTGGTTCCGCAGCTTACCCATGTCGCTCGATCTGGACGGCATTCGAGTTGTACACGCCTGTTGGGACATCGGTTCCATCAACGTGATCGAGAGAGCGCTGGCGGAGCATGATGGCCTCTCCACAGACTTCATGCTCGCGGCGACCCGGAAATCTGAAGACCTGTGCCAGTCGGTTGAAGACGTTTTGAAGGGAAAAGAACTGACGCTGCCCAACGGAATCTCTTTCAAAGACAAAGACGGGCACGAACGGTCCGAAGTCCGCACCAAGTGGTACGAACATCCCGCCGGAAAGACCTACAGGGAATATACGCTGCCTGCCATCGAAGAAGTCCCGGACGAACCTGTGCCCGAATCGGCGTGGAACCAGGTCACTCAATACAATGACGACGCAGATCCACCAGTTTTCGTCGGACACTATTGGCTCAGAGCCGAACGCCCAACTCTTTTGGCCCCGAATGTCGCCTGTGTCGACTACAGTGTCGCCAAAGGCGGCAACCTCTGTGCATACCGCTGGGACGGCGAGCAAGAATTGTCGGCCGAAAAGTTCGTCTGGGTGAATGCTCGCTAAAATGAAATTCACAGAAGAAAAGTGGTTTCCGAGAATTCGATACTGATGAGCCAATCAAATCCGAGTTGACAAGTCCGAAGGTTGGAACATCGGCTCAGCGATGTCGGCAAACGTTAATTGGCCATGATGAAGTTTTGTTGAGAAGAGAAGGACATGAGACAATGCTGTTTCTCCGGTTGCTATTTGTGGTTCTCTCGATCAGAATTCTGGAACAAATTCCCCAGTGCAATGCCGATGAGATTGTCGTCGAGGAATATGCTCCGAAAGCCATCTCTTTTCCGGCCTGTACACATCTGCTGGTGAGCGACAAAACCGAAATCGTGACATCCGGTTCACGGCTGTTCTATCGCAATGATCCTGGAATGCCGTTTCAAGAGTCACCTCTCAAAGGTTTGCAGGATGCTCATTCCGTCGCGTTCAACCCAATGGACCAATTGTTTTATGTGACAGATACTGGAAATCATCGACTACGTACGTTTCGTGATCCGGCTGGAGAAGAGTGGGTAAGCAGCGTGCAATCGTTGGCAGGAACTCAACTGGACCGGCCACATGATATTGTTGTGGATCAGAAGACCGGGTGGCTCTACGCTCTCAATCCGAATAACGGTCGTCTGTTTCGATTCAGGTCACTGAACGAAAAAGGAACGGAACTGGACCTCTCAAAACACCTTGGTTATTCGCGTGCATTGACGATGGTAAAAGAGAAGCTTTATGTCATTGGTTCGAGTCGAGGAGTCGTGATCGAAATTGATGATTTCAGCAAACAGGAATACACAATTCACAAGAGTTTCGGAAAGAAAAAAGATGCCGTGGCAGGCAGTTGGAAAACAACTGGATTGGTACTCAATGACGTGGGATATTTCAAAGGACACTGGTACGCCACTTCATATTTCTGTCCCACCTATGCTGGCGGTCAAGACTGCAACGAAAACAAATTCATTCGTTTCAAGACATGGCGTGATTTTGGAGCCGGAGACTGGGAGGATCTCAGTCAGCAGTTGCCGGAGAACATCGTCCCCTATTACCTGACTCCGACGGATCGCGCGCTATACATAGCCGTTTTCCTGCATGAAGATTCAAAATCTTTCAATAAAGTATTTCGACTCCGCATTTTGGCTAAATCTCAGTGAGCTTTAGAGCATTTCTTGAATAGATATTCGCGTTTTTCCTCGTGGAATTCCGCGTTTTCACTGATGGAAACAGTTTTTCACGGGCACAGGAAAGAGCAATCTGCTCTAGCTGATCGCCGGATTCCAGCCAAGGCGATTCCATGAATTTCAGGTTCCCCTGAAGAGATTACGGAAACTGGTCAGCTGAGGGTCACCCTGCTTTCAAGCCCGTCACTCCAGCGCCCCGTCCTTCTCCAGTTTCAACGGAACGGTTATAATTTGACACGTAGTGAATCGATTCTCAGGGGAACTCTAGATCCGAGGATCGGTCTGGTGATACTTGCGTTTAATATCTAAGGGGAGAAGA
>DAOUPA010000627.1 GCA_030626405.1 Planctomicrobium sp.
CGCACATGCCGCTCTTCAGCATCGGCCTGAACTGTGCATTGGGGCCGAAGGAAATGCGACCGCACATCGAATCGCTCAGTCGCCTCGCGAACTGCAGAATTTCCTGCTATCCCAATGCCGGGATGCCGGACGGCATGGGAGGCTTCAATTCAAATCCAGATGAAGTCGCCTCGAACATACGCTACATGGCCGAAAATAACTGGGTCGATATCGTCGGCGGTTGCTGCGGCACGACTCCAGAGTTCATCCGCAAGATCGGCGCTGCGGTCGAAGACCTCCCTGCACGGAAACCGCCCAATTCACCTGCGGTCTCCAACTATTCAGGTCTCATCCGCTACGAACTGACGCCGGAGTCCAACTTCTGCATGGTCGGTGAACGAACCAACGTCACTGGCTCACGCAAGTTTGCACGGCTTATTAAAGAGGAAAAATACGAAGAGGCACTCTCAATCGCCCAAGGGCAAGTCGAAGGTGGGGCCAACATCATCGATGTCAACATGGACGAAGGTCTGCTCGACTCCGAAGCGTGCATGCAGAAGTTCCTCTGGCTGCTTTCCGACGATGCCATGACCGTTCCGATCATGATCGACTCCTCGAAGTGGGAAGTCATCGAAGCCGGTCTGAAATGCGTTCAAGGAAAAGGGATCGTCAACTCCATCAGCATGAAGGAAGGCGAAGAGAAATTCCTCGATCAGGCGCGGACGATTCGCAAGTACGGAGCGGCAGTCATCGTGATGGCCTTTGATGAAGAAGGGCAGGCCGTCACCGCCGATCACAAAGTCGCCATTTGCAAACGTGCGTTCAAACTTCTTACTGAACAAGCAGGTTTCCCGCCGGAAGACATCATTTTCGATCCCAATATCCTCACCGTTGCGACAGGGATGGAGGAACACAACAACTACGCCGTCGAGTTCTTCGAAGCGGTCAAACGCATCAAGAAAGAATGCCCCGGCGCGAAAACATCCGGCGGCGTTAGCAATGTTTCGTTTTCGTTTCGAGGGAACAATGTCGTCCGTGAAGCGATCAATGCCTGTTTTTTGTACCACGCGATCAACGCCGGTCTCGACATGGGAATTGTCAACGCCGGTCAGCTTGAAGTCTACGACGAAATCGACCCGAAGCTGCGCGACCTGATCGAAGATGTGTTACTCAATCGTAGCCCGGACGCAACCGATCACCTCATCGAATACGCCGAGGAGATCAAATCAAAGCAGTCCGGAAAAAAGGATGAAGCGACGATTGCAGAGTGGCGAAACGGGACCGTCGAAGAACGGCTCCAGTATTCCCTACTGAAAGGTATCACCGACTTCATCGAAGCAGATACCGAAGAAGCACGGCAAAAATACGGACGGCCTCTGAACATCATTCAGGGACCACTCATGGATGGAATGAGTGTCGTCGGTCAACTGTTCGGTGCCGGGAAAATGTTTCTTCCGCAAGTTGTGAAATCCGCCCGCGCGATGAAAAAGTCAGTCGCTTATCTTGAGCCGTTCATGGAGCAAGAGAAGATCGACGCTGGTCTCGACAGCAGTTCTGGACGCGGAACAATTGTTCTCGCCACCGTCAAAGGTGATGTCCACGATATTGGCAAAAATATCGTCGGTGTCGTCCTGCGTTGCAATAACTTTGATGTGATTGATCTGGGCGTAATGGTCTCCGCGGATAAAATTTTGGAAGCCGTTAAAGAGAACAATGCCGACATTCTCGGCCTCTCCGGTCTTATCACACCATCGCTGGAAGAGATGATTCACGTTTCCAAGCAACTGAAAAGTGAAGGTTTTTCCCTTCCGCTCCTCATCGGTGGCGCCACGACATCGGCACGTCATACAGCTGTGAAAATTGCTCCGCACTATGACCAGCCTGTCGTGCATGTCGTCGATGCCTCACTGTCAGTGCCAGCAGTGGAATCCCTCATCGATGCCGACAAAAAATCTGCATTTGTTCAGAAGAACAGTGAGGCACAAGAGAAAGACCGCATCGCATTCAGTGGTCGACAGAAACGCAATCTCGTCTCGTACTCCGAAGCTCAAGAGCGTCGCTTCGCCACCGATTGGAAATCTGTCGACATCCCAACGCCTGCATTTCTGGGAACTCGAACCATTGAAGAGATGGATCTGTCGGTTCTCCGCAAGTTTATCGACTGGTCGCCGTTCTTCAGCACCTGGGAACTGCGAGGTAAGTACCCGAAAATCTTCGAAGACGAAAACCTTGGCGTTGAAGCAAAGAAGCTCTTCGACGACGCGAACGAACTCCTTGACAAAATTATCGCCGAGAATTTACTACAAGCTAAAGGCGTCTACGGTTTCTGGCCTGCGAGCAGCAACGGCGACGACATCACTCTTTACGAACCGAATTCACCAGAGACGAGTCTTGTTACATTCCCGATGCTTCGTCAGCAATGGGAACGCAAAGGGCAGAAGGACTTCCGTAGCCTCGCGGACTATATTGCTCCTAAGGATTCCGGTCGCGGCGACACCATCGGCGCATTCGCAGTCACCACTGGTCTCGGTTGTGATGAGCTTGCAAAGAAATTCGACGCCGACCACGACGAATACAATTCCATCATGACGAAAGCGCTCGCCGACCGTCTCGCCGAAGCCTTCGCGGAATACCTTCACAAGAAAGTCCGCGAAGAATGGGGATATGGTACGACTGAAAATCTCACGAACGAAGACATCATTTCCGAAAAATACCGTGGCATCCGTCCAGCTTTCGGCTACCCAGCCTGCCCAGACCATACTCCGAAGCGAACTCTCTTCGGCATCCTCGACGCCGAAAACGCAACCGGCATTTCTTTAACAGAATCCTACGCCATGTGGCCTGCCGCTTCGGTCAGCGGCCTCTACTTCGCCCACCCGGAAGCTCGTTACTTCAGCATCGACCGCATCACGAAAGATCAAGTTGAAAGCTACGCCCAACGAACCGGCATGAGCATCAAAGAAGTCGAACGCTGGCTCGCCCCGAACTTGGGGTATGATGCGTGAGTAATAATGTCGCATTTCGCTCTTGACGAAAACTCATTGAATGCAATGATGGCAATATTGCCATGAATAAGAAAACCCGTCAACAATATGAAGCACGTGCAAAAATCGCCAAAGCGATGGCGCATCCGAGCCGGTTACTGATGCTGGACCTGCTTCAGAATCAAGAGATGTGTGTCGGCGATCTCACCAATGAGGTGGGAGCGGATCAATCTACGGTCTCGAAGCATTTAGCGGTGCTGAAAGATGTTGGTCTGATTGATGTCCGCAAAGAAGGCGCCCTCAGCTATTACCGGGTGACGTGCGGCTGCCTCGATGGTTTTTTTATGTGCTTGGAATCTGTTTTGAAGACCGACGTTGAACTACGGAAAACGACACTCAAATAACTTTTTTTATTTCACACATGGTGAATTGGCAATGAGGCCATGAAGGTCACTGCGAAGACTCCTCAATGAAAACAACAGACATGAATACGGAAGGCTGTCCTGCTTCAAACGAGAAAGGAATGAACTTCTTTGAACGTTACCTCACGCTTTGGGTTGCCCTGTGTATTGCTGCAGGAATTACCTTGGGAAAACTCGCACCGGGTCTTGCTCAAACGCTCGATGGAATGGCGATTTACGTAGACGATGCACCC
>DAOUPA010000024.1 GCA_030626405.1 Planctomicrobium sp.
AGATCCTCCCTGATAGTCTGTGGGCAATGTGAACCTATGCAGCAAATACTGAACAGGCGGTGGTTCAGTCACGGTCAGGTTCGCACTCCCGGACTGATAGCCGTCTGCGGAGGCAGTGAGAGTGACCGTAATATTTCCAGTGACGGTAAATGTTGCTATGGTCTCGCCGTCAGTGAGTGGTAGGGTTTCAGAGACATATGTAGGATCAGTGCTATCGAGCGTGACATCTACAGGCCCGTCTGAAGTACTCCGAGTCACTTTTACGGTTGCCGAATCCCCTTCCGCAATAGAGGAAGGGCTCAGAGAGACGGAGAGACTCGGCTGATCCTTCCCGCCTCCACCGCCAGGTTTGCCTTTGCCTTCGACGATCGAACTTGTCGTGACCAATGCCAGCGTCATTGCGCTGGTGATCAAGAATGTCAGAAAGTGTTTTCGAGTGATCATTTCAGGGAAATCCTGTATTCAATAGGGATACCTGCGCGGTACACTTCATGCAACAAGCCGTCCGGGAGCGCAGACTGTGAGCCCGGGGGTGCTGACCGGTCGGTGAGACGTTGGTTTGGTAGCTGAGCCTCACCGACCGGATTTTCTATCGCTTCTGATTTAGTGTTCTCTGTATTAGTTTTCAGCGTGTCGTCTGTTTCACTTAGCCCCGGGTCAATGACCCGGCGGATAACGCTGAGTTTGCTTTCATCTCCAACTTCTGTTCGACGGTTTCCACCGGTCATTGACCGGTGGCTAAATGATTAGTTGTTGTCGTTGTTCAATTTCTTTTCTTCATCCTGGTCTTGAATCTTTTGATTCTCAGCTTCCACGGGGATGCCAAGGAGTTGAGCTGCTTCGGCTTGAAAGCTCTTTAGTACTTCGTCGCTGGAGTCGTTGATTCGCAGCCACTTCACGGACTTTTCGTACCATTGACGGGCTTCGTCTTTTTGATCGAGTTTCCAGTGAGCCATGGCCAGGAAGAAGCCGTTGTAGGCCAAATATTTTTTCTCCGAATCAAGCTCATCAGCCTTGTTGAGTGTCACAGTCGCGTCAGAGAAATCCCCGGCACGGTAATGGGCGACGCCGAGCGTGTTCGCGTACATTCCCGAATTGGGTTCGAGTCCAACAGCCTGTTTGGCCCATGCCACAGCATTCTCAAGGTGTTGACGTTTCGCTTGCCGACTGGTTGCCAGGTACCAGGCTGCATTGTTGAGCGTCAAAGCGTCATCAGGTTTTAACTCCAGAGCTTTCTTGAAGTCGGCCTCGCCATTCTCAATCAATCCCAAAGCGAAGTTCAACCGACCACGAGCTGTATACGCTGCTGCGGAAACGTTGTTGAGTTCGACGGCACGATTCGCCAGAGCTTTCATTCCTGTTTTGAATTCCTCATCAGGACAACTGGCAACATCGGCGAGCGGAATCCACCAAACGGGTGAGGCATCGTCAGGCTTAAGATCAAGGCACGTGTTCAAATCGACGAGAGCTTTGTCGTAGTCCTTCAGGTAAAAGTGTGACACGGCCCGTCTTTTGTGCAGCCAGGCCGGATTCATTTTCATTGAATATTTTGGAATGCTTGCCGTAAACTGGTCGATCGCTACCTGATGACGCTTCAACTTTTGGTTAGCTTCACCACAAATGATGTGACCACGCGGACCGTCGGGATCTTGTTCGATCACAAGTTGACCAAGCTCGATTGCCAAGTCACTTTTTCCAGATCTGATGAGATCGCGTGCTGTCTCTTGTGCTGCATACGAGATATGTCCGATTGGCACGTCTGCGTTATCGAATGCCGCCCGGAAGTCAGCCATTGCCTCTTTTTCCTGGTTAAGCTGAACCTTCAGTTTTCCTCGTGCGAAATAGGACTCTCCCGAATGCGGATCCAGTCCGATCGCTTTGTCGAGATCAGCCAGGGCATCTCCCTTTCTTCCAGAATCGGCCAATAATTCACTCCGAATCCGATAATAGATCGGGAGACCCGGGAACTCTTTGATCGCGTCCGACAGAGCCGCAATGGGGGCATTCAGTTTAGCGAGATGGGGTGCACGTATTACATGGAAAGACTCGACACCTGGCCATGTGGCAATGAATTCATCCACAAACTTCAGTGCTTCCTCCTTCTGCTGTTCGTTTCCCGCATCAGTTAAATATGCTTGTATACGCCGATTCAAGAGACTTTCGTAAGCTGGGATTTTGCCATATTCCTCGTACAACTGTCGGGCAACATCGATTGCCTCCAGATGAAACTCCCGCGCCTCATCGGGGCGCCCCTGAGAGTTAAGCAGCTGTGCAAACTGACTGCAATTGTTAGCGTGCAGTCCGCGACTAGTGAGGTGGCCGCTGTTTGCCGATTTTCGCGAGAGCTCTATTCCACGACGATAGTTCTTTTTGGCTTTATCCCAATCACGGCTCTTCTCGGCTCGGTGTGCCAGTGTGAGATAGGAATCCCAGTGCGGTGTGAGTCCGTGAGACTCCGGAATCCGAATCGACTCTGTAATCTGCTGATCAACTCGTGGTGAGTCTTGCGGAAGAAGGTGCGCCACCTTCAGGTGCATGAGACCCACCGACCCGACATGTTTGTTAATGCCTGCTTCAACTAGTCCCTGCCACAACAAGAGCGCGCGTTCTGCGTCTACAAGCTTCTCTGTCTGGCTTCGAGTCGAGAGATGTACACGACGAAATAGCAAATCGGCCAACCCCGACTTGTGATCTCCATTCTTCGGATTCTCCTTCAGCAACTCTTCAAGAATCACGATGCCTTGGTTGACTGCCTTTTCGGCTTCTTCACTTTGACCTGCTAAGCTAAGAATCTCCGTAATGCGTCGGTAGGCGAGTCCTTGCTGTTGCCGCGCGTACGGATCATTGTCGTGCTCCTCGGCAATCTCTTCGTACAGAGTGAGCATCTGTTGCAGCATATCTGTACGTGTCTTTGCGACGCCGGGAATCTGAGCAAACTCCGCCGAAGACAACTGCTCCACGACGACATCGAGTGCTTTAAGTGCCCTGTCGAAATCCAGACGGGACTGGTTAAGTCGTTGATCCGCCAGCTGTTTTGCAGCGAGTGCCTTGTTTTTCTCTTCGTCCGCGTCGTCGCGTGCGATGCCTGCCTGTTGACGTTCCTGATCTGCCTGAACCGCGTACGAAACACTGACTCCAGTCGCGACGAGCAACGTCAGCGCCATTACAGTCGCCGTTGTCAGCAGACCTTTATGCCGTTTCGCATATTTCGTCAGTCGATACTTGACCGTCGGTGGACAGGCTTCGACTGGCTCATCGTCCAGATACCGCTGGATGTCCGCAGCCAGCGAGTTGGCGGATTCGTAGCGACGAGTCCGGTCTTTCTCCAGCGCCTTCATTACAATCCAGTCCAACTCACGCTGCATCGAGAGGGACATCTCACGCGGGATTGTCTGACGTGACTCAGAGATCGTGGAGATCTGTTGATGCTCAATCGTGCTGATTCGGTTACTCGGACGGGGTGGCTCGTCCTCACGGATAATCCGCCGCATTTCATCGACACCGACGCTACTGAGCGTGCTTTTATCGAACGGTGTCACACCGGTCAGAAGTTCGTACAGCATCACGCCAAGCGAGTAGACGTCGCTGCGAGTATCGATATCGATCCCCGAAACCTGAGCCTGTTCCGGACTCATGTACAATGGTGTGCCGACAAGTTGCGAAAACTGCGTATAGACCGTCTGCTGCGTCATTTGCTGATTCGTCGCTTTGGAAATTCCGAAGTCAATCACTTTCGGAACAGCGACGACGTCGTGCAGTTCGACCATCACGTTGGAAGGTTTCAGATCGCGGTGAATGATCCCTTTCATGTGAGCATGCTGAACGGCCTGACAAGCCGTCGTGAACAACTCCAGCCGCTCGCGTATGCTCAGCTTTTGCTGATCACAGAATTCCGTAATCGGAATCCCTTTGACCAGTTCCATGACGAAGTATGGACGTCCGTTTTCGGTGGTTCCGCCATCAAGAACTTTGGCAATGTTCGGGTGCGACATCATCGCCAGCGTTTGCCGTTCCGCCTGGAATCGACCAATGATTTCCTTCGAATCCATCCCCGGCTTGATCACTTTCAGTGCCACGCGACGCCGAACCGGTTCAGTCTGATCTGCCACATAAACAACCCCCATTCCTCCTTCGCCGAGCTGCTCACGGATTTTGTAGGGGCCGATCATTGTCCCGGGAGATTCGGGCGAGGGGAGCATTATTTGTGTTTGCGAGTTTGGAATTGCCTGGCTGAGGAACCCGTCCGCTTTCAAGTGTGCGGACAGGAGTGATTCAACGTCAGCCCGTAGAACTTGGTCGTTGCCACAAATGTCTTTAATATAGGCAGACCGCTCTTCTGCCGACTCTAATTCAAGAGCCTCAGAGTAGATTTCTTTTAATCGATTTGAAGATTCGGACATGGTTTGAATCCGTGGACTATTTTATCTAATAGACAGTGCGTAAAGCGGACGCGATTACTGCCAGAATAATCCAAAGAATCTTTGGGAATCGAGAAACTCTTTACATTCAAGTGAAAATAGTCAGGAAGCGTTGGCATTCAGCTCTCGAAATAACCAAGCTTGTGCGAAGGACCAGTCTCTAAAGGCCGACCGCTCTGGGATTCCGAGTGACGCAGCAGCATCTTTCACTGAGAGGCCAGCAAAAACCCTCAGTTTGACGATCTGAGCTGCCTGTGAGTCAGATATTTCTAATCGCGAAAGAGCCTCGTTGAAATCGAGCAGATCATCCATGGAGAGTGACACGTGGGAGACATACGTATCGTATCTCAACCCATTCGCATCATCACTTCGCTTTTGAGATTTTCTCTGGCGAGCGTGGTCAATCAGAATTCGGCGCATCGCTTCTGCGGCGGCAGCGAAGAAATGCCCCCGTCCGTTCCAATGATGTTCCTGCTCTGAGCCCACAAGACGGAGGTATGCTTCATGGACAAGCGCGGTCCCGTGCAGTGTATGATCTTTACGTTCCGCAGCCATCTTTTGCTCGGCGAGTTTGCGAAGCTCATCGTAGATCAACGGCAACAATTGCGCCGCTGCCTGCGGATCTCCCGCTTCAATCGACTGCAAAATGAGTGTGACGTCAGACATGCAGTCAAGGTTACAACGTGATCCAACCAAATGCGAGATTCCGGCTCATTTACTGAAGTGGAAGTACTTAGCGTACTGTCAAAAAACGTTGGTATTTCGGTTTCTGACTCATCCAAATCGGCGACAAAGGGATTTACCTTATGGACGGGAGCGTTCACCCCGGATGAGATGTTATGGCGAGACTTTGAGACAGTGGTCAAAACTGGCACCAGCAGTGGCCAAGTGATGTCTCACCAAAATGTCTCTGTTTCATAACCCCGGCAACAAGCGAACTTTTTAGTCTCAGGTGATGAGACAAATTGGTTACTCGTTCAATACTTTACCAATCAGATTCTCTTCTCTGACTGAACTTCTAGTTCCACTCTCTTTCGAATTGAAGAAGCCTTGCCGTGGCTTGATGGATGGACGCTGTTCAATTTTGCATTTCCACAGGCCCACAGCGCCGCACTGTGCTCAGCAAAACCGAAACATCCAACTCCAAAATCACTCTGGATTCGTTTGACTTAGGAACAGTGACTCCGTGCAGAATCTCTAAGAACAAAGCGACCCACATCGATCGACCAATCCTTAATTGTCACAACATCGTCGAATTGACCTCATCTTCATAGTGTGCCTTTCAGGAACCCTTTAATGACTTTGAGTTGAATCGTTTATACATCGAGATCACGTTTCCCTTGTGCTTGTTCTGGAGGTCCGTCTGCGTTGATGAGTTGTGCATCGTATTTCACATCGCTGACTTCCAAGGCATCTTCAAAATTCCCGCTATCAATTTGTTCTTTGCTGATTTTGACCGAGAACTCTACTTTCATCCAACTTTGCTCAGGGTCAAGCCAGCCCTGTCCATTTTCCATTGAAAGCAGGCTTTGCGCCTGGTCTTCAAATCGCTGGAAGCGAAGGGTGACATCGCCATTTTTGTCTCGTTGCATCGAGTAATTCCACGATTTCTTGATTCCGTTAATCTCACCTGGGAGCGGGTCCCCTTTACCCGCTCCCAGTGCGATTGAGAGAGGGGCAAGGGAAGTCTGTGCTGCGAGCCTGGAAACCGCATCCCGCATTTCTACATCGACCTCCCCGTCGTACGTGCAAATTTCAGTGAGGGCCTTGTAGGCTCCTGACCGACGAGCGGATTGCTCTGGGAACGTCGTTGAGTTGATTTGGTTTCCCCCAATTTGGGAAGAAACACGGTTCGAATCCTTAATAAACATCTCTGAGACCGGATAGTCTTCGTGGTTCTTCACAGGGCGTTTCAACTCATCAACCAGTTGGCTGTGAATTTCCTCTTTGACCCCCGATCCAAGAAGCCCGTTTCCTGAAAGCATGGCCTCCTTCGGTGAAACACGAACTTTCCAAGAGAATTGTTGATCCTGCTTCACGTTGAGAGTCTCAAGGTTCGACAACGCACTGTCGTATTGATCATTCTCGAAAGTGAATGGCTGCAGACTTTCCAGCGTAACGAGTCCGTTCACTGTTCTTTTCGTATTCGTAAAGATGGTGTCAACAGTCAACTGATCGAGCAGGTCATCCTTTGAAACGTTCCAATCGATATCAACAGGTTCCTTCCCTAACAATGAAATGACATCATTACGTGAAACAGAGTCATCCGTCTTCAAATTCTGAACATTCTGTTGAAATTCCGTTTTGTTGCGAGGTGGTGGATCAGTGCCGAGTAATTTCCCAAGCGCACGATTCATATTCCCCAACTTTTGTTCATGGGGCGATGAATCGGCTTTCTGGTTTCCGATATAAATTTCTGCTGGCTCAGCGAGGTTTTGATTTGAGAATTCTCCAGTACAAAACTCATTAAACATTTCAGAGGCGAGTTCGTACTTTTTGTCTCCTTGTGAAGCATCGAATTCATCGGATGCGTTTAAGAAGTTCATTCGTGCAGAAGTTCCATTCCCGATCGAGAAGTTCGTGAGGTCTTCACGAAGTTCTGGAGTCGCCATCACGGAACTCCAGCTGGCATGTCGCCGAATGAATGCTTTCACTCCCTGACTGTCCAAGCCATAAGTGTGGGCAAATTGATGCGTCAGTTTGATATCCTTAGTGAGATCCCCAGTTTTTTCTCTGAAGTTTTCAGCCAGCCGGTTACGAAAATCCTGAATCTCACTTAGCTCTGGCGTGGACTCAATCGACTCTTCTGAGGCATGCTTCATCACAAATGCCATGAGAGCTTTTTCGCTATTCAATCCTAGCTTTGAGGAAGCATTCTTGCTTCGGAGATCCTTGATTGTAGATGTCAGATCACCATAGCTCTCGCTGATTTCTTCACCAACCTGTTGACGCAACTCAATGACATCATCCGCCTGCTTTAAGATTTCCTGAAGATTATTTTTTGTCATCGCTTCGATCCGAAAACGTGCTTTCCCAGTCGAAATGCGTTTGCTTCCAGTGAGGACGTTGCTCATGATCGCATCGGCTTTGTCTGGATCATTGAGGTATTTGGCGATGATGTCACGGACTTCAAGTTTTGCATTCTTAAATCTTCTTCGTCGCGCTCCGCCCATTCGCAAAGACTTTCCGTGCCCTTTATTCACGTCGCCCTTTGAGTAGAGAACTTTCCCGTTACTTTTGTCCGATCTTAGATGCTCTTTGTCAGTCATCTGCTGTTCTAGCTGCTTGAGAGCTTCGAACTGTACTTGTGAATTCGATGATGATGGAACTTGAAAATTTGGCATGACTAAGGATTCTTGGTAGATGGATTCAATTTGATTGTATGTGAGAAGGTTCGCGTCTAAATGGCAGTGTTGGCGAGTCGTTTGTGTACAAATGTAAACTTGTCTGTTTCAGCGGGACTCTCGCGTCCATATGTAACGTTACGCAAACAGGAGGCCCGTTATGCGGAGCCGCGAAAGAAAAATTCCCTCAGATGCTGCGCAGAATGGAAAGGCGTTTTGCGTTACTATTTATCGTACGGGAAAAAGTGCCGACAATGATCGGGAAACCCAGTAAATTGAGGAAGAAACCATGTCAGGTGGAATTGGTGGTGTAGGGGTAAATCCTACTAATAACCCGCAAAATGTTGAAACAACGAAAGCGCAGCTTGCGAATGTGGTTGTGCAATCGCATGGTCAGACGGTGCAGACCCAGCCTTCCGTGACATCACTTGTCGCTGATGCCCAAGAAGAAGCTGGCATGCTATTGCAGGATAAGTCCTCAGAGAAGTTAAGCAAACGGGATGCCCGTTCAAAATCTGCGAGCCGCGTTCGGGAGATGTTCGCGAAGTACTTGAATGGCGTATCTGGCGTCGATCAAGCTGAGAAGTTCAATCAGCTCACACAACAGTTAAAAGACCTCAGCAATGCGACTCCCGGTCAAATCAAGGATCTCCTGAGCAAATTTAAAGAGCAATCTGGCGACGAGAACTTTGAATCAGCGATTTTGCTGGCTTTAGAGGAACTGTTCGCAGCAGAAGGGACTCACGAAGGAGTTCTGGAAGCGATTCGCGAAGTCAAAGCAGAACTCGGAGAAGAGCTTCGCGACTTCTACGAAAATCACATCAAGTCGTTCGAAGACATCTCTGAAGTGTACGAGCAATTACTGGGTGAATACGGCGAGGAAGACTTCCTCGCTGCCACCGATGCAATGATCACTCGTTACGGGGACGATTTGCAATCTCAATCGAGTAGCACCGACAGTAGCAAAGTGAAAGCAACTGTTGATAGCTTGTATCATCTCGAAGTGGCCCGAAATACCTATTCTGCGTTTGCGGGACTGCTTGAAAAGATGCAAACTGTGTTTGACGTCAGCCTTTAGAAATATGGAGTGACCTCGAAATGTGTCAGCGCAGATGAAAGAGTATACAGCCGAAGCTCAAAAGTCCGCTCATCGATTGATGAAGGAAATTATCCCTCTCAAAGATCAGCGGTTTGTTGATGGTTCGAAAATTTTGACTATTGTTGATCGTTTCGGAATCCAGGATCTCGAAGCGAAGATATACTTCCTCCGTGAGTTGCATTCGATTGTTCGTAAATTGCCACTGAAAATATTCAGCGATGACCAAAGTCGATTTCGGTTACTCGCTGCACTTCAGGATGCCTTGGATACGGCAATCGATGAGGAAGAGGAGGAAGAAGAATGAGTTGGCTGAATGGCGTTGTTGAGGATTTCGGTCGCAGTCTCGGCATTGAAGCTCTGAACTTTAATGATTCAGGGATTGTGAGCTTGAAATTTGAACGCCTGGGAGATTTTTTTATTGAACGTGGTGAAGGGAGTGTTTTACTCTATCTCGTACGTGAAATTGATCGCCCAGGACCGGAGATTTACTCGGCAGCTTTGGAGTTGTGCCACTGGCGGAACCAGCAGCCATTCCATGTCAATCCGGCACTGAGTGGAGATCGGCAACTTGTCTTCGCTGTGAACCTGGAAGAACAAAAATTTAATGTCCCTACGATTGAGCAAATTCTGCATCATTTGGGACAACTTCATGATCAAGCCTTTGAAGGAGTAACGGCGTGAGTTTAAAAGTTGAGACAGACGGCGATATCGTGGTCGTTCGCCCTGTCGGCAGAGTGGATGCGGTCACAGTGACAGCTTTACAGGAAGGAATCGATGAAGCCCTTCGAGAAAATCCACTCAATGTTGTGATCGACATGATTGACGTGCCTTACATTAGCAGTGCGGGATTAAGGGTCTTTATTCGTGTTGCGAAAACAATGAACGCTGCTTCCGGGAAATTGGCAGTATGTAACCTGAACGATAACGCTCGCCAAGTCTTCGATTTGGCAGGCTTCGATAAAATTCTGACGCTGTGCGATGACCTGGAATCCGCCAAGGCATTCGATTAACAAGAGAATTGATATGGCAGAAATCAACCGGAACATTTCGTTCGACACCGGAATCGAGCAAATCAGCGAATATGCGGAGAGTGCGCCAACGCACCTTCCGGAGACGAGCCAATTTGTTCCGGGAGGCGGGATTTACAAGCAGCAACTTTTAGACGTGCTGTTTCCAGAGACGATTGAGCAGTCGATGGTGGAGTCCTTTCGCCCAGAGATTATGAACCGCATTCTGCTCTCTCCAACAGGTTTTCATGCTGCACACAAGCAGTGTTGTGAAGATATCCAGGAAGCCTATAAAACTTACGCCGGGCGTCCGGAAGGGACTGCTCTTGAGGAGCTGGCAGAGCTTTTAGATGATGGAGCAGAGTTGAATGCATTGCTCAGCACACTTCGACACCTTTTGCAACAGGCATAGAACTTCCATTAGTTGATGCGTTCACTACATCATGACGAAAGGGTGCTGTGAAAGAGCCGTCGATAGAATATCTTGCGTTGCTTGGTTATCTTTACCTGCGTAACGGAAAGATTGCCGAAGCCACAACAGTCCTCGAAGGTTTAGCAGTGCTGGACCCCGGGAATTCCTGGGTACGTCGCACACTTGCGTATGTCTACCTGAACGGTGGGGAATATCAAAAATGCCTCGCTCAAATTGACCAAACAACGCATGGCAAACGATCTTCAACAGAAAAGCTCATTCAGGTTCGAGCATTATTCGGACTAGGGCGCCGAGACGAGGCACGTCGTCTCATCAAGCAAATGCAAGGAAAACTGCGGGATACTGATGGCAAATAGTAAAGTCCAGTCTTTCGTACTTAAGGTTGCTCGCCACAACGACTTACTCCTCGCGGGGCTGTTGGTCGCGATCATCTCATTGATGATTCTCCCTGTGCCAACGTTTATTGTCGACTTGCTTTTGGCACTCAATCTCGGATTGGCTGTCACGCTTTTGATGATGGCGCTGTACATCAATTCCGTGCTGTCATTCTCAACATTTCCCAGCATGTTGCTTTTTACAACGCTGCTGCGCCTCTCTTTGAATGTCACGACGACGCGGCTGATTTTAGTTCAGGCCGATGCTGGCGAGGTGATTAAAACATTCGGCGAATTCGTTGTCGGTGGAAAACTGGCAGTCGGAGTGGTGATCTTTTTGATTATCACCATTGTCCAGTTCCTGGTGATTGCGAAAGGTTCAGAACGGGTCGCTGAAGTTGCAGCCAGATTTACGCTCGATGCGATGCCCGGAAAGCAAATGAGTATCGACGCGGACATGCGCGCCGGTGTGATTGATATTGATGAAGCCAAGGCTCGACGGACCGTTGTCGAGAAGGAAAACCAGCTCTACGGTGCGATGGACGGGGCGATGAAGTTCGTCAAAGGGGACGCCATCGCCGGTTTGATTATCACTGCGATCAATATCATCGCCGGGATTTCCGTGGGAGTGCTTGATCGAGGCATGGAAGTCGGCAAAGCGGTCGAGACCTACTCGCTGCTGACCATCGGAGACGGTCTCGTCTCACAAATTCCGGCCCTGCTGATTTCGATTACCGCCGGAGTCATCGTGACTCGTGTTTCCACCGACGAATCGTCAGCACTCGGTAATGACATTGGTTCTCAGATTCTAGCACAGCCCAAAGCATTGATGATCGGGGGCTGTTTGCTGTTTCTGTTCGCGTTGATCCCAGGCTTTCCGAAACCACAGTTTTTAATTCTTGGAACTATTGTGAGCACAATTGGGATTGCCATGCGGCCAAGTACCGGTGAATCGGCTGACGAAGAAGAGCATCCGTTCCCTGCTTCTGCGGCAGCAGGGCAGAAGCCACCTCCTCATAAGAAAAGCACAGGCGGAGACGACGCTGACGATTTCTCTTTGACGGTTCCGCTCCTTTTAGATGTCCCCGCCTCACTTGAAAATGTGATCGACTCTGGAGTTCTCAATGATGAACTCATCCGTGTTCGGCGCGCGCTGTACAACGACCTGGGAGTTCCGTTTCCAGGGATTCACCTGCGCTACAATCAAAGTATGCCCGAGAACACCTATCGGATTTTACTGCAGGAAATCCCCGTCGCAGATGGGAAACTTCAACCGGACAGCGTGCTTGTCCGCGAGAGTGAAGAAAACCTGATTGTTCTGGATATTGCATTCCAAAAAGAAATACCATTTCTACCGGGAATTCCCGGAATCTGGGTCGCTAAGAGTGAAATTCCTCGTCTGGCACAAGCTGGAATTCACTTCCTGGACACGCCACAAATTTTCACGCATCACCTTGCTCATGTCCTCAAGAAGTACGCTGGAGATTTCATCGGCTTACAAGAAACTCGCTTCCTTCTGGACAACATGGAGCAGCGATACTCTGAAGTCGTCAAAGAAGTTCAACGTGTTCTCCCGGTCCCGAAAATTTCCGAAATCCTGCAACGTCTCGTTCAGGAAGAAGTCTCTGTCCGGAACCTGAGAACGATTTTGCAGTCTCTCATCGAGTGGGGGCAGAAAGAAAAGGACACTGTACTTTTAGTCGAATATGTGCGTTCCAGCCTGAAACGATTCATCAGCTACAAATACAGTGGCGGTCAAAACATTCTTGCCGTGTACCTGTTGGACACAAACACCGAAGAGACAATCCGCAAAGCCATTCGACAAACTTCGGGCGGTAGCTTCTTGGCAATGGACCCGATGACGACCAAGACTTTTGTCGATTCAGTCAAAAAGAACGTCGGAGACATTTCTCAGACAGCACAAAAACCTGTGCTTCTAACATCAATGGATGTTCGCCGCTACGTGAAGAAATTGATCGAACTGGAAGTCCCTGACTTACCTGTTCTTTCTTACCAGGAGTTGACGCAAGAGATCACGATTCAACCCTTAGCCAAGGTGAACATCTAAAGCAATATGATCCTCAATCACAAGGAGTCAATGGCTGAGGACTTACACTCATTTTTTATCATTGATCCGATGTTTCAAATTCTACGAAGTGTGGCATATTTGCTCTCTGGAAAACCTCTTGTTTTACAGGGTTTATGGGAGAGAGTCGGTGACGACTTTGCTGGCTGCCTGATCCTAGTTGAGGAGGTGAGTGACGAGTTGACAGGGCGTGTGACTTACGCTCCCGCGTTAATGCGTCAGTATGGGTGGCAGGTTGGCGACCTGAAATGGAAATCAATCCGCTCTGGAAGGATTCCGGCATTCCGTATTCAGGAACTTTTTAAGGAACTGGATTCGACGACCAGTCTGGTCCGGAAATCCAGTTATCAACCTGCCCAAATCTATTTTGTTCATGAAGATGAATTTGTCGTTACCAATAGTGCTTGGGCGGGCAGGAACACTCGCTGGCAGCGGGCGGAACATCAAAACATCGATCAAACTTCAGCAGCGAACGGGTGACATGCTCAAAGTAAGCTTACCCAACAATTTGGCTGCACTTACCAAGCTGGGCGAGCATCTCGATGAAGTTACAAATCGCTTTGCGTTAAACGAACAAGCAAGTTACGGACTTCATTTTGTGCTGGAAGAACTGTTCGTCAATTTCGTAACGTATGGAGCGACAGTTGACGGAGAGATGAGAATTACGGTTGATCTTCGCAAGTCGTTCTTGCAGATTCACATCGAAGATGATGGAAAACCGTTTAACCCGATTGAAGCTCAATCTCCCGATGTCGATGCAGTCCTCGATGAACGTGCCGTAGGAGGTCTTGGGCTGCACCTTGTCCGCCAGTATTGTGAGCAGATTTCGTACGAGCGAGTTCAGAATATGAATACCATGGAACTACGCTTGAAAACGTTGTGAAAGCAGCGCGTTCATCTCGTGCAGGCAATTTCAGAAAGAATAACGCAACTCAACTCCCGACTCTCAAACTTCGCGTTCGATCTGTGGAATTGATTCAGGCTCTTCCGCACTTTCCTCTGATTCAAGGGCAGGAGCCACTTCCTCTTCGACAACAATGAGTGTCTCTTCAAATGCTTGACTGATCGTCAAGACTCGAACGCCGATACGCCGACCAAGATGAACAAGTTCTCCTTGGGCAAATCGTTTTCCACAACTGCTTAAGGTGACCAGTTCTCCAGTTTTTTGTGAAATCGGAGCACCTGGATCAAGTGACATAAGTTGATTGTGTGTCAGCGAAACTTGGCCCATTTCAAAAACAACGTTGACACTTGCGTGCGGAACTTCATCTGCCAGCGAAGTTTCAGTCTGGAGTTCTTCAACGATGATTGAGTTCTCTTCAACTTTGACTTTCAAGCTGTGATTGGGTGGAAATCGAACGACCGCGCTCCCATCTTGATCGAAGGTGGAGTTTTCAATCAGCAAGACATCGTGAACTTTCAAACTGCTCAGTTCGTCAATCCCGATCTGAGTGTTGCCGATTTCGATCCCGGAGACCAACGGAAGCGCTCCGATGTTTATATTTTGGGTTGGTCCTGTTTTTTCGACAATTTGAGTGAGACTCAGCATTGCAGTCTGGTTTCCAGAGATGTTCCCGAACACCGACGACTGTTCATCGAATCGTAATTGAAACCCAACTTTGCACAGGTCTGAATTGTCACCCTGATCACTCACCACTTCGACTATTGTGCATTTTGAGCCAACGAGTTCAGCGACTTTCTCCAGGGGTTGTTCCAAAACAGACTCAAGGACACCCATGAAAATTACATCTGGCAATTGCAAGATTTGCCCATTCCCCAGCACGCTTTCCACGAACGGAAGATGATCCCAATCGGAAAAACTGATGAACCAGTTCTGCTCCCCAACTGCAATTTGCAGCCATTTACTGCTTGTCGATGCCACATCCGGAGTGAATTGCAACTGGGCAATCGACGTTCCGAGTGTCAGTCCGATTTCTCTGTTTCGCCCCAGTAATTCGTTTTTCCAATGAACTTCATCATCTGCGACTTCGGGGAATACGATCAATTCAGTCATCTGGAAATGTCTCTGGTTGATTCGAGTACGCTGTCACGATTTCACTATCGAGTTGAAAGCAACGCGACAGCACTGCTGGACGAGCCAGCAGTGGCACCCGGAATTTTCATTGTCACTCAACACTCTTGGAAACTCATGTTAGGCGATTCAAGCTTGATTGAGAACGAAACACGAAGCGGAGCAGGCATGCTTACCAAATCACTGATTTAGTGATCATCGTCCTTTTCTTCTTCCGGTTCGATGAGTCCGCGCGACCGACCGTCTTGCTGCTGTTCTTGCCCCTGTGTATCCATTTCAACGGTGACCGCAAAATCATGCTTGCTGATTTTCTCATTCAGGCTTTGTTGTAGTGACGCATGGTTCTGAAGGAGAACATCTTGTGATTGTGCTGAGGTCGTTAGAAACTGCACCTGCATTTTTCCGGCGTTTTGAGTGATACGAACTTCCGTTCCGGGGAGAACCGAATCTTTCAGGAAGATGCGCACTTCGCGACCGTTGCTCGCTTCGGCGACAAGGATTTGGTCAGCCACCTGTTGCACTACGCCATCGAGATTCTGCGAACTTGCCTGTGCTGGCATTTCTGCCTTTCCAACCTGCACTTGTCCTTTTGTCAGGCTCTGTAGAATGGCTTCTCCTGGCGAAAGACCTTCTCGACTGGGGGCATCATCTTTTTTCTGTCCGTCGCCGCCGCCTTCGTCTTTGGATTTTTGTCCATCCTGGGGACGTTCTTCAACCCGTTCGCCTGTGGAGCGATTTTCTTGCGACGACGATGACTCCGTTGGCTGCCGAGGGCTTTTATTGTCGGATTCCAGGAGAGATTCAAACGTTGAGGCTGCCTGATTGACAGAGGAGTTGTCAGGTTGCACCATCGCTGGGTTTCTCGGCTGATTTGCGTTGTTGCTATTATTTGTGACACGTTCAACCATGGGGTGCTCCTATTTCGTTTTCGCGTGGCAGGATTAGTCCTCGTCCGGCTTTCGTACGTGAAAATCTTCCAGCTCTTTCTCTTGATTTGCTTCGTCGATTTTTGCTTCTTCCTGCGCCCAGATTGATTTATGTTCATCAATTTTCTGGCGGTTTTTCACGGCTGCACGATATTCTTCATGGGCCTGTTCCAAGGCCTCTTGTGCTTCACGTAGCAATCGCTCCGCTTCACGGATTCGGTCTTCGTACACAAACTCTTTTTCACGCAACAGGCCAATGCTTTGCTTCAAGTCATCCAACTCTTTGAGTTGAACCTTTTTCTCGATAATTTCCTGATACAGTTCTTCCTCGCGACGAATTCGCCATTCGGTGTACTCTTTGAGTTCCTGCTTTCGCTGTTCAACAATTTTTTCGGCGGCTTCAACTTCTGTGCGACGTCGAGCGAGTTCGTTGGCAGCGTTGTCTTCACGGATATTACGGACTCGCAGCAGATCTTGCAGAGGATACTTCATGTTGCATTCGCTCCTCCGGCAATCTGGATGAGCCTTTGAATCGTTTCATCAAACTCCGCTTTCTCCTGAGTTTTCTGCTGTAAGAACGCATTGATGTCGCCGATTTTCTGGACCGCCTCGTCCGTGTCTTTATCACCTCCGGGCTTGTATTCCCCCAGTTTAATTAACATTTCGACTTCTTGGTATTTCGAAAGAAGCATCCGGATTTGGCCTGCTGCGTTGATATGTTTTTCAGGAACAATGTTATTCATCACTCGGCTGACGCTGGCGAGGACATCAATTGCCGGGTAGTGATTCGCAGATGCCAGTTTTCGGGAAAGGATGATGTGCCCGTCGAGGATACCGCGTGTTTCATCTGCGACAGGCTCCGTCATGTCGTCCCCTTCCACCAGGACCGCATACAGTCCGGTGATGGAACCTTTGTCCGATTGGCCTGCTCTTTCCATCAACCGGGGCAGAGTCGCAAAAACGGACGGAGGAAAACCACGACGGGTCGGCGGCTCGCCAGCAGCCAGTCCGATTTCTCGCTGCGCTCGAGCAAAACGAGTGACCGAATCCATCATCAACAACACCCGTCGCCCTTTGTCTCGAAAGTATTCAGCAACAGCGGTTGCCACGTAGCCAGCCTTGAGTCGTTCCATGGAAGAACGATCAGACGTGGCAATCACGAGAACAGATTTCTTGAGTCCCTCTTCTCCCAAATCGTGTTCAATAAATTCCCGAACTTCACGCCCACGCTCGCCCACCAGCGCGAGGACGATGACTTCTGCTTCTGTGTTGCGAATAATCGAGGCCAGTAGTGTACTTTTTCCACCGCCTGCCGCAGCAAAAATGCCCATTCGCTGACCTTCGCCACAAGTCAGGACAGAGTCGAGAACACGAACGCCCAATGAGATCGGCTTGGTAATCAGTTTTCGTTTCATCGGGTTTGGAGGTGGTCCGTAGACCGGGTAATGAGACTCCGCGACGATGGGCGGCCCTCCGTCCATGGGATTTCCCAGGCCATCCAGAACGCGACCAAGGATATCCGGGGCGACAGCTACGCTGTGCGTTCGCCCTGTCGGGATCACTTCAGTTGCCGAAGAAACACCCACGATTTCCCCGAATGGGGTGAGCAGCGAAGCGTCTTGAGAAAACCCGACAACTTCTGCCATCAGTTCCCAGTCCTCCTCCCAGGGATTGCGAAGAATGCAAAGTTCTCCAATTTTCACGCCTGGGACGACAGCTTTAATAATGGTTCCCACGACTTGAACAACACGCCCCTTCACGTCCAATGGACGTGCATCTTCCAAGGCGGTGTCCATCATTTTCGTGATGTATTCAAAACTACTCACAACACACTCTTTTTGAACCGATTCTAAAATTTTGATATTGACGTTTCAATTATTCTTCATCGCTCGATTGCTAGAACCTCATCACTCACTTCAAGCTTCACCAGAGAGAGACTTGCTCAATGATCGTTCAATGGAAAGGACTTGAACATCGATACTGGCGTCCACGACTCCAATATCTGTTTCCAAAATACACCCGCCGGTGGCCAACCGCGAGTCTGAAACCACATCGATAAACGTAATCGCTGGATAGGGCTTCATGATTTCAGCAAGCCGCTCTTGCACAGTCTCAACTTCTGTCGGGCAAACGCGGACAATCACTTTCGATTGAGTTCGGGCGACAGCAAGGGCATTTCGGACGATGGAAATAATGCGATCATCCGCGTTAATTTCACCGACGATTTTTTTCAAGGACTTCACAACCAGGTCCACAACTTGTTCTTCGAGGGACGAGAAGAAATCGACGGACTTTATGACGGAATCGACCATCTTCTCCGCCATCTCCATGCGGCCTTCCATGAGTCCGTCTTCAAAACCGAGTTTCTTTTGATTTTCGTATTCCTCTTTGGCATCGACGATGATTTTCGCCGCCTGCTGTTGGGCTGTTGCGATGATTCCTTGTGCGTCGACGTAGGCTTGATACTCTTCTGCACGCACGATTTTCTGATCGGGTATCAGATCGAGATTGTTCAGTTGAAGCATTGTTTCAATTCCGGCGCAATCTCGGTCAGCAAGATTCGCTTCACTAAATTCCAGACACGCTCGCATGTCTCATCGGACACGTTTTCAACCGGAGACAAAGCAAACCCCTCGGGCAGCTTTAGCTTCAGTCGACTCTGTATTTCAGACGCGGTGCCGTGCAGGCAAATGTTGAAACACTGCTCTCCAGCTTCATTCACACGCGTTTCAATCGGGACGCTTGTATCGCTTTGAAGTAAATCAGCAGGAACTCCACCGACGAGCATTGGGGCACGCTTCAGTGCAAAGTGGTAGAGATCCTCGCCGAGTGACTCTCGTATTTCTGTTTGCGCTCGACGATCAATGATTTTGGCAATTGCATGGGCATTGATTGCGGTCCCTGAATATCTCAACAACTCCAGAAACCGGTCAGGTTCCAGCAACGCCAATCGACAGCGAGGATGTTCGAATTCCCAGACTCCGTCCGGTTTTAGATCCCAATTTTGAATGACCCATTGCGAAAATCGCTGTTTCCCGCGAAGGGAGCACTGCAAGTATTCAAGAGTAGATTTCGGAAGGAGACCTTCGAAATGATCTGAGTGAACATGAGAACCCGGTTCACAATTGAAACGATGAATCATCTCAAAAAGTCTGAGATTCTCGTGAATCACATGCTGTATGAAACTCATCGCCATGCTTAGTGGACCGTTCAGGCGTTGGAAGTTTGGGGACGTAGTCGGAAGAGTCTGGCGATCAGCATGATGATCAGCAATAATGTCGAGACGCCTGCGACTCCAAGAATGGCGTAGAAGCGAATGACGGAGTCTTTCGCAATTTTCATGGAGAGGATCGAAACATAATCCGTTCCAGCAGAGAATTTCGAATTCGCTCTTATGTCCGCCAGGGATTCATCAGCTTCAACCAACTCAACACTCACATCGTCCGCCAACAGACCATCGATAGCGCCAATAACGATTTGCTGAATCACAGGGATTGAGTTTTCGATTTGAGCGCCTCTGGCGTGGACAACAATCACACTTGCTCGGGAAGGAACCGTCGTCGCGGTCAGTGGTTGATTATCCGGGAGAACGAGATGTACACTAGCATCGATAACGCCACCGGGAAGTGTTGTAATTGTCGCCTCTAAGGATTGTGCCAAACCATATGTCAAACGGATGCGTTGTTCAGCGGGAGAAGAGGTGAATCCTGTTTTCGGAAAGAGTTCTTGAATCGTAGGGCGGTGTTTACGCGGTCGTCCCAAGTCGCTGAGTATCGTAACGGCATCACCGTAGCGACTTTCGTCCACTGTCATATTCCAGAGACCCTCTTCTCCGGCGACTTTACTACATGCGATCCCGTTTGCTAGCAGGATCGCCATCATTTCGTTGATCTCACGCTCAGGCAGGTTTGCGTAAAGATCAACCTTCTTGCAGCCAACCGTGACAACAAGCAGTCCGAGGATGAGGAGTCGAAAGAATTTGGTTGTCACGAATGTTTTCACTATTGATTTTTGAAGAGCGTCTGAACGCCTTGGCTTGTTTTGTCGGCAATTTTACTCGTCATGTCCTGTTCAAGGCTCATCTGCATCACTTCGAACTGGAGTTTCATACATTCCTGCATCGTCAGTTCATGCCCGGTATTTTCGGTCAACTGAGATTCGATGCGGGCTGCTCGTGTGTCGCGAGTTTGTTTCATGCGTTGTACCCCGTCGAGAATCGCTTCCCCGAGTGTCGGGGCAGAGACTTCTTCCAGATCAGCAGTCTGCATATTCTGCTGAGAGGCTTGATCAATTTGTTGAGTCGGAGCAACCTGCTGCTCGGCATTTGTCTGTTCAACCGGTTGATTCATTGCCGCTTCAAAGCGTTCCTGACCATGTGTGTTGGCCTCGCCTTTGGGGGTACTCGTCTCGCCTTGGGCGGCATGATTGGCGGCTTGTTGACCGACTTGACTTGTGATTGGGTCGACCATGTCTTCTCCAATTGATCCAGGTGAATTCTCACTCGTTCACTGACGAGAGTTGTATTAATTTTCTAAAACCGACTTTGCTAACGCAACGGCTTCTTCGCTGTTTTTGGCACCCAGGACTTGCTCGAATGCTTCTCGGCTCGCCTGGTTCATTCCGGCAAGTTTCAACGCCATCCCCATAAAACTAAGTGCCAAATCGCTGTCAGGGTTTTTCTCCATCGCTTGTTGAAGAAGGTTCACTGCATCCAAGTGACGCCCGGCATTCATTCTCACAAATGCTCGCCCCACTAAGGGCAACTCGCTTTCGGGACGGACTGCCTCGATGCCTGCAAAGAGACATTCCGCATCTGACAATAATCCATTGCCAGCAGCAATAAGGCCGATTTCCATCAATTGTTGTACGCTTTGAGTCGACGGAGTCAAAACTCCACTCCTTCTTGAAGTGCCTGGAACTGCATTTAGCAGTTCGCCTCTTGTCGGATTTCAGTAATAGATCTGGACTTTAGCGAAGGTTCGACACCACAGCTTTAAGCCCATCTGACCATGTTTTTTGAATGTTCGAATGCATGTTGACCATGATGCTCCACTTCTGCATCGACCCTTGGAGTTTTAATAACTCGATTTCAGACAAGTTTTCACCGGAACCGGTCGATTTTTGTGCGATATCGGCTCCCAATGTTTCGAGTGTCGTGCTAATTCCGGAGTTGATCCGGTTCATGTCAAAAGCCATTTTCTACCTCACTTACTTATCTTTGGGTTATTGTCAATTTTATGATTTTTGAGTTTTTTGTCCATAAGGAACTCTATGATGAGAAGCTGGTTTAATGTTCCGCATCCCAAATTTTCTGCACGACGCTGGATGCCCTCTCCAGTGCGCTGGCGTATTTTTCCGTTCGTTGAAAATCTTCAGGTGCAAGCCCAGCATTCATCTCTTGTTTCACGACCCGCAATTCCTCAGCGAGTTCTTCACATAATTTTCGTTTGAGATCACCATCAACATCTCCAGCAAGTTGGTTTTCGATGTCAAAAACACGAATCGTAGGTTGAGTCATTTTGTCTTTCCAACATTCACGACGAAATCTTTTCCGTCTTTTGAAAATATGATTTTATCGCTCTCAATTGATTTCACGTAGTAACCACCAGTCACGAAACTATTTTCATAGACATCTACACCAGAATCCGTGGTGAAAAACTTGGAGCGACCGATGGTCAGGTCTCGAACAAGAAAAGGGAGAAGAGAACTTTTAGGTGGAGTGTCAGGAGTTTGTGATGGAGTCTTTGAATCCGGTTGATTAGATTTCACTCCGGCTGGAACATCAACGTTTGCACCGGTTGGTGTCTCCGACTGAGGAGTGAGGCTAGCGATTGGCTCTTTTGAAAGAGTCGATTTTCCATCAGGTGTTGTGACATGATCAACGAGTACACCAACCTTGGTACGTTGTTCAATTTCATTTTTCACTTTCTCCCAAATCGAAAGTTCAGGAGTTTTTCCGGAAACAATAATCTGTCCAGGGTCACCCAATTCAACAGCAAGGTGTCTCAGTTTTCGCATTGCTAAAAAACTTCGAATCGAATAAGCGATGCTTTCCGTGTCCCAAATTTGTGCCGTGTCGATTGTGTTGTCGACTTGTAGGAGGGAGTCTTCTAATTTTCTCGCAACGTCCTTGGTACCGACGTACCCACGTGCGATATAGCCATCTCCATCTTCCATGATTTCAACGGTTGATCCTGCTGCATATTCGGTCACGATTTTCATAAGGTCTTCGCGACTCACTTGAGTCACGACATCGTCCGCCCCATCTGAAAAAATTGCCGAGTTGAGAACAAGAAAACCGCCACCGAACAAAACAACGATCATCGCAACCGCGACAAACCAACGAGCTTTCGAGTGTTGACTGTTGCCATCGGCAACAGCTGAGGAAGCTTGATTGGAAAGTTCAGGTTCTTCTTTTGAGTTGTCTGGCTCAGCAGTCTCCCCCTCGTCAGTATTGACTTGGTCAAGTTTCTGATCAACAACCTGGATCACAGGAAAGTCGCGTACAGGCCAATTTGCGTGACTCGGACCATAGGCCAGGTGTGTGTGTCCAAGGGTCAGAAATTGAAAAGGCTCCAACTGAGCATCTGAAGCTTCCTGCCCGTCGATATAGACAGGACTCTCACCTAGTGAACTACAGAACACTTCGCGACCGCGCACGATCAGCTTGGCGTGTTCCTCAGCCATTGCTGCATCGTCAAGGATAATGTCACATCTCTCACCCCGACCGAGTAAATACTCGCCGTCACTCAGGACAATCTCTGCTCCCAAATGTGGTCCTGAAAGAACCTTCAGCAGGCGATCTTGGTCGACAGCCAACGAATTGTCTCCTGCTTATGATGGTGTGAAAAAGTGACTGATTCTGGGTGAAACGCCATTCGTAGATGATTTTACGTGCCTATGGTGTTATTTCGACAAGATGGCACGGATGCTGCGCGGATCTTCATGATTTTCTTATTTTAACTGTCTGTGAGGATTCACCGGTAGAAGAATTGCCACATTCGCTGGAAGAAATACAAGGATTATGTTGAAATTGATTAGAGGAATAAATTGCGTACAGCACTAACTGGCAGCGTTGGAACATGCTTGCTGAGCCAATTCACGCACTGGCTCATCGACCCATTCCTGATCACAAACCCATTGCAAGCCGGAAATGAGTGCTTGATCATTGAGCCCCGTGATCCTCTGCTCACAATGTACGAGTGCTGATGCAATGGCTGCATAGTATATGGTAGAAGCGATTTCCCGAGAAATAGTTGGTGAACGATTCGCCCTTTGCACACTCGCCCAATCCTTAATCGCCTCTAATGCCTGCGAAGTTGAATTTGGATCGAACAGGCAGGATCGAATTGTCCCCGACAGGTCGGTTGAGACATCTTTGAGCGGGGTCTCAAGGATTGACTGAAACATCACATCAGTCTCAACTTCACTTTCGTCACCCTGATTCCAGTCATACAACTTTTCGAGCGGCTTGACAGTCCCCTCACTGATCAGACGTTGGAAAAAGTAAGATTTGTGCTGACCAGACTCGTGAGACGGGTCCGGCGTCATTGGAACGGTGTTGTTAGCAAAAGACAAAATGGCTTTGAGTTGCTCAACTTCGTCCTCTACGCGAGTTGTCACCAATTGATCGACGAGTTGTCTGGACGCTCGAATTGCAGACTTTTCGGAAGTGTGCTCATCTTGAAGTTTTAGCGAGAGCTGCTTCACTTGCTGATCGGTGTCTGAATTTCGAGTGACGTATGCTTGGATTTGATTTCTTAATGTTCGAGCGAATTGTCGTTTTGCCGTAACGAGTAGATTCATCGTTGCCTTCTCGTTCGGCAAACCTAAGTTTTGAGTCAGTGAGTTGTAGTCGGGAACAGGAGCGTCATCAAGAAGAGGTGCAATGACACGCAACTCGAAAATTGTCCAGCGGATTTCTTCTCCTGCCTCTTCACATTCCTGCCTCATGGTAGACATCGCTTCCGCCAGAACATCCAGTGCCCACGCTCGTTCAAAAGCGGTCGAGGGTGACTTGCTTGCCCCTGATGATGTTTCGGTTTGAAGACTATCGAGACTCACCATCTTTTCTGGAGCGCGCTTGGCTGCGGTATCGTGACGATGCTTGCTGACGACAAATCGGTCCAACGCTGTGAGGAGTAAGTTTCGAAACCGCCCCCGGTTTGGATCGGCGACCGAAATGAGATCCTTGTTCAGAAGTTCCACGGTGAACTCTTGGACGAGGTCTTCTGCCTGCTCGTGTTTCAGTCCTTTGAATCGCAAATGCGAATACATTGGCTGCCAGTACACTTCCAGGATTTTTCCGACATGCCTTCGAGACCCTGTCGGGACTTCCTGGTGGGCAAGCTCAATTAAAGACCATTGAGTCTTGGGGAAATTACTCATGTCGGGCTTTTACCTCGTTGTTCACAGAGAATCGGGGATCATCGAAAACAACCACCTCGCAACGTCGAACTTTTCAAATCATCTTTGTTTATTAAGGATCGGAATTAGAAAAGGGCTGACATCCACTTTTCCCTATGAGAATTTCAAGCTGATCGATAGTACCTTATGAAAATCGGAACATCCAGTTGAATATGAGTTGCGACAACTGCCCTTCCTTCAGTGTGAGCGGCTCCGCGCGGGTATTCTTGCTCATGAACGATCTCTTCATTTTATTCAAAAAACAAGTACTCACCAAGACCTTCTTTGACGCTATTGGAAAAAAATCTCAGCGTGTTTCGACTCTGTTTTCACAGATGATTGTAAGAGATGTGAAGCGAATGGAAAGTCTCGCAGCGATGCCCATGCAGTCTTCGGGCATCATAATTTTGTTCTATTCCTGATCTCGTGGCAGCGCAGAATTCCGTGGCGTGTCGCGAAGCAAAATTCAGAACTTCTCACTCAGTGAATCAGTGTCGCAATTCCGGCCCTGCGCAAGCCATGCGTGTCGCAAAACCGGTCCTGGCACACTAGGTCTTGTCAATTTAAGAAAATTTAGGCGAGCTTTTCTCGCTCACAAAGTTTAAGCTGCAATACAACTCACTTCCTGAAAATCTCCTCATCTCTGAGGATCGGAAAGGATCCATTGATGTCTGTTGATCCACTCACTGCGAGTTCTCTTGGCGATACCTTCTTCGCATCACCGCAAGAGATTGACCCTGGCGTCTTAATGATGCTCGCATCCTTGATGCAAATGAACGCAGCCCACGAAACGGCGAAGGCGAAACTGGGCAAGATGGATGACATCTTCTCCTCGATTGGAAAAGTCGCCCCTCTGGCAGGGAAAGTCTCCAATTCCCGCAATGAAGTCATTGCATCCGAACTGCAAGCGACCGACGGAAACTTGTCTCAGATCAATGAATTTCAGTCACGTTACGTTGATAACGAAGTTGTGAATGAAGCAGACAACCAACGCTTTCAGGAGCAAAGTGACTGGGCAGCCCAACGATATATCGAACTCGAAGAAACTCAGAAAACCATCGAAGTTGAGGTTGAGGTCGAGGTGGAAGTCGAAGTTGACTACGAGGTCGAATACGAAGTTGATGTGGAAATCGAATACGAGACGGAAGTTGAAGTTGAGTACGAGGTTGAGACCACTGATCCGGATACTGGTGAAGTGACAACGACCACAGAGACGCGAACCGAGACTCAAGTTGAAACTCGCACAGAAACAGAAACGAGAACTCGGACCGAAACTCGGACTGAAATTCAAATCCAGACGCAAACCCAGTCTCGTGTTGTCTACGATTTGGACGCAATCCAGCGAAATGAGATCAAGCTGGAAGCCTACAAAACAGCGGTGGCTGCCGGGACCGCTGACAACCCTGTTCTTTCCCAACTCATTGCAAATCACCCGGCAATTCAGGAAGTTGAAGCGCAACTGAAGGAACTTGGTCAATCCATCGATATGACGACGCTCAGCCAGCTCAGCGGGGCGGTCAACGAACTCTCTGCTTGGACCAGCCGTTTGAAATCAGAGATTTTGCTGCATCTGTCAACAGCGACAGTCGTTCATACCGAATTGACCAAGCTGGGCGAACAATGGGATGAGCAATTGAAAGATGCCGAGGAAATCTCGCAAAAAGAGATCGATCACGGTCAGACTCAGCACGAACATTCCAAGATCGAAGAATTCGCTCGAAAACTCTTCGAGGCGAAGCGTGAGCAAATTCCTGAATTCCTGCAAGTCCTGGAAAATGCGATCATCGAAACCAAGCGTTTCCTCGACGAACTTGAAGAGAAACAACCTGCAAACGACAGCATTGCCATTTGAACTCACTCATGAATTATCAGGGTTTTCTCGTTTTGATATGAAAAATTTCATTGACTGCGCAGAATTAAACAGTTTTACTCGAAGCAGTAGTAACAACAAGACCGCAACACTTTAAGACGTTGCAGAAACGGAAGAACAAACCATGGCGAGTGATGCAGAGATCGACCAGACACTTGAACGCGGACAACGTGTTGAAGACATGTGGAAAGAAATCGAGCAGAAGCTGGAACAGTACGAGCAAGACAAAAGCGAATTTGCCCGTGAATTTGGAGTCGATTACGAGCAGTATCTCGAATACATGACGAAGAAAGCCGCCGAAGCACGCGGTTCGGCATCACAGAAAACACTCGACGAAATCGAAAAACAGTCTGCTGAAATTCAAAAACAGTTTGATGAGGAGTTGGCTCAGGCCGAAGCTCGTCTCACCTTGGACCACCAACTTTCCAAGACGAGCAAATCCAAACGTCCCCGCGGTATGCGAGACATGATCTAACTCACGACCAGCAGTAAACCAATATTTAACGCCCCAACCCACCTCAATATCTTAAGGAAGAACAAATGGTTGATGTCAATTTTTCAATGCAGTACAAAGGTGACGGTCAGTTTGCCGTGACTGTCGATGGCGAAACGACCGTCATGAACATGGCGGATATGGACCTGTTCCTCCGCATGGAGCAAGTCGAGCAATGGGACCAGGAGATTGCTGACCAGTACAGCGAAATTAAAGAAGCGAACCTGAAACGCAAGCAACTCAATCAGCTGCTGACGAAAATGCGGAAAGCAAAATCAGAAGGGAAAGACGACGACGACAAGTCGACATGGGCAGGTGCTAACAGCAAAAAAAGCGAGGAATTCAAACTCGAAGGGACTGACGGAGAGAATCGAAGTGTCGACGAATGGTTTACCTACTTCGGTCTGCATGACGACATGACCGATGTTCAACATAACAAAAGTAAGAAAACTAGAGACGCCCAGTGGGATACAAACATCGAAGTGATCAAAGGTCAGATCGATGAAATTTCCAGCGACACGGAACTGAAAATGCTCCGTTTCCGGCAACTCGTCGACAAACGCGGAACCGCACTTCAGGAAGCGAAATCGACAATGACAGCGGACAAACAGTTGAAAGACAACATTCTTCGTTAATCAAATATTTCGAGACTCTTTCAGGGAGCCTGCGTCTGCAGGCTCCCTGACTTCTTTGTGATATGTACAATTATCATATGACGCCAAACAGTTCTCTCTACTCAATTCCCACTCGACTCAACCAACAGGACCAGACTCATGGCAGATGCCGCCCCCGCTCCAGCAGATATCGACCTCGAACAAGTGACCCGCGATCTCATCAGCGCTTTGCCTGAAGACATCCGCGAAAAATCGAATGACACATTCGAAGCTCTCCAGAACGGAGCCACATTTGGAGACATGAACGGAATCGACGACCGTAAACTTGAAATGGTCTACAGCGTTGCCCGTACCTACTACAACAACAAAAAATACGACGATGCTCTCACCATGTTTCGCTTCATCACACTGATGGACCACTCCAACCAGAAATTCTGGATGGGTTACGCAGGCACACTGCAAATGATGAAGGAATATGAAAAGGCCGTTGAAGCCTACGGTTTTGCAACAATTCTGGATATTGATCTGCCCAAACCACAGCTCCAGGCGGGTTATTGCCTGATGCAACTCGGGAAAGATGAAGAGGCGATTTGTGCCTTTGAAGGAGTCTTGTTGATCGACGATCTCGACGTCCGCATCAAATTACAGGCAGAAGCATTTTTAGCAAATATTCGTCGCGCAGAACGGGACGAAGATTAGCGTAACCAATACTGACAACGGTTCTTGAAACAAACATCAATTTATTGTGGGGCAAGCAGCTCCCGGGAGTGAACGACGATGAGTATTGGCGCAACAAACACTGATCCGACCTGGCAGAATTCAGGACTGACTAATACCGAACTCAACAATGTTGCCACTGCCTTGGGGTACTCGTCGATTGACGATCCCAACATGCCCGCGATTACAGAGCTGTCATCGCAGAATCTGTACGACATCGGTCTTTATACCGATCCAGCTGTCGTCGCGAAACTCGCCAGCTACGTCAACGATGTCGTCGAGCCAACACTCGATCCGGCAGACGCTGAATTCGATGCCAGTGACATGCTCATGGCAATGGCAGAACTCAACAAGGAATTGGGAGAATTGGGGATCACCTTTGCCAAGGAAGGGGTCACCATCAGCAAAGAAAAGTTGCAAGAAGCTTCGAAAGAGCGAATCGGTAAGCTCAAAAAAGCCATTAAGAAAATGACCGAGGCTTCCAATTCCAGCAAGATCGGAAAAATCTTCGGTTGGATCGGAGCGGGACTTGCCATTGCAGCGGCGATTGTCGCTGTTGTTCTGACCGGAGGTGCAGCAATTGCCTTAGTCGGACTCGCGATTGCGGCGGTCTCCATGATTATCATGGGACTGGAGGAAGGCGGGGTGATGGAAAAGGCCTACCGGGCACTTGGTGAGGCCTTTGGACTGGAAGGCAAGAAGCTCGACGACTTCGTCATGGGGATGCAAATCGCAGTCATGGCTGTCCTGATGATTGCCAGTATCTGCACTGGAGTCGGAGTTGCGAAAGCTCTGCAAGGCGTCGATTACACAATCAAAACCGCAGCCATGCTCGGGAAAATCGCCCAGGCAACAGCCGTACTCGGGGCTGCCGCAAGTATTGGATCTGGGTCAGCAGGCATCGCCGGTTCTGTTCAAGGTTATGAAGCAACAGAGGCGATGGCCAAATCCAAAGAATTTATGGCCTGGATCATCAAGCATCAGGCTGATATGGATCAACAAACCGAAGAGTTGGAAAAGCTGATGGAAAAACTTCAAAGCATGGCCTTCACAATGCCTAAGGAAATGTTTGAGACGATTCGCGATGGTTTCCTGGCAGCCGCCACTGCTCAAGGTGAAGCCAGCCCAGCGTAATCCTGAGACAACTTCAAACTGAATACAAGCTGACCACCACCGAGCCAATTTTCACAAAACAATCACGAGGAAACTCAAATGTCTATTTCAGTCAACAATCAAAACCAGGTCATGATGGACCAGTTGGGGACAGGGGTCAACTGGAGTGGACCCGCCGTCGAGGGAACAAACTACGGCGAGATCCTGAAAGTCGAAACGTCTGAACAAGGTGAATTGGTCGTCACGACTTCCACGGGAGTCTTGACATTCTCCGCCAACTCGCCGGAACTAGACGATGCGACACAAGTCTTCTCGGACTACGAACTCTCACAAACTACTTTTCCAGAGTCCGAGAGTTTCAACTGGCTCGAAATGGCTGCACTCATCTTGATGACGGAGAGCCTTCGCAAACAGACAAACCGTATCATCCGTGCGGATGCTCGTGACTCAGCGATGACCTCTGCACTCAACGAAGCCAAGAAGATCATGGAAGGGGCAATCGCCAGTTTGGTGACTGGTGTCATCGGGGGGGCAATCAGCATTGGTGCCGGTTGCTTCAGCCTGAAATCCTCACTTTCCTCAATGAAGTCCACACGGACTGCTGGAAATGATCTTAAGGCCGCCAATACCGAAGCCTCAATGGCGAAGACGCAAACTGACCTTTCCAAAACGAAAGTAGAAATAGACACACTTGAAGCCAAAAATCAGCCACTCACGCAACCTGATCAACTTAAACTAGACCAGTTAAAAGCAAAACAGACGCAACTCGAATTCCGCCGAGACCAACAAGTCACGGAACTCGACGGGAAAATAGATACAACC
>DAOUPA010000258.1 GCA_030626405.1 Planctomicrobium sp.
CTTGATGTTCTTGCCGCCGTATTCACCTGATCTGAATCCGATCGAACTGGCTTTCTCGAAGCTCAAGTGCTTGCTCCGAAAACATGCAGAACGCACTATCGAAGACCTTTGGAAACGCATCGGCCTACTTCTCGACGAATTCTCCGAAGAGCAATGTACAAACTACTTCAAGCACTGCGGATACTTCTAAAGATAGATTTTGGATGTGCTCTATCGTGGCACGTTCCGACTTCGGTTCAATCTTATGGCAACAGATAATACATCCGATTCTTCGACGAACGGTGAGTGTGTGCATGATGTCGAGATCGATTTTGTGAAATCGAACGAGGATTGGGAGGCAGAAATGCGTGAGGTGCAGCGTCTCTATGATGAAGGCTTGAGAGGAGTCGAAATCGCAGAGTCGCTGGGCTTCAGCAAAGGGAAGGTCGTAAATCTTTTGGATGCATCGTTTGCAGCCGAAGGTAAAAAACGAGTCGATGGTCGAAAACGGCGTTGGACGTTACCCCAAAAACAAGAGGACCTTCCGAAATACAAACAAATAGCAGACCAAGCGGTGGAGGAGTGGAAGAATTGGAAATCGGTCTGTGAAATCGGAAGAATTTGTGGGTGCGATTCTGTGACCGCCCAGAAAGCGATTAACTTTTGGTATTCATCTCAGAACCTTCCTGTTCCGACGGCAACTACGCGTCGAGAGGAAAGGAAGAAGCCCGCGTTCGAAATGCACCAAATGTACATTCCCCTAAAATAAATCATGGCAGAACTGAAACTCAGCTCAACGAAAGTTCGTGCATGGTTGAAAGAGATGTACGAAGCCAAAGGGATACCAATGCTCGATGGCAGATCAAAAGAATTCCGTTCGGGTGAGAACAATTCAGACGATCCACCATCGACTGCTGGGTAATCAGTTGTGATGGCAGCGATTGACTTTGTGGTTGATTGAAGTGGTTTTGCGAATCGTTGTGATGTGGCGTTCGCAAAGCATGGGAACTCCGTGATATTTGGGAACTATTCAATGACCTCCTTTTCAGTGCAAGAGAATTACGAAGTGCCTGGCAGTAACGAAGTTGCCCTGTTCACCACATTGACGACCATCTGCCACGTTTGAACAAACCGTGGCCTTCCAGCGAAAAAGATAGGGACTGGTCCACATCCGGTCCCGTTTTTTTTAGCTATCAGAGAAGTTGTGCGTGCTTGTTCAGTGTCATCTATGGAACTTTCTCGTTCCGGTTATCACACCGTGCGGATCCATCAGGGACTTGGCAATCAGATCATTGAACCTGCCGATGAAGCCGGTCAGGTCGCCGGGACGATTGGTTGTCGAAAACGACTTGGTGGGATGCTGGCTGAGGTATGTTGCTACAGGGACGGAAGATATTGAGACATCACTCCTTCACGCTGCTCTGACGACGAAAAACTCCCGATTTCCAGACTGAAATCGAATCTCTGGACCAACCAAGCCACTCACACCCCGAATCAACTCGACCGAGATTTCGCTTCCGAAACCAACATCAAATCCAAATTGCCAAAGAACTTGGGAGTCGGCTGAGTTTTTCACCTTACGCCAGCGCGGGCCGGTTTAAGTCTGAATAGGGGTAAGCTTTTGCTCTTTTGCGTTTATCAATCAGATCTCTCCCACCGTGTAGTCGGGCGTATTCCATTTCTGGACGAAAGATCTGCATCACGAGAAGTAGACCAAAAAAGAGTTGCTCACGATCGTTCTTGTAGTCATCAAGGATGATAAATGTGCTCTCTGAGTGATCGTCCCGTGGTGGAATCTCGCAAGTTTTTTTGGTTCAACGATAATCTATGTGCGCGGGGGTGATAGAGAAAGCAACTGACAAGGAGCGGAGGATGATGATTCGTCTGTTCGCAATGCTGTTTGGTTGCGCGTTCATTCTTGCCTTCATCGCGAGAACCCCGTTCGTGACAATCCCCTTGACGCTGAATATGTTCCTCTGGATCCCTTTAGGATTCCTGTTCACCGCGTTAGCCTTCTGGAAAGGGCGACAAGTTGTGACAACATCTGCCCCCGCAAATGCCGCTAGCGGCGCGTAGCTCAATTGTGGTTTTAGATTTATGAAACGATTTCTCTCAACTCTCGTTCTTATCCTCTCTCTTGCCTCAATCGGCTTTTCAGGGGAATTACCGAACGTCGTGTTTATCATGGCGGATGACTTGGGATACGGCGATCTGGGCTGCTATGGGGCGACGGATTTGAGGACACCGAATCTTGATCAACTTGCCCGTGACGGTGTGCGATTCACAGATTTCTACGCGAACGGAGCGACCTGCACTCCAACGCGTGCGGCCTTTCTTACCGGGCGTTATCAGCAACGTCTCGGTCTCGATAATGCGCTGACGTATCAGGAAATGGGCCGTGGGCTTTCACTCAATGGTCGCACAGTTGCGAGTGATCTGCGTGAAAAAGGGTACACCAGCGGTCTCGTTGGTAAATGGCATCTTGGCTACGATTCCGGACGAACGCCGACGGATCAGGGCTTTGATCATTTTTTTGGGTTGCTCGGTGGGAATCACCACTATTTCGAACACATGGATCGCATAGGCGTTCCCGATCTGTGGCTAGAAAAAGAAGCGATTGAGCGCGACGAATACACGACTGATCTCATCACTGCGGATTCGATCGACTTCATTCGTAAAAATAGAAACCGACACTTTTTTCTCTACCTCTCCCACGCCGCTCCACATTTCCCGTTTCAAGGGCCGAATGATCGCGAGAAAACTGTGGAACCGAAAAAGAAATCCTGGCAGATCGGGGACCGCGAAACCTACGTCGCGATGGTGGAGCATATGGATCAAGGAATCGGCGAAACGTTGGGTGAACTTGATAAGCTTGGTCTACGGGAAAACACACTCGTCATCTTCTGTTCCGACAACGGCGGTTTTACGCATTCACGAAACGCACCTCTTACTGGTTTTAAGTCATCGATTTGGGAAGGCGGAATCCGCGTTCCCTGCATTGCGCGTTGGCCAGGTAAATTGCCTGTTGAGAAAACGATTTCCAGTCCGACGATCACAATGGACTGGACTGCAACGTTTCGACGACTTGCGGGATTTGAAGTCGATCCAAATCGTGAAGACGGCTTGGATCTGATGCCATTGCTCACTGGCGAGATCAATAGATTGGCGGACCGCAGTCTATTTTGGCGAAGGGAAAATGATGCCAGTCGCAAAGTGAACAACCCCAGCCGCGTGGTGCGTCGGGGCGACTGGAAGCTGTTTGAAAAAAAGGATGGATCGAACGAACGTTTTCTGTTCAATTTAAAAAATGACGTCGGCGAGAAAACCAATCTGATCGACAAACATCCCGACCTCACCCGCAAGCTTTCCGCCGAACTGGACGCGTGGGAAACATCAGTGAATCACAAATCACCAGGATCTCTACGGTGAATTCGACGGTATTGAATACTCCCTTGATTAGGCAGGTTCAAACGGGAAACGCAAAGGATCGCATGAAGCAATACTTAAGTGCATTACAGAAGGTCCACGAACGACGGAAAAACATGGGAGACCAGTGAGCAAATTTCCGGTTAAAGATGGATCGCACGAACAGCCGTCGATCGCAACGAAGGGAACGAATATTTCATTGTCTGGCATGGCTTTCGCGCAAATAACCAACCGCACGTTTACCTGCGAATTTCTCGCGATGGCGGTGCAACCTGGAAGACCGCAACCAACACGGTCATCAAGATACAAAGTACCCCTCACACATTCTTCTTCCCACTATCCCGCTGGACAAATTCCGAGTTGGAAGGCTATCCTTTTTTAATTGAGGAAACGCTCGCCGTCCGATCATCCTGTGCGTGTGCCTGACCACTCAACGTACCGAAAGAAGACATGCCTCACAAATTGAACCGCCGTGATTGGCTTCGTGGTTCCGCGCTGGCGGGAGCCGGATTGTTCGTTTCGGGTGCTCCGTCGCGAGCCGCGAGCACTTCGCCCAACGAGAAGCTCAACATCGCCTGTGTTGGGCTCGGCAATCAGGGGCAAGCCAATCTGAAGCTGGTGGCAAGCCAGAATATCGTTGCCTTGTGTGATGTCGATGATGCACGGACGACAAAATACGGAGAAAAGTTTCCGAAGGCCAAACGCTTCGCTGACTTTCGAGTGCTGCTCGACACGATGGATCAACAGATCGACGCTGTCGTCGTGACCATCCCCAACCATTCGCACGCAACTGTCGCAAACATGGCGATGAGGATGGGCAAGCATTGCTATTGCGAGAAACCACTGGCTCATTCGATTGTTGAGGTCCGCCGGATGCAACGCGTTGCCGCCAAGCACAACGTGGTGACTCAAATGGGCACGCAAAACCACGCGGGCACCAACTATCGGCGTGTTGTGGAGTTGATTCAGTCTGACGCTATCGGGTCGGTAAAAAAGGTCCACATCTGGTTCGGACGACCCGGCGGTTGGCGGCGGTACAAACATATTGTCGATCGACCCACGAAGCACACTCCGATCCCAAAGAGTCTCAACTGGAATCTCTGGACAGGGCCGGCACCGGTGCAGAACTTTCATCCCGTTTATCACCCTCATGATTGGCACTATTGGTGGGATTTCGGCAACGGGACGTTGGGCAACATGGCTTGTCACTACATGGACCTGGTGTTCTGGGCGATGAAACTCCGATATCCGACTTCGGTTGAAGCCATCGGCCCGCCCGTCCATTCGGATTCGACGCCGTTCTGGCTCGATTGCCGTTGGCGGTTTCCGGCTCGAGTGGACATGCCGCCAGTCGAAGTGGTTTGGCATCATGGTCGGAACTGCCCCGAACCTGTCCGAGAACTCGGAGTGCCTGCTTTGGATGCCGGTGTGCTGTTCGTCGGAGACGATGGTCTGTTGCTGGCTGATTACGACAAACGCATGCTGTTGCCCGAAGAACGCTTTGCCGACTTCAAGGCACCGGAACCGACCATTCCCGATTCTGTTTACGGGCATCGGCAGCAGTGGTTCGAGGCGTGCAAAGGGAATGGTCACACGTTGTGCGACTTCGATTATGCTGCACCATTGACCGAAACCGTGCTGTTGGGCAATGTTGCCTATCGAACCGGAGAGAAGATCGAATGGGATTCCACGAACATGAAAATTACCAACACGACTGCAGGGGATCAATTTCTTCGCCGCGACTATCGGAAAGGCTGGGCGCTATGAGACGAATGATCTGGTCATTGTCAGTTTGTCTCATCGCCGCGTCGGCAACCGCTATGGATTCCATCACGCTGGAAGTTTCCGCCGGTGATCATGATCGTCAGAATTCGCTGGTGAGCCTGCCGTTACCGAAATCCCTTGAGAGCTATCATCACTTTACGCTGACTCGCACAGACAACCGCCAGTCGATTCCCGTGCAGCTTCAGCCCGGTGAATCTCCGAGCGTCGTCTGGATTCTGCGAGATAAACTGTCTGCCGGAGCCGTTCGAATGTATGAACTGACGTCGGCGACGAAGACACCTGCAACCAGTGATGGAGTGACCGTAGACGACGACGGAAAGCGTTTGACAGTCAAAGTTGGAAAGAAGCCGGTACTTGTCTACAACCAGTCGGTCGTCACCAGTCCCGACGCCAAACATCCGTACTACGCCAAAAGCGGGTACATCCATCCGGTTTACAATCCGTCGGGCAAGGTCGTCACTGACGATTTCAATCCCGATCATGCTCATCAGCACGGAATCATGTTCGCGTGGCGCAAGACGACTTTCGAAGGAAGATCGACCGACGGCTGGGACCAGAAAGCCGGTACCGGAAAAGTTGAACATGTCGAGCTGATCGATTCAGCCAGCGGTCCAGTGTTTGGTGTCTTCACCGTGCGTCTTCGTCAGGTCGACCTGACCGCCCCGGACGGCGCGAAGCCGGTGTTAAACGAAGTCTGGCGAGTCAATGTGTACGGACTTCCTGATCAATTCCTGTTTGACATCGAATCAACGCAGTCCTGTGCCAGCAACGAGCCGGTTGTGATCGACAAGATCCATTACGGCGGATTGATGATCCGTGGTCATGCCGATTGGCAGAAACACAAGACGTTCGACTATCTGACCAGCGAAGGCAGAACGAAAAAGGACGGCAATCATTCGCGCCCCAACTGGGTCGACATGAGCGGTCCTGTCGCGGGGCAGATAACCGGTGTCACGATCCTGAACCACGCCGACAACTTCCGTTCTCCGCAGCCCGTACGTCTACATCCGACGATGCCGTATTTCTGTTTCACACCGTCGGTCCTCGATTCCTTTACAATCAAATCTGGCGATTCGTTCGTGTCACGCTATCGCTTCTGCGTCCACGATTACGAAATCGACAAAGAAATCGCCGATCAACTTTGGCTCGACTACACGCAATCCCCGCGCGTACGAGTCGTCTCGAATCCGTGAAATTCGCGTGACCTGTAGATCCCCTCTCGTTCCCAGGCTCGGGCCAGGGAACGCCTGCCTAAAGAGTACAACAACACCAAACGCTACCCGGTGGTCATCATGTTTCATGGTGGAGGCGGCACCGGAAAAAGTGCCATGAGTTCCTCGGGGTGGATCGCAAAAGCCGACAAAGAAGGTTTCATCGCGGTGTTTCCGGATGGAACATCACCCAATCCGTCACAACCAGGTCGATTCATGGCCATGATGAATTCTCCGCTGACGTCGATCCATGTCTACTCTGTTTCGCGATGAGAACATGGCGCTGAACCTTCTGTTCCCTCTATGTCTGGGGAGAATCCATTTCTCACCCACTCTTGTCGACGAAGAGCCTCAACGTTTCATGTGGCGAGTGACTCTGGAACTGTTTCAGTACCTTGACCTCATCGTTGATTCCGATAATCATTGAACTTTACAAATTCATGGTATTTTTGTGGTACATTTTCATGGGAATTCATTCTCACCGCATCACCCGTCGTCGTGCAGTATTTCAAATGGGACTCGCGCCTTTCTTAACGGCTTCCCTTCAAGCAGAATTCACATCGAAGCGTCCTCAAAAGATTTTAGTGAGATCTTCGTAGCAAACAGTCAACATTGGGGACATTGCTCATACGCCAGGTCTGTTGAAATTGCTGGAGACCCACAGGTTGCCAGACAAAAAACCGTGAACGCTCTAAAACTTGTACATCGACGACAGCGTGCAACAATGGGGCAGCTGAGAACTGAGCTTGGGATATTGAATTGAATCTCAAGTTTAAACTGAACGGATCAACCTCACCTTCACCAATCACAATGAGCCGAGTTCCGCAATGCCATCGAAGCAACGAAGACAGTTTTTGAAAACGGTCACCGCAGGCGCGATATTAGGTCCGGCCGGATTAATGATGAGTCGACATGCAATCGCGGACGATGCATCCGTCACAGGTGATACTTTTCCCGATGTGGCTCGTGGTGAAGTGGTGCGAACCAGCGGCAAGTTGGTTGAATCTTCACAGGCGCTTCAGGAAAGTCGCCGACTGATTCCGATAGCTGGACAAAGTCAAGTGCTGGTGTGCGGAGGAGGACCAGCGGGCATTGCGGCCGCGCTCTCAGCTGCTCGCAGTGGAGCACAGGTTCAGTTGCTCGAACTTGCCGGATGTCTCGGAGGCGTCTGGACGGCAGGCATGCTGACTAAGATTCTCGATTCATCAGGCAAGACGGGGATTATGCAAGAGGTGCTCACGGCACTGGCTCAGCAGGGAAGCGATGTTGCGAAGCAAACAGGCGGCACTGTTTACGATCCAGAACTCGCGAAAGTCGTGCTGGAGGAGATGTGTGTCAACGCGGGTATCAAAATTCAGCTTCACACAATGGTTGTCGGTGCAGTCACAGATGCAAACAATCGCCTTGTTGCAGTGGTGACCGAATCAAAGTCCGGGCGGCAGGTCTGGACGGCGGATCGATTTATTGATTGTACCGGAGACGGTGACCTCGCTGCTCAAGCTGGCTGTCAGTTCGACCTCGGTTTCGGTGCAGATTGTTCCTGTCAGCCGATGTCGATGATGGCACTCGTGACAGGGCCGCAACCTGAGGACGTCAAGGACTTCATCCGCGAGACCGGATCAGCGGCGAAAGCACGGTTCTACCAATTCATGAGAGAGGCGGGCATTGATCCGTCGTACCGAGCACCCACGTTACGGCACCTGCACAGTGGTATCTATTCGATCATGACGAACCACGAATACGGCGTTTCGGCGTTTGATGCAGGAGCCATCACGAAGGCGACGATCGAAGGACGACGTGAAGTTCACGACATCGTTCGCGGCCTGAGAAGTCTGGGAGGAGCGTGGAAAGATCTGGCCGTTGTCGCGACAGCCGAGCAGATCGGTATCCGTGAAGGTCGACGCGTGAAGGGCCGCTATACGATTACAAACGAAGACATCACCACCGGATTAAAGCATCCCGAAGCCGTCTGTCGTGCAAAGTTTCCGGTCGATGTTCATTCGCTTGAAATTGCCGGAAACCCGCAAAGCATCGAAAAACTCCGAGCACGCGGGGTTCGACAGTACGACATTCCGTATCCGGCTCTTGTCGCAGCGGATGTCGACGGTTTATTGATGGCAGGTCGTTGTATCAGCGGTGACTTTTTTGCCCACGCCAGTTACCGTGTCACCGGAAACGCCGTTCCGATGGGTGAAGCCGCCGGAAAAGCGGCTGCTGAATCGATCACACAAGGCGTGCTGCCCCACCAACTGATATGGAACACAAACTAACGTAATGAGTAGACGGTTCGAGAATGGAGAGACCCTCATTGTTGCAGTGAGATGAATGTCGTGGCGACCGACGCGACTGATAATATGTTCGGCTATGTCCTCTGGAATTTTCGTAATGATGAACGGTCTGCCATGCAGACGATGATCCATCCACACTGACTTACTTACCAAAACCAGAAACACCATCAGCAATGCACATCAAACAGACGGCCTTATTGTTCCTGTTGGCTTCGTTGATTCCCGGGAATACCACTGCCGAACCGCCGAGGATGTTGTTTCAGGAAACTCCGACACATGATGCAACCGAACCCGGTGGGTCGCGCACGAAGTTTGGGATCATGCGGCTGCCCGATGGAAGTTTTGCGTTCTACAATCGCTATCAACCTCAACAGGGTCCGTTGACACTTCCCGATAAATCAGGCCGGCAATATACGTTCCGGCCACATCTTCCCAAAGAGATTTCGGACAGCAAGTCGATTTTGGAAAGCAAGATCCTTGTCAACACACAGGTTGTCTTATCGCGCGATGGCAAAATCAAAAGTGTGTATGTAAAGAACGAACCAATCGATCGTGCGACCGCAAAACAAGTTGGTTTGAGACGCTATCTGAATGTCTGGATCAAACAGGCGGATGCGAAACAATCATTCGAGCCAAAGATGATTTGGCGTGGTTACAACGGTTCACAAATGGAGTATCAGGAATTGCCCAACGGTCGATTGCTGGTTCCCTACGGAAGTTTCCAACCACATGCCAGTGCGACGCCACCGACCGGACGACATAAAACGATCATTCAATATTCTGATGACGGTGGAACGACCTGGCACGAGAGTCAATCGCAATTAACATCACCCTGCTACGATGGCTTCAACGGTTCCAACGAGGGAGCATGTGAACCAGCATTTGAGCAACTCACTGATGGACGTCTTTGGATGTTGATGCGAACTCAGGCTGGTTTTCTGTACGAATCATTTTCAGAAGACAACGGCACCACCTGGCAAAAAGCAAG
>DAOUPA010000166.1 GCA_030626405.1 Planctomicrobium sp.
GTCGTATCAAACGTTGTCGTCGAGTCTCAACGCGCTACGAAAAGAAAGCCGCGAACTTCGCCGGTTTCATCTGGCTCGCCGCCCTCATCGTAGATATGATTTGAATGTCCACGCTGCCTAGCCATGCGGTTTTCGAATTTCGACCACCATCCACGGGTAAGAGATAAAGCGGTTAAGGAGATAAGTTGTAAGTTCTCGACGGACGGAAAACTTCTAAGCCCAGCGAAGTGTTTACTGGACTAAGCAAATGGAGCTTGCTTTCGAGATGGTCGAGCAACTCCTCTGTTTCCCAGTCAATGAATGCAACGAAGGCTTCGCTTTGATTTCTGGAGCCGCTGAAAATGCAGGTGTCGAGATGCTGTTCTCAACAAACGAAACCACTTATCACTCATTCGAGAAGTACCTGAAGAAGTCGAAAAGCTTTCATTCGACCAAATCGAGGTGAAATCTTACGTCGGTGGACTGGTGGAATTGGTTGAAATAAACTGCATCACTCGTCTCAAACCACTTCTTCGAGCCTTTCATTCCCCTCACTCATGCTCTATCTCTGCGTGGGAGGTGAGTCCACTTTCTTGCAGTATTGAATGGCTTCAATTCCGTTGCTCAACTCTGAAAGGGGTTTTGCATTTCGAAGGCCAAATCTAATATCAAATATTTCGATTGAACAGGAGGCTTTGATACACTTTTGCGCCCATGTCAGGGTTACTGATTCTCTCACGGTCATTGTGCCTCGAGTTCAGAATTCCTCAGGTCCTATCATTCGGGAGTCTGTTTCTCTTAACATTGTGAGGCGGAGGTCCAGATGTATTTGAATTCAGCAGTTCCATTTCCTTTTCTTTCGATTCCCTTTTTACTCGTTGCCTCAACGTCCCATCTTTTGGCTGAGGGTGAACTCGATTTCGTTCGGGATATTCGACCGATACTCTCAGACACTTGCTTCCAGTGTCACGGACCTGATGAAGACAAGCGTCAGGCAGATCTACGTCTTGATTTGGAGTTGCCCGCTCGCGCAGACCTTGATGGAAACCCTCTCATCACCTCCGGTGATCTTGAAAAAAGTGAGTTGTATCTGAGAGTGACATCCTCTGATCCTGATCTCCAAATGCCTCCGCCGACATCAGATCGTCAACTCACTTCAATTCAAAAAGAACTCATCAAACAGTGGATCAAGCGAGGTGCAAACTGGGAATCACATTGGGCATTTTCACCTCCGCTTCGTCCCACACTTCCTGAAGTTGCGAATTCTATCTGGCCAAAAAACGGAATCGACCATTTTATTCTTCGTCGACTGGAGAAGGAGGGGCTGAGTGTCTCACCTGCGTCGGAAAAGAGAACTCTCATTCGCCGAGTGACACTCGATCTGACTGGACTTCCACCTACGCCAGCCGAAGTCAATGACTTTCTCGCAGACGATTCGCCACGTGCCTACGAACGAGTCGTTGATCGGCTCCTCAAGTCACCTCGATATGGCGAGCATATGGCAGGAGAGTGGCTCGATGTTGCCCGGTATGCTGACACGAGTGGTTATCAAAATGATGGGCCGCGAGAGATGTGGCGTTGGCGCGATTGGGTGATCAACGCATTTAATGACAACAAACGCTTCGACGAATTTACGATTGAACAGATTGCCGGAGACATGCTGCCGAATGCCACTCTCTCACAGCAGATCGCAACGGGCTTCAATAGAAATCATCGAGGAAACGCCGAGGGCGGGATTATCCCGGAAGAATTTCAAGTGGAATACGTTGTCGACCGAGTCGAAACAACTGCCACCGTTTGGTTAGGACTGACATTAGGCTGCGCCCGATGCCACGATCATAAATACGACCCATTTTCACAGGCAGAGTTTTATCAGTTCTACGCTCTCTTTAATAACATTCCGGAACATGGACGAGCGGTCAAAGAAGGAAACTCACCACCGTACATCTCTGCTCCGACTCACACGCAGCAGCAGCGACTTAACGAAATGGAAGAACGTCTCCAAGAACTTTCCCGAGAAGTCAAACGAAACGAACCTGCCCTGCGAGAAGCACTCACAAAGTGGGAGTCAGAAAACAATTCTGACAAACCGTTCGACAGCCTCATTGATGATGGTCTCGTTCGGGCATTTTCCTTTGAAGAGACGCCCAGCGGATTTGTCGATGGCCAGCCAGAATTTGCGAAACATGGTGACGGTCAAGCGGTTGTTTTTGACGGTCAGCGTCACCTCGTTGCAGGCGATGTGGCGAATTTTGGATACTTCGATAAATTCTCATTCTCATTCTGGGTGAATCCAACGAGCAACGAACGCGGAACGATCGTTTCTCGCATGGAAGATGTCCACCGAAGTAGTGGCTACAGCATACGTTTAACGAACGGCGGAATTGCTGTCGATCTCGTTAAACGTTGGTTGGACGACTCAATCCGAGTCGAAACCGTCGATGCCATGATCCCAACCGAGACGTGGTCGCACGTTGCTGTGACCTATGATGGATCACGAGTGGCTGCTGGGATTCGAGTTTTTGTTGATGGTGTCCTGCAATCACAACAAGTCAACCTTGACTACATCAATCAATCGTTTGCTGCGGATGATGCTCCGCTTCGCATCGGGGCTGGACATGGAGTGGATGGTCGATTCTCCGGAATGATTGATGAGCTGAGAATCTACGAAAAAGAATTAACACCTGCGGAAGTCAAAATCCTCTCAGAGCCAGTAACGGTTGCTGAAATTCTCAAAATACGACGCAACTTACGTACGACAACACAGTTCGAAAAACTGCGATATTGGTACCTTCGAACGCATGCTCCTCAGAGAATCCAGGAAGTCTTCATACAACATAGGAATTCTCAACGTGAATTACAGCAATATCAAGAGTCACTTCCTACCGTCATGGTCATGCAAGAACTCAAAGAGCGTCGGCCAACGTTCATCTTGAAACGTGGTGAGTATGACAAACCTGGCGGCGAAGTGACGCCGGGGATTCCAGATGCACTCGTGCCCCAGAAAGAGTCCATCAGCGATCGTCTGACATTGGCTCGCTGGCTGGTCGCTCCGAGCAACCCCTTGACAGCAAGAGTGACTGTGAATCGTCTGTGGCAACAAATCTTTGGAACCGGAATCGTAAAAACTTCAGAAGATTTTGGTTCGCAGGGAGCGTTGCCAACTCACCCAGAACTGCTCGATTGGCTCGCAACAGAACTCATTCGACTCGATTGGGATCTCAAGGCATTCTTAAAACTGGTTGTGCTGAGTTCGACCTACCAGCAATCGTCGGTAATCACTGAAAATCACATTAAACTTGATCCGGAAAACCGATTATTGGCCCGGAGTCCTCGTCTGCGGCTCACGGCGAGAATGCTTCGTGATCAAGCATTGCTCGTGAGTGGACTTCTCCAAGAACGACGTGGTGGACCGTCAGTCAAACCGTATCAGCCAGACGGTCTGTGGAAAGAAATTGCGACAACGACCAATTACGAACAATCGACCGGTCCAGACCTCTACAGACGAAGCTTGTACACCTATTGGAAGCGGACCGTCGCTCCTCCCAATATGGCCATTTTTGATGCTGCAGGTCGCGAAATGTGTGTCGTTCGGTCATCACGGACTAATACCCCGCTGCAGGCCTTAGCTGTCATGAATGACATCACATTTCTCGAAGCTGCTCGCGTTCTGGCGGAGCGTGCGTTCCGGGAAGCCGAAGCGGATCATCTCGCGAGAATCAACCACGCTTTTTTGCTCGCAACGGCGCGTTTTCCTGATCGCGAAGAATTGAAAATTCTTGCGGAAGCATACGAACATCACCTTGTGAATTTCCAAAACAATCTTGATGCAGCCACAGCATTGATCTCGCATGGTGATTCGGAACTAAAGCACCGTCTTGATAAAGCCGAGTTGGCAGCGATGACGATTGTGACATCTACAATTCTCAATCTTGACGAAGTCATCAACAAGGAATAGCAACGAAGAAGCATTATGGATCCGATTCAAACAGCCAATTTATTGCACACACGCCGCCAGCTATTCAATCGAAGCGCAGTTGGACTGGGAACGCTTGCTTTGTCCTCCTTGCTGTCAGAACGGACTCTCGCAGAGGCATCGGAGTTCCCCAGTTTTGCTCCAAAGGCAAAACGAGTTATCTACCTTTTGCAATCGGGCGCTCCTTCGCAGATGGACTTATACGACTACAAACCTCACTTAAAAGATCGTTTTGCCACCGATTTGCCCGATTCAATACGTCAAGGTCAACGCTTGACAGGCATGACTTCCAAACAGGATCGGTTTCCTGTCGCTCCTTCAATGTTTGAATTCTCGCGGCATGGTTCATCGGGAATGAGGTTCAGTGAACTGATCCCTCATACAGCTTCGATTGCTGACGATATCTGCGTCATTCGCTCAATGCATACACAAGCAATCAATCACGATCCTGCCATCACGTTTTTCCAGACCGGAGCACAACTGGCCGGACGTCCGAGTATGGGGGCCTGGCTCTCCTATGGTTTAGGCAGCGAGAATGATAACCTGCCGACTTTTGTCTCGATGGTCTCTGGCAGCGGAGGCCAACCGCTCTATGACCGGCTCTGGGGAAGCGGGTTTCTGCCGACGCAACATCAGGGCATTAAGTTTCGTTCAGTAGGCGATTCTGTCCTGTTCTTATCGAATCCGGCAGGGCTGACCAATTCGACGCGACGACGATTTCTGGATGATTTGAGTAAACTGAATCATAAAAAACTGATCGACGTTGGAGACCCCGAAATTGCCACACGAATGTCGCAATACGAGTTGGCTTACCGAATGCAAACTTCCGTCCCTGAACTCACCGATCTATCGCATGAAAGCAAGGAGACATTCGAACTCTACGGGGAGGATGCAAAAGTTCCGGGAACCTATGCGTCTAATTGTCTGCTGGCGCGTCGATTGGCCGAACGCGACGTTCGATTTATTCAACTTTTTCACCGAGGGTGGGATCAACACACCAATCTTCCCCGAGACATTCGCAAGCAGGCTGCCGCGACTGACCAAGCGTCGGCAGGTTTAATTCGAGATCTCAAACAACGAGGAATGCTGGATGACACTCTAGTTGTTTGGGCAGGAGAATTTGGACGAACTGTGTATTGTCAGGGCACTCTCACCAAAAACAATTACGGTCGCGATCACCATCCTCGCTGCTTTTCCATTTGGCTCGCCGGGGGAGGCATCAAAGGGGGAATGACGTACGGAACGACGGACGAATTCAGTTACAACATCCTTGAAAACCCAGTCCATGTGCATGATCTTCATGCCACGATGCTTCATTGCCTGGGGATCGACCACAAAAAACTAACGTTCAAATTTCAAGGTCGACATTATCGACTGACCGATGTTCACGGAAACGTTGTTCGATCCATTCTCACTTAGAGTGTGTCTTCCAATATCTCCAGAATGAAGTCCGCGACCTTTGGGTATGAGCCGTTGCCGAAGGGTTCACCGAGACGATCAAACTGGAATGCCTGGCAAAATTTGTGATCTTTAGAAAACGCCATCTCGATTATTGAGTGGCTGAATTCGTCGACAATTACAACCACCATCGCAGCCACATGGAACGGGATCATCTGCCACCAGTTCCAGAAGTCCCTGAAGAAGTCGAAAATCTTTCATTCGACCAAGTCGAAGTGAAATCTTACGTCGGTGGGTCGGTGAAGTCGTTCGAGAGAAAATCTGCGTAGGTCTTCTCAAACCACTTTCTTGTGCCTTTCTATCCGCTCCCTCATAGTTAATCTCTGCGTGGAAGGTGTGACCGTTTCCCCTCAGTATGAATGGCTTCAAGTCCGTTGCTCGGTTCAGGTGTCAGTTTACCAGACGGAAATCCAATTCAATCAACGACTTGACTTTAAAAACATCTATTGGGCACGAGGGTGAAGGCCACTACGTGACCGACCTGCACGCGACCGTCGCCTGGAAATCCCCGGCCGCAAACGACTGGATATCGACCACGGCCGAGTGATCCAGGACATCATGGCGTGAGCGATCACTTGAGAATGTCGTCGCCTGATCCAATTTGGGCAGTGCCAATTGTTACGGGGCGGAACAGGCCGCCGGCTCCGTACCAATCGTAGACGCGAACGGCAATGTGAGCTGTTTCACCCGGCGTGATGAACTGAGTGACAGCGTGGCTTTTTCGTTCTTCGAACGCGGTTGTTTTCGTCTCGATGTCGCCGCCCGAACCGGCCAACTTGCCGTTCACGTACAATTCGTAATGGTCGTCGACGCCTTCGAATGAGATGTAAGCAGGTAATTCTTTCCAGTCTGCAGGGATGTCGACGGCAATCCGGTACCATGCCCAGCCATCGAGTTTCGGGTATCCCAATCCTTCCCATGCCCGACCGATGCCAATGTCTTTCCATGAGTCATCCAGCTTGGTCGAAGGGAGATGCCATTTTTTTGCCAGGCCAGTGTTGCTTCCGTCCGGTTTGAACTGCCACGTCTTCTGGGCAAGTTCAATCTTTCTTTCGTCGATTTTTTCCCGCATACCACGAACCGTTGCAGTGGACAACGAGTTCGCAGGTTGACTTTCCCCTGCAAGATGTTTTACGAAAGTATGCAGGAGCCAGTGTCCAACTGAATTCGTTTTTGCATCGTGCTGCAGCGCGCTCACCAGCAAGCGACCTCTGCCGACGCGCGTTTCAAAGACGAGACCGTGCGTCTTCACGCGGCGAATGTCGTGATTGTGCCAGAGCATCAGAATGGGATCGATCTGCTCCAGGTAATTGATGTCGGGAACGACCGGCCCGGCGAGATCGAAGTGCTGTAGCTCGATCAGCAGTTGCCTCGGTATTGTCTCTAGCAACGAGTGAGTGGGAATGTACGGTGCGCCACGCAGAAACCATTCGTTGCTTAGCGGGAAACTTGCCTTCTGACCATTCGGTGGTAACAAGACTCGCCCACCGGATTCGAGGTGTGCGATTAATTCGCGATCAAGTCGGCTCGCGATGACAACCTCGCTTGCATCACGCCGGAAAGGCTTTGTGTTTTGAAATCTCGACTTGGCGGTCTCGGTGGAATACGATTCGTGTATCGATACCGACGGATGCTTTCGAACTGAAGGCATGACCCAGATCGGCCACTCGTTGCTTGCAGTCTGCTGTCCCGCTTTCAATTCAGTACGCACAATGAGTCGTGTTGGCCTGTTAACTTGTGGAAGGACTGTGTTCAAGTCGAACACTTTTTGTCGCGTCCCAATACGTTGATTTGAAATCACGAGACGATGACCATCCAATGCTGTCGGATCGTGATGCAGTTCAAAACTTACAGTCAGAACTCCTTCTTGAATCGGTGCCTCGCCAAAGTGGCTTAACAGCAGTTCGGCCTTTAGTTGCTCGCCTGATGTGAAACTGCGGCGGTCTGATTCAGTACGCAGGATGAGCATCGTGTCTCGATGCCAGTCCCACTCGTCCGCGGGCCATTTCGGTTGATCAAGATAATCGAGCAATCCCATTCCGGCGAAAGGAAAATCTCGGATGACCGAGACCACGTAGCCACCATGTGGAACTTCTCGTCGGTAGGTCTCGATTTGGAATTTCCGCATCAGCATTGCGTAGTGCTTCGAATCGAAGTTAAGTTTGTCGAGGCCTTCGGCTCCGTAAATCTTGCGAATCTGATCGAGCCATTGCTGATTGCCTTCAAGGAAATTGGGTAGCCAGAACGGTCGGTCATCGCCAACTGTGCTGAGCAGCGACTGCGGACCAATCCACGTATCCGCTGCAATAGATTCGCCAAGTACAAGCGGCTTTTCACCATGCTTCTCAACATGATTCTTCAGCCGATCCAGTGTTTCCACCCATGTCTGATTGTTCCCATACGGGTGGTCGTCGTAGAAATCGTGAACACGATTCCAGCCGATCCAACTGCTGTCGTCTTCGACGACCGAACCGGGAACCATCTCGTGGCACAAATCGTAAAGTGAGCGAATTACATCGAGATCCGCACTCGGACCGGTTTCGCATGTCAAACTGCGGAGAACGACGGAAGGATGGTTGCGGTCGTAACGAAAAAATTCGGTGAACTCTTTCTTCAATGTTGGCAATTGGTCCGGCGACCACTTCGAGTGCCACGTTGGATATTCGACCCAGGTGAGCATCCCCATTTCGTCGGCGATTTCGAGATATCGCTTCGGAGGGACCCAAAGGCAGAACTTCATCAGGTTGAAGCCATACGAGCGGGCGAACTCTAACTCGCGGCGGAAGTGGTCCTCATCAATACTCGGCGCGACTCGTGGCGGGGCATATCCCCAATTCAGCACACCGCGAATCACCAGCGGTTGACCGTTGAGCAATAGCTTTTTGCCTTCAACTTCAATCGTTCGAAACGCGGCCCGAGTCGTGATCGTGTACGAGTCATCTGAATTCGTTTTAGGTTGCAGTGAAACCTCCAAATCGTAAAAGTTTGGTTTCACAGGTGACCAGCGTTGCCAGTCCTTCACGGGGACTTCGATTTTTAACGATTTATCCTGCTCCAGATTGGCATCAAATGACTGCTGTTCAGACCATTCGCCATCGCCATGAAGACGATAGCGAACAATGAGCCTCGCTTCGTTTGACAGGGGAGTTCCTTGAATCGGGACATCCAATCGAATCCGACCTGTCTCTGGATCTCCGATTGCAAGCACTCCCGATTCGTCGATCCACGATGACGTCACAGTCAGCAGTTTCACATCTTGCCAGATGCCTCCAAAGTGCGGCGCGAAGACGGGGAGAAAGCCCTGTGAATTGTGGCCAACTTTTTCGTCAACGCGTACGCGGATGACATGCGGTTTATCGGACGAGGCTCGCACAAGTTCCGTCACATCAAACCAGAATGGCGTCCAGCCACCGAGATGCTCGCCCAGTCGCTGACCATCGAACCAGACTTCAGCCAGCGTCGCCACAGCTTGAAAATGCAGGATGGCACGCGCGTTCTCGGGCAACTGGAGCGGCGGAATGGTTCGTTTGTAGATGCCGACGCCATCGAATTCTACACCTTCATGTTCTTCAAAGCTGTTTGGAACTGTTACGGTTTTCCAGTCGTCCGTACCCTCACACTGAAACTCCCATTCGTCGTTTAATGATCGAACGACACGCTCTGCGTGGAGAGATTGTGTGGTTAAAAAGACTGAAGCAATCAGTGCGTATCTACGGAGCATATTAATAGACGGAAACAACGATCCATTCAGGTTACTTGTAAGAGCTTTCATCGTCGGTCCAGAGTCGTGTTTGTTAAGCCCAGTTCTCACTGCCTGAGAAGGGCATGTGGCTTCCTATAACATACTTGGGAAACGCGCGATAGTCTTTCGTTCCTGGCACCGCGTTGCCGCGTAACAGAAACAGATTCGGGTAGAAGTCATCCACAGCAAGCCCACAAAGTCACGACGTCCATCGGTTCCAGCGGCCAGTATTCGCTGTCCTGATACCACAGCACTGCCTGCCCGTCGCGCGATGGTTTGCAGAGATAGTGTGATGAAAAGAGTGTGATGTTCGGGCCGATGAATGCTTCGGCGATATCAAGCAGACGGTCATCACTGATCAATCGTATCCAGAACGGGTCGTCCTTTATCAATGGGTGATGGAACTGCTCGGGCCTGAGACTCAGATTTATTTTAATGAGTCACTCAATATGGTTTCTGGCTTCTTGAATCAGGTCTCCGTCAATGGCATTGCGAAATATCGCACAACCGTCACGAGTATATTGTTTCAGTGCCGTTTGTTGAATATCACTTGTCATTCCGTCTCCTCGATCATGTCCATTTCTTGAACGGCGCCGTCATGTTCGATTCGTAGAGTCTTGATTTCGAAAGGTCTCAGATTCAATTCAATGCAGTCAGTAAGCGTTGGAATCGAAATGGAGGCCAAAGTCGTGAGGCCTTGCGTTTCGTGGATACGAACGATGAGCGCATTCTCATCACTCGATTTTTTGCAGGCCGTCAGCCGGACTGTGGAAGGAGACAGTTCAAGCAGACTTTGAACAGTTGAACTGTCGGTGGTTAGCTGCGACGGGACGGGATTCAAGTGTGCATAGGCAACCGGCGGTGCATCGAGCCAGTCAGCTAAACCGGGGAGGCGTTTGCGTACATCCTCCGGTGTTCCAGTTGTGACTGACCTGCTCCGCTTTTCTGAGTCAGTCTATATGAGAAATTCAATGGCTTTGACATGCTCCGTGCGATTGCCGCCGTTTCTTCGCTTTCCTTCCCATTCAACTGTTCCTTCGTTGTGACCAATTGACTGCCGAACATTGACCTGCCACTGACTGCATTCGATACTGGACCCGCTTTCACAAACACGGTTCGCTGACTGCGATTCTCAGACCCCAAAGAGACTGCCAATGCTTCGTTCGCGCTTTGATGCCTTTTTCGCTCCACGTCGAGAATTACGTGGCAGTTTACTACACGGTATTGCTACACTCATTTTTACCGCCACGATGGTGGTTCTGTTGACAAATGGATGTATTTACGCTGATTCACCCTCGGAGAAGAGTGCCCCTAATATCGTACTCATACTCGCCGACGATATGGGGTTCTCCGACATCGGTTGCTACGGCAGCGAAATTGAAACGCCGAACATCGACCGGCTCGCCGCGAACGGCATTCGGTTCACGCAGTTCTACAACTATGGTCGCTGCTGTCCGACGCGGGCGGCACTGATGACCGGCAGGCATCCACATCAGGTTGGCATCGGTCATATGACGGAACCGCCTGATCGTCCGCTTGGCTTCACCGGACCGTATCAGGGATTCCTGAACGACAACTGCGTCACTATTGCTCAGGTTCTGAGAGGTGCTGACTACCACACCTTGATGACCGGCAAGTGGCACCTTGGTGTTCACCGAAAGGAAACGTGGCCTCTGCAACGCGGGTTCGATCGTTACTACGGTTGCCTGAGCGGAGCGATTAACTACTTTCAGCCGGGCGATGGTCGAGGTATCACACTTGGCAACGAACCTGTTGAAACTGACGCCGACTTCTACGCGACCGACACCTTTACTGATTACGCCTGCGACTTCATTTCTGAAGTCTCCAAAGAAGACGACAAACCGTTCTTTCTCTACCTCGCCTACAACGCTCCGCATTGGCCGCTCAACGCGAAATGGGACGACTTCCAAAAGTACAAAGGGAAGTACAGCGACGGTTGGGAAGCACTCATGCAGCGTCGGCTCGCAAAACAAAAATCACTGGGTCTGTTTGATGAATCGATCACCCCTGCTCCGCATGTCGGTCCGAAGTGGGAATCTTTAGGTGAGAAGAAACGCGACGATCTCGATTCAATGATGGCTGCGTACGCCGGTTGCGTCGATTCGATTGACCAGAACATCGGCAAGCTGACCAAGCATCTCGAAGAACTCGGAAAGCTGGACAACACAATCATTTTCTTTCTGTCAGACAACGGAGCCTGTCAGGAAGGTGGCAGGCTCGGCTTTGGCTCCGCCGCGATGGTCAAAAACCCACCGCTGAAAACCGTCAATGGTGTTCGCATTGGCCTCGCCTGGGCGAACGCCTGCAACACGCCGTTTCGTCTCTACAAACACTTCATTCACGAAGGGGGCGCCTGCACGCCGATGATCGCTCACTGGCCTGACGGGATCTCGAAATCCGATCAAGGATCATTCAACCGCAACGTCGCCTACCTTCCAGACTTCATGGCAACGTGCGTTGAACTCTCCGGCGCCACGTATCCGGAGACCGCACCGCCGTGCGAAGGAGCTTCCATCCTTAAACTCCTGAAAGGCAGCGACGAACCGGTCCACACCGAACCCATCTACTGGGAACACGAAGGCAACGCCGGCGTCCGCTTCGGGAACTGGAAACTCGTCCGCGAATACAAGAAACCCTGGGAACTCTACAACATCAACAAAGACCGAACCGAGATGAACAACCTCGCCAAGTCCAACCCGAAACAAAAGGACAAACTCGTCCAACTCTGGAAAGATTGGGCCACGCTGAACAAAGTGAAGTTCCCGGAACGATTTAATATGTATGAGCATTTGAAGAAGACGAAGAAGAAAGAAAAACCGTGAACGTGGGTAGTTTTATTCCGCAGGCCACAAATGACCTGCGGCGCGATCACCAGTCGATTAACGCAACAGAGACATCCGGTCATGCTGAAAGTCGTCATCGGCTTGCATCTTGCCCTGTTCATCTACATTGGAGGTGTGCTTGGGTATTGGGCGCGGGAAGCGAATCGAACGCCACTCACCCGGCAGCAAAGAGCAATGGTCGCTTGGGAAAAGCGAAAGCAACTGGAAGCATCTTCTGCTACGTAGTGACCGAAGATTCGCTTGCCGTCTTGACTCTTGGAAAAGAAACCTGCGGGTAGAACATGCACCAGCAGAATCCAAATGTTCGGCTCAAGTGAATCGGTCCATCATGATCAGAAACGGCATATGCTCGGAGTACCTGAGTTCCTGAGAAGCAATCGCGTAGTGTTCGCCCATCTCGGTCTGCGGATGCCCAGAGGATATCTGGAATCGGAGAAACAAATAACCAGAGCAGATAGCGGAATAACATCCGGGGAGAAGACGGTTTATTACCTCGAAGCGTAACCACTTTCAGTTTCATGATGCGGTAGCCGATTGTTCGCAGAAAACTGGGCTTCATCACCACAAAATAAATCAGAAATGTAGGCCACATCAAAAATGGCATCATTTCCACTGGCATACCCATTGCCAGTGAGAAGAACACGAACAAAACGATCACTATCAGGAAAACCGCAACGAGATCAATAATAAAGGCGAGAGCGCGCCGAACCACACTGGGACGATTTTCAGGCTTATAGACGCTGCCACGTCCAAGAGAATTGTCAATCTTTACGTTCATAGAAGACCAGCCCATCCACGATGGTTGAAAAAACCAAGGAATTCAGACATCTTGTCAAAGAAACAAACGATTGTCGAACGATCCAAGCTGTAAAGTCTCGGAAATGTAGTAGGGCTGGTTTTACCGGCAGATGGAAACCTGGTCATTCAATGGTTGGTCGAATCGGCCCTTCGCACACTTTTCTACGGCGAGGCGGAACGGTAACCTGTACCGAAAACGTCTTCGGAAAATCAACCTCACCTTCCCGTAATTCGCACGGGATTCATATCAAAA
>DAOUPA010000296.1 GCA_030626405.1 Planctomicrobium sp.
CTGCAGCAGTTCCCTTAAGCACGTCGCGTCGACGCAAACCTTCGCTGCGTTCGTTCGGTTCATTCTGGTTTTGTTGACGAGTCATTTGAAAGCTTCTCCTGTTGGGCTCGGATTTGTTTTCGTGTTGTATCTGTTCAGTTGCGAATCAGCTCATCTTTAGCCCGGTCATTGTCGACGTGGACGTCGCGAACCGCTCATCTCAATCGCCGTCATGACGCACCATGCATGCCGCTGAATCACTCCACACCTGACACTCTTCCTTCTCGCACTGGACAAGCGGGCTTTCGCCTGCACATCATTTTCTTTTAATGAGCTTCAGATCTTTTGTATGGAGGGATCCAGTGTGGTTGCCGATGGCGAACCTGTGGGTCGCTTCACGTAACTTTTCACTTGTTGCTGTAAAGGTCTTATCATTAATGACAACTGCAACCTTGTTACCCTCGATGGTGACGGCAGTCTTATGCCACTGTCCAGGCGCTGCGTGATATTCAAAGTTATTGAATGTCGCCTTTTTCTTTTCTTTTGTGCTGCCGTCATAAGTCATGATTGTGAGTTGGCCAGTCCTGGATTTGTTACCAGGCCTGCCATTAAAATAGACCTTGAGATTATGAGTCGCTTTCCCATATTTTTCTCCATCAATTACCAGGACTACTCTCTGTTCCTTTTCGACTCTCCATGAAAAGGAAATTGTCCCCTCTTCGAAAAGGACATTGTAAATGGTGAACGGTCCATGCCCTGTGCTATCCACCTCACCAGTTTGAGTTCGAATGCCGTCTTTAATACTTGTCGTTCCTTTGTGTTGACTGGTCTGTTCCTTTGTTGGAATGATCTCTTCTGCGGAGATGCCTCCTGCCGGTGGTTTCGACTCTTTCAGATAAGCCACAAGGTCCGCGATCTCTTCTGGTTTCAGCAATTTGTCAAGCCCGTCGGGCATCAAAGAGACGTTCGAGTACCTGGCGTCCTCGATTTCTCGAAATGCTACCTGTTGCACGACTCCCTTCGCCGACGAGAGAAACATCCTGTCGACTGTTTCCTTCACCAGCAGTCCGGATACCACCTTGCCATTCTTCGTGACGACATTCACAACCTCGTGGTAGCGAGCAATGGATGCGCTGGGAAAAACAATCGCCTCCAGCAGGTCCCGCTCGCTGCGAATTGCGCCAATCCAGGTCAAATCCGGTCCTAATCTAACGCCCATCTCCCCCTTCAAATGACAGGTGATGCACTTCGATCTATCTCGATTGTTGCACAATTTCGCTCCGCGCTGCGTGTTGCCCTTTGGCAGAAACGCTGCAAGCTCATCGAGACGTCGCTTCTGCTGGGCGAGCCTTTCTTGATTCGGTTTTTTCCATCTCGCGGGCAGAATCTCCGGATAGGAATCTGTTGAAACGTTTCGTTGGTCGGCCTTCCTCATGAGGTGTACTTGTTTGCCCAGCGGATGGCTTTCGGGCAGGTTTCGCACGTCCCCAATTTCATAGAGTGCATAAACGATGGCATGACTTAGGAATGAGTCCATCTCGGTAGAAGAAGTCTGCAACAGAGGTTTGACCGCTTCGCTATCCCCAATTCTGCCGAGGGCCATCGCTGCCAATCGACGAAGTTGTGGATCGTCCTGTGAAAGAACTTTAGTCAGCGGCGTAAGAGCATCTCGATCACGCCACAATGCCACGCTGTGGATCGCCGCCGCGCGAACGTCAGAGGCTTCAGCACTTAACAACTCTCGAATCGCACTGCGCGCTCGCTGACCTGGGATTCGATGCAACGTCCAGACCACTGTGGTACGAGGGCTGGCAGCGCGCAGAGCGTCGATGTTGTTTACAGTGGCCAGTGCGTCGATGGCACGTTTGGCTACCACGGGGCGCTCATCAGAGAGCCAACTAACTTGAGGCTGATTCCAATCCAGCTTAAGGCCGCGGGGATCCACAACGGGATGCGAACCTTTCTTCTGAATCCTATAGATTGCACCCAGAACATCGGGCTTGGCGATCTTGGAAGTTGGACAACAGATCATGTACCAACTGCCCGTATCGGCAACCAGCAGGCTGCCATCAGCATCTTCGATCACATCCGTCGGATGAAAATCGGATTGATCGCTTTCGATGAAGCTACTGGTTTCTGCGGACGTGGACGATCCGGATTTGGTGAGCCGGTGCCTCGACACGCGGCGCGTGTTGAATTCGGTGAGGACGAGATCTCCTTTCAGGCCCAGCCCGCCATGTCGCGGCATCACCATGCCCGAAGGTGCAGCGGGGCCCAGTTGCGCCAATATCGGCAGCAAACCTCCAGTGTTGGGATGCGGAGTGAGCACGCGCGGATTTTTCCGGCCGTACGTTCCTCCGTAAATTGCGTGCAGAATGCCATCGCGTCTTCCAGGTTGGGAAAGGTCAAAGAACGTACCACTGAGAAACCGTTCACCTGTTTCACTGAATGCCAAGCCAACGGGATTGTTCATCCCACCGGTGATGACCATTTCCAGTTGGCTGCCGTCAGGCCGGGCGCGATAGATATGGGCTGCGCTCGACTTCAGCGTTCTACCATTGCTCAGCTCATGGTTCTGCGGAGCGAAAGCTCCCTTGCACCAGTAGAAGAAACCGTCCGGTCCGCGATAAGGACCGTGCATGTCGTTGCCGCATCCTTCAATCGAACCGCCATCGAACCATGCGGTTCGCTCGTCCGCCACATGGTCGCCGTTCGTGTCGCGCAGTTTCCAAATGTGCGGCGGTGCTCCGACGTAGACAGCACCATCATGAATGAGAATGCCCTCTGGGAACGGCAAGTTTTCGGCAAACACTGTCGACTCATCAAAGACTCCGTCTCCGTCGCGATCAACTAATCGCAACACTCGATGCTGCGGGTCCTTGAGTTGAACCGGCGCTTTGTCCGTGTTGCCTGAACTATCGGTGACATAGAGCACGCCCTGCTCGTCGAAGCACATGTGAATGGGTCGCTGCACCAGTGGCGGCGCAGCGACCTGCTGAATCGTATAGCCATCGGGCAATTGAAAATTGTGACCGCCGAGTTTCACTTCTGCAGCAGAAGCAACTACTGCCGTCACCGTTGTCAGTAGCAGAGTGATCAATGCGATAGATCGAGCAACATTCATGGTTCACGCCTCCGGCTTTAAGAGAGCGGCCATCGTGTAAGCGACCGTCTCTTGGATTAAGTGTTCTTCATCGCTTGTAAAGTCCTGGTGTTTCCAACGGGCGACTCCGGTCATGGCGTTCATGATATGCATCGTCGCAATGTTGACATCCAGTTCTCTAAGCCGTCCCTCGTTTGCCAATTCCTGCAACGTTTCACGAATCAGTGCATGGTTTTCCTTGAGACGTCCCCTGATTTCCTCCTGTTCTGCCGGGGCAAGGTGGTTGATCTCCGAAAACAGAACCGTGAATGCGAGACCATGCCGGACCGAACCGTGAATCTGCAATCGAATGAGTTGCCGCAGCCGTTCTTCCGGGTCTTCGATCAAGCGTACCGGCGCGGTGACGATACGCTCCAGCTCATCCATGGCGTAGTTCAGGATCTGGTACAGCATGTCCTGCTTGCTGGAAATATGGTGATACAACCCAGCCTTGGTCATCCCGACCGCTTGAGCGATTTCGCTGATGGACGTTCCTCCGAACCCCTTTTCGACCATCAACTCAGCGGCGGCACGGTAGACTTCCGCAGTACGAGTTGGTGCTGCGTCGGGTGCGGATCGCAAACCTGAGTCGGGCATATTCGTGACTCTCTTGTTGGAACAAAATCGGGAAAGTTCGCTCGTTCCCTGACTACCAGCGAGCTTTCCCGATAGGCACGCAGGAAGCACGCGAAACATCAGATTGAGCTGGCCTTCCACGAACAGCATGACACCGGGGCGACCCTCGCGTACTGAACACCTAGCAAGCTACCGATCGATCGGTAGCCTGTCAAGCAACGAGAAGAGGCCTCCTCGCCTTATCAAGATGTGCAACGTAAAAAGCCTCTTCGCGGCGGCTCCCCTAGGCGTCCCGTCAAACGTTGAGAAAACGCCTTTACGTTTTGCCACTTTTTGAGGCTTCTCAAGATCGGACCCAAATCAGCCCAGATTCCGAGAAAACGTATGGAGTACTTGGGACAGATTCGCTGAATCAAAAAACGTATGGGAAACTCGGACTCAAATCAAATAACGGTCGTTTTCTCGCTGTGCTATTATAACGGTTGAGTTGATGAGAAAATGGCACGACGGTAGCAATTCGGCAGACAAAATTCCTGATGTTCGTTCGCAGCAGAATTCGCGTGACGTTACTCATGGAAGCAACAGACTCCGGTCCAACCGAGAATTCGCAGCACCAGGGCGACCACGCTATTTTTCCGGTGTATTGGCGGGGTTATCAGGACTTTCAGCTTTCTCTGGGTTACTGTCCGCGGGTTCGGACTTGCCGTCTGTCTTTGGATCTGCCTCCTTGTCCGCTGTCATCAGTTTCTCTGCTTCGGCGTAGAAGTTCTGCAGTTCGGCGTCGGCTTTCGCGGCGTCCGTGTTAGCTGCTTGCCATGCCAGAGACTTGTCGTACCACTCCTTGGCATTGCCATCGAGGTGCGCCAGTGTGCCATACCGATGAACAGCCAGTTGTGGGGGACACCATCGCTGCTCAATCGCGTCTGAGAGAATTCGATTTCTACCGGTTAATTCGAGTGAAACTCAAGGCAAATTTTCTCAACACCCTGTAAACTCATGGCTGGCCTTTGTGCTTGTGTTCACGGGAGTTGCTGGAAGTTTCTGATTCGAACTGACACCTCGCCACGCGAAGGAGACACTCATGCGGATCAAGGAAACACATCTCGCTTTGCGTGTAGCAGTGATTTTGGCAGTTTCGTTGACGACGGTGTCCAACCTTGATGCTCGGGACAGGGCGCAGTTGGGGTTCACGTCGAGTCGCAATAATGTCGCTCCCCTTTCCGAAGTCCCAGCCACCTGGACGGTTGCGAAACGTGTGCAATGGGTGCGCGGACTTGGTACTCAAACGAACGGCAGCCCGGTCGTCGCCAGCGGCAAGATCTTCATAGGCACCAATAACGGCGGGGGATATCTGAGTCGAATTCCCAGCAAAGTGGATCTCGGTGTCCTGCTCTGTATCGACGAAGCGACCGGCGGCCTGTTGTGGCAGTACGGCTGCAAGAAACTTCCGACCGGCAAAGTTCACGATTGGCCTGAGGTGGGCATCTGCTCAACGCCGCTCGTAGAGGGAGACAGACTTTGGTTCGTTTCCAGCCGATGCGAAGTGTTCTGTTTGGATGCGGAGGGCTTTCGTGATGAGGAAAACGACGGCCCGAAAACGGATGAAGAGTTTACGGGCGATGTGGAGGCCGACATTATCTGGCGCCTGGACATGATGCATGAGTTGGGTGTCCAGCAACACAACATGGCCAACTGCTCGATCACCGCCGTCGGCAATATTTTGCTGGTTTGCACGAGCAATGGCATCGACCGCGCTCATGAGCGAGTCACAGCCCTCAAGGCTCCCAGTTTTCTCGGACTCGACAAGCGAACGGGCCGGATCATCTGGGAGGACAATTCGCCCGGTGCCAATGTTCTGCACGGTCAGTGGTCGTCACCGGCAGTGGCCAAGCTGGGCGACACGACTCAAGCGATCTTCGCGGGCGGTGACGGTTGGCTGTACAGCTTCGACCCGCGGGGCGACGGCCACGGCCACGCGAAGCTGTTTTGGAAAATCGACTGTAATTCCAAGATGAGTCGATGGATTGACGGCAATCGGGGCGAGCGAAATAACATCATCGCCACGCCGGTTGTCCACAAGCGCCATGTCTACGTGGCCACGGGCAGAAGTCCAGATAAGGGCGATGGCCCCGGACGCTTGTGGTGCATTGACGCCGTAAAGAGGCTTGACGGCTCGGACGTCAGTGAACAACTGGCATTCGGCTCCGATGGTGAAGCGTTGGTGCATCGTCGAACGCAAGCTGTCGACAGATCGCAGGGTGAAACGGCGCGGGCAAACCCGACGACAGCCGCGAGGTGGTGCCACACTGGCTGTGATCGGAATAAAAACAGAAAGCTAGCTCACTGCGAGCGAATGCATCGCACGATCAGCAGTGTCGCGATCAAGGCTGGTTTGCTGATAGCGGTCGACATCTCAGGCGTCGTCCACTGTTTGGACGCCGACAGCGGTCGCGTATTCTGGACTTACGACGCCTTGGCTGAGATATGGGCTTCGCCATTGATCGTCGGGGACCGAGTTATCGTCGCGGACGGAAGCGGTACGGTCTCGATATTCAGACTGTCCGCCGATCCTAAGACTGCGATGCGCAACGTAGAAGGCAAGTGGATGCCGATTGTCCGCTGGGACTTGAACGGCGAAATTCACGCGACGCCCACGGTGTCCAAGGGGATTCTGTACGTGGCGACGCAGAGCAAGTTGTACGCTTTGAGTCTATGCGAGGAAAGTAAACAACAAAAGACGGGGAAATAAATACTTACAGCGAGCCGCTCGACATGCCAAAACTTCGTCATCCGTCTCCAGAGACTCTCACAAACATGCAAACAATCGCAATGACCGGCCCTCTCGATCAACTGGAAACGAAGGTCTGTCGCAAATGCGGCACTCCTCAGTTGACCACCTTGTTTAGGCGTCGATTTAAGGATGCCGACGTTCGTTACCACGACTGCAATTCCTGCCACTTTCAGAAACCACACGACGTAAAAATTCCAAGTTCGCGGATTGTGTCGCACCAGCAATGCAAATTCAGCGTTTGCGAAGTGGCAGTGGCAAAAAACGTTGAGAAAATGCCTGTACGTTTTACCACGTTTTGAGGTTTCCCAAGATCGGGTCCAAATCAGCCCAGATTCCGAAGAAACGTATGGCGTACTTGGGACGGATTCGCTGACGCAGGAAACGTATGGGAAACTGGGACTCAAATCAAAAAACGGTGGTTTTTTGACCTGTCCCAAGAAACAAAGACCAGTCCGACGAGTTGATGACACGGGGGAAATGTCTGTGCCGCTAGTAACGACCCAAATCACCGGGTTGTGGCGGGTGAATTGTTTTTGGAGATTCGACGCGGACCGCAACTCCGGCGCGTTGGATTGTCATGTACCTCCGTGCTGCAGTCGTTCAATGTACAAGATCTGGTGACCGAAACCCTCCCAGTCTTTGTGACCGTTGACGTCCTGGGGGTCATCATCTTGAACGGGCACCTTCCCGACTACGGAGATCAACTTTGACACGGAACGAAATTGACGGGGCCCATACCACGCGCAATCGAGTTCTCCGCCCCAGCTACCGTGGTGCAGACGAAGCCATTGCCGTTGTTCGAACGGTTGAAGTGACGGCGGATCGGCATCAAGATAATCCAACATGACAATCAGGTCACGGCCGTGTTCGGGATCTGATTCATTGGTCGCAAGAACGTAACCCCCGGTAAATCGGCCATCGTCAAACTGGAACGAAAGGCAGTCGCCGGGAGAGAACTTGGGTTTTCGTCTGACAATCTTCGGCAATTTTTTCGGCTTTTCATTCCCCGTGGAAACACGGGTGATGAATTTTCCTATCTCTGACTTACGTTTCTTTTGATCGGACTCGGGCGCGTCCTGCCAATTTGCGAGGCCAAACCCGTCGGCTTGTATTCGTTCAAGCAATTCCGGATCGACTTTGCCGTACGTCCATTGCCGGTCGGTCAGAGCAAACAAAACGGAGGGACCGTCGTCGAAATCCTCTAACTCCTCAGAATAAGCGGTGAGAACCGCCTGAGTTGCGGCGTCAATTGATTGCTCGCGTTTCAGATGGTGGTCGAACACTGCGATGACATCTTGGAAAGTGTCATCAGCATCGACGGCTGTTCCCCAAGTCCCCATCGAGCATCTCCTGAGTACATAACCACCAGCAAAACCGGACGGCGACGGTTGACGTTGATTTCACAAAACGGCTGGTTCGTCGCTCCGGTTGAAGATTATGTTATGCCGGTTTTGGTCGGTGAGCAACCCTCTGATGACAATAAGGCCCGGAAACGAATGTTACATTTTCGGGAACATATGGAGAATCCGGACGCCACATTTGGGGACGGAGATCAAGGGACAGGGCGCGAAACAGAAATGACGTTAACGTCATATTCCAGATTTCATATCCCCGGCAATCTCGCGAACGCGTGGCGATTTTCCACGTGATCGTGCTGCCATTAACGACGAACCCCATATCGCCGCCATTGACGTGCCACCACAGGGGAAAAATCCGTTAGGCTCTGAGAAAACTGCTAAGTCGTAGTAGTCTGGGTCATCAAGATGCAGCTCGCGGTGGAAACGAAGGGAATCATCATTGGCTTTTGGGTGTTCCGGACGGAGGATGTTGTTGATGCCGAAGTAGAACGTGTGGTCACCGGAGCATCCAGTGCCGTAGAGAGCCTAGCGCGACCTGCGGCTCCTCAGCCAGCAAGTCCCGTAAATGGTTGAGAAAATGCCAGTACGTTTTAGCATGTTTTGAGGTTTCCCAAGATCGGAGCGAAATCAGTCCAGATTCCGAGAAAACGTATGGAGTACTTGGGACAGATTCGCTGAAGCAGAAAACGTATGGGAAACTGGGACTGGAATCAAAAAACGGTGAGCGAGTGTGGCAACTCGAGCTTTTTAGAAAATCTCGGATTCACTGAGATAGATTCAGTTTTTCCGGTTTTGATAGTTGTCCAAACTGCTCTCTCCGTGTTAGGCTGCCTTATCTCA
>DAOUPA010000645.1 GCA_030626405.1 Planctomicrobium sp.
GCGATGACGATATTGCTTTCCGGGATACCAGTCTTCTCGGATGCAAGTCGACGAACTTCGCGAGAGAGATCGGTCGCGATGCCAATCAAGTCACAGACAACCAGAGCGGCGGCAGTCTCGCCATCACGAAAAACAATCGCTTTGGCTTTGAGCGGATCAATCGTGCCAATCGCCAACCGCTCGTGATAGTAACCTGCCATCGGGAAACCCAGCGGCGGCGTGATGTCCGTCTCCGCAATGCCGACTCGTAGTGGGCTACCTGCGCTTACTGCAGGCTGCGGTTTATCCGCTCCGTAAATAAGCACTGCGGTTGAAATGAACGATCCGATAAGAAGAAAGAAACGAAAAGTCAATTGCATTTAACATGGGCCTTGAGTGATTTCATGTGGTGGAAAATCCAGCATGCCTAAGACACCGGACGGGTGTCAACGATTGTCGTTCATCACTCCCCAAATTGGAATCCACTGACACAAGGCTCATTCGTCTTCCCTTGTCCCTCAATCCCTCCTCTCTCAACTCGTCTTCCAATCTGCCAGCATGTTGCAGAAGAGTGCACCTTGTTCGATGGCGTCGTCGAGGGCCTTGTGAGTATGTGGATGTTTGTCGAACCAGTGGCGGGGCATGTTGCGTTTTGTTGACTCTCGGTAGCCTTTGCCCATCAGCGACATGGCGAAGGTTTTCATGTCGAGAGCGGAGTGTGAGAACGGACTGCGACCGGCGAATTTGATCAGATACCAGTAGACGAACAGAAAATCAAAGCCGGCTGGGTACGCCACGAAGACCGGTTTCCCTTCCAGCCCGCTGACCCAGTCGACGTACTCCTTCATCCCGACTTCCGGGGACTTTGTGTCTATTCGTGTGTAGTCGTATGCCTATTTGTAGCGACTCCAGAATTCCATCGTATCTGGATGACCGGTCGCATCTGGCAAGGTTTCGAAGTTGATTTCAATCGTTGAAACCAACGTCTTGTCCTCTAAATACGCCGCCGATCCAAGGCTGAGCATCGAGTGTGGACCTGGGATCGGTCCATCGGTTTCGACGTCGGTGCTGATGTAAATTTCCACTGGGGAGCCTGCGGCTTTGGATTGAGGGATTGAGGGGCAAGGGAGGAGATGGTTCGCGGATTTCCCTGTCCAGTTTCACTCTATACTACGTGCGGCCTTTAATATGGGACGGTTTCCACTCTATATTCAAGGCTTCCTTGAATATAGATCGACTTTGCATCATTAACTGCTGATATTGAAGTTCGGTTCGAACGAGAGCGAATCACACTTCTTCCTATGCCATCCCAAGTCAGGTTCCAGGATTTTGACAATTAGCGATCCTCATCATTCTGTTGAGTATGAATGTCCTCCCCGGCGCTCATCATACATGCTGGGCGCACTTCTCGTCATCGCGTTTGCTTTGCGGGCGTGGCTGCCTTCGCATATGTCGATTGAGCATTTTGATGAAGGGGTTTATGCGTCGAACTATTTTTCTTCGCATTTAGATTTTCGATATCCAGATCGACACCTTTATGCGCCGCCGTTGTTCCCGGCGATTTTGGAATGGACTCTCATTCTCTCAGGTGGCAATCCTCATGCGGTGATGTGGGTGAATGTTGTTTTAGGGACGGCATTGGTCGCTGCGATTTGGTGGGTGGCGAAGCTGATAGCAGGCGGAGGCGCCGCGCTGGCGGCGGCGGCGTTGGCGACGTTCAGCGACTTTTTGATTCAGTACAGCCGCGTCGCTTTGACCGACACGCCTGTCTGTTTATTCATGGTGTTGGCGGTGGGATTCGGATTGATCGCGCTGCGCGATCGAAATTCGCTCGCAGCAGTAGGTGCTACGCTGTTGACGGCGGCAGCGTGGTGGACGAAGTACAACGGCTGGCTACCACTGGCGATTCTCGGAGCCGGGCTGGCTGGCTGGGTTGTTTTCGAGCGACCGAAACGGTCCGAGGCACTGCCACGAATCGGTTTGTTTGTGGTGATCGCAGTCGGCGCGTTCCTCTTTTGGTTGCCCTGCTTATGGGGACTGCAAGAGTTCGGTGGCTACGCTGCCGTTGCGAAGAATCACGCCGGGTATGTCGTTGGGTTCAACGGCTGGTGGGATTCGCTTGTACGGCATCTTCAAGTGCAGCGAGAATATAGCATCTTCACAATGGCAGGAATCGTCGTTGCTCTTCTTGTTTCTCATGGACTCTTGACTGTTGGAAAAAGAAAGGGCGACTCTGGCTTCTGGTGCTTCATGCTGATCCTTTCGATTCCTCTAGTGTTCATGTCCACGCTTCTTCCTGGGCAAACCATAGCTTTATTTTTGGTATCAGGAATCAGCCTTATCACCTGCTACGTCTGTTCGAAAACATCGCAAGAAGATTCCACTCGGAGACTCGGTTGGTGGATGCTACTAGCATGGATACTTGGCTTGCTCGTTTCCACTCCGGTGTATCGTCCATACCCTCGTCTTTTCATGCCGTTAATGATCGCAATCGTCATAGCCTCAGGTATGGGCTTTGAGCTCATAGCACGGAGACTCAGCAACCGAAAAACACCCGCTTCGAACTCGTTTAAAATAATCACATGCATGGTCTTAGCGTGGTTTGTTCTTGAAGTGTTCGCTGGTATTCCTTGGTTCCCAGAGTATCAGGACCGAAATCAATTCCAGAAAATCACATCTTCTGTGATCAAAAACATTCGGGAAATCGCTGGCACATCAAAACAACTGGACGATCTCAACGCGATCATCTACGTCGTTGGTGAACCGGGGCTGTGTTATCATCTTGCCAGTCGTGAGCAATTCGACTTTGATTACATCACCCAACCAGCTTCGAACCTAGGGATGCTGTCACCGAAATCGAACGCTCCCAATGTGCCGACTTTTCTTATTCTGGGCCCGCATGCTTCACAGGAAATGGAAACTCTTGCCATTCAAAATAACCAGGCGAAACTGATTAAAGAATTTGAGTATCTGCCGAGCGATTTCGTACTACTCGATGATCATGCACCGGCTAAAATTGAGGAAAATCGGGAAGCAGTCGTTCAATTATGGCAAGTTCTTCAACGCTGACCCGCAAACTCAGGGAGATTCCTCACATCCTTTGTAGTTTTTCCATTTTGCGCGATTGCTGCTGTGATGGCGATTACTAAACAGTGTCTACTCTATTTCAGTTCCAGGGTTCAGGAACTGTCACTCTGTTGCCGAATGAGTAGTGTTGACTGTGGTCTTCTCGATAGATTACGAGAATTAGATCGCTGGTGGCTCGGAGGCTGCCAACTTTACGAAACGTCTGTATGGAGACAGACTGACAATGTCAGATGCTCAACCGGTTGTTGCAAATCGTCGTCTTGGTCGTGGTCTCAGTGCCCTGCTGGGGAACAACACACCTGCTCCGGTCGAGCAGGCTGGAACCA
>DAOUPA010000470.1 GCA_030626405.1 Planctomicrobium sp.
CCGCGTGAATGCCCGATCTTCAATTTGTTTGTGTGCAATTGAGAATCAAGAACTTGAATCTGGTCGGTGTTCACTTCTTCGATGGTCGCCTGACAACTCGCCGGTACCGAGATCCACTGCCGCGTGACTGCACGGCGGTCCTTCAAACCGGCAACGCCAATGTCATCTCTTCTGATTTGCAAGGTCTTTGCAATGTGCTGCTGCAACAGCTCGGCAGAGACATCTTGCTTCTCAACCCATAAGAACAGATGCTCCCCTTCATTGCAGGGAAGATAAGCCGGAATTTCCTCAACCACAAAATCATCGGGAGAGACTTTTAGTTCGCCACTGATGTGTAATTCTGAGTGAGTGAGATACTCTTGAGGCGCATCGGCAAGATCAATCAGTTCGGTCATTGTCTCTTCATTATGGGATCGCGAGGAGTTTTATTGTTTCGTGCCTGCACACCTTAATCATTTTCAGCAGTTGCATCATCCATTAGAAACAAACAATAATTCCGAAACGTAAATTCAAACAAATTTGATCCTCTGACCTCTCGAAAGCGTTGTTTGTCAACAGTGACGGTAGGGTGGGTGCAGTATGCGTGTCCCAAGAAATGGTGGGTTACGCAAGTTCAGGTGAAAACATGGTGCAAGCTGGTTCGCAGTTCCATTCGCATACGTAACCCACCATTGAGTAAGCTTCACCCACCCTACTTCGCGAATTCGGGACCATTAATCCGCAAACTCCACCGATATAGTGAATTGATAATGACAGACCCTCCTCCACCGCCTGGGCAGAAAATCAATGAAGGCAAGGGGCGTATTTTTCCCTGTGAGGAATGCGGAGCCGATCTGGAATTTCATATCGGCGTGCAACAACTGAAGTGCCCATACTGTGGCGCAGAAAAGGAAATTCAACTCGACGAAGATTCGCAAATCGAAGAGCAAGATTTTGATGCGATGCTCGCAGAAATTCGAGAGCGCAAGCAGAACTCTCAAGTAGAGGATGAACACCAGGAAGTGCGCTGCGATTCGTGCGGTTCGGATGTCATTTTCGTCGGGACGCTGACGAGTACAGAGTGTCCATACTGCGCATCGCCGATCCAGCGAGAGAACATTCATCGTGGCGGTTTTCGAGTTCCGGTCGATGCCGTGTTGCCACTAAAAATTGATCAGCCAGAAGCAGAAGCGAAAATTGCAGCCTGGGTGAAGTCTCGCTGGTTTGCGCCGACTAAATTCAAGAGACGAGGGACACGCGGGGAAATCAACGGCGTCTATCTTCCTTTCTGGACATTCGATTCGTTGACTTTCACTATCTATGACGGAGAACGGGGAGAAAACTATACGACAACGGTTGGCACCGGCGACAGTAAACGGACCGTCACGAAAACGCGATGGTACAGCGCCTCAGGCCGGTTCCAGCGTTTCTTCGATGATGTCCTCATCAACGCAACTCGAAAATTTTCCGAAACGCACATCGATGATCTCAGCCCCTGGCCGCTACATACTTGTATTCCGTTTACTCCAGAGGTCTTGGCAGGTCACTTCGCCCGAACGTACGATATTGAACTTGAAGATGCATTCCCTGTTGCAAAAAAACTGATTGACACCGCCATTTATCACGACTGCGAACAACGTATCGGAGGAGATAAGCAACGCGTCCATTCGGTGAAAAGTCGCTACGATGCCGTCACTTTCAAGCATCTCCTCCTGCCAATCTACCTGCTGGCCTATCGTTACCACGACAAGAGCTACCGAGTTTTCGTCAACGCCGCTACCGGGACAGTACAAGGCGAAAGACCATACAGCTGGGTGAAGATTACGCTCGCAGCCCTAGGAGGCCTGGCTGCGGTTCTTGCCTTCTTTGCGATGGCGAGTTCATGATCACTTTGTGCCTTGGCAATATCAATGTGACCGAATCCCCGTCCTCTGTTCGAACCTTGCGACTCGCGAGACCTTCTTATTGCGTGCAGCCAACTTTACCTCCGCTTTAACAGTCGATACAAAAGACTGATTTAGATCGTCAATTTGCACCTGTTTCTCGATGGGATTGTATCGATGCATTTTAGAATTTGTTGTTTGTTTCGCTGTATAAAATCGGTCGCTTTCGGCACCCTCGCCACGCTCATTGTCATGTTGATTGGACACCAGAGTCGTGCGGACGAGTTGTATATTGGCAGCGCGAGCGTCAGCATCACTCCGGACGGACCGGTCTCACTGACTGGTCAAATGCATACTCGAATCGCTCGTAATGTCGAGAGCGAAGTCACCGCAACCGTGCTTGCATTGGAATCACGCGACGGCGATCAGAGTCTCGACTACGCAATTATGGTTTCGTGTGATCTGGTTTGCATTCGTGGTGGCCTTCTGGAAGCGGTCCGGGAGCGAGTGAAAGGGAAGTTGAAGGATGTCGACGTCAACAAAATTGTCCTCAATGCCACGCACACGCATACTGCTCCAACGATGGTCGAAGGTCGCTACAACCTTCCAGCAGAAGGCGTTATGCAACCGAAAGAGTTCGTTGATTTCGCTTCAGAGCGCATCGCGGATGCCATTATCAAGGCATGGAGTTCAAGACAGGCAGGCAGCGTTGGCTGGGGACTCGGTCAGGCAGTGATCGCACACAATCGTCGCGCCCTGTATTCTGGCGGGCGTGCCCAAATGTATGGACGCACCAATACGAATGATTTTCGCGGCATCGAGGGGTACGAGGATCATGGTCTTGAAGTGTTGTTCTTCTGGAACAAAAAGGAAGAATTGATCGCGACCGCGATCAATGTGGCGTGTCCTTCACAGGCCGTTGAAGGCAGAAGAGCAGTCAACGCTGATTTCTGGCATCCTGTACGTCAGGCATTGCAAACCAAGCATGGGAAAAACTTGCATGTACTGGGGTGGACGGGTGCCGCCGGTGACCATGTGCCTCGCCCCATGTATCGCAAAAAAGCGGAAGACCGAATGAGAAATCTGCGTGGACTCACGCTGTTGGAAGAGCTGTCGCGAAGGATTGTTGTCGGCTGGGAAGAGGCCTACGAAGGGGCCAGACAAGAGATGCATTCGGACGCAGTATTGATTCACAAGGTTAAAGCAATCGAACTTCCACTACGGACGGTGACCGAGAAGGATTACAATAGGGTCAAAGCGGAGGTCACTGCATACGCAAAAGACCCGAGTAAAGTCTGGATTAAGAACTGGAAGCAGTCCGTTCTGGATCGCTATGACCGACAGCAATCAGGAACTTCCAAACCGTACGAAATGGAGTTGCACACGATTCGAATTGGCGACATTGCAATCGCAACAAACGAATTCGAACTATTCAATGACTTTGGAACTCAGATGAAATCCCGCAGTCCAGCCTTACAGACATTCGTGATTCAATTGTGTGGCGCAGGCTCCTATATTCCGAATGAGCGAGCAACTCTCGGCGGAAGTTACAGCGCTGTGATCGAAAGTAATCTCGTCGGCCACCAGGGCGGGCAGGTTCTCACCGAGAAAACAATCGAATCGATCAACGAATTGTTTACAACCCACCAAACAATTGATGAGAAGAAATAACGTAAGGTGTGCATGCAGAACGGGACCGTGTTTCGAGCTCTCATGTGATCAGTGGCGAATCTTTCGGACATTCTATTTGCCGATTGATGTTGCTGGTGGTTATGCTGCGAGGGTGAGATGTGGAGCGTTTGTTTCAATTTCATTTGTCCCTCTTGATCTCTTCATCACAAGCCTTTGACTGTTGGTCCTGTCGATGCCTGAGAATGTTTCAACGCAGCCCTTGGTTTATCCGCCACCATCGTATATCGATCCGCAATCGTTAATGCAGATCAAATCGCTGGAGTTGCGGGCAAAGTCGGTCGTGGAAGGTTTTTTCACCGGCCTGCACCGTAGCCCGTATCACGGATTTTCTGTCGAATTCACCGAATACCGCGAGTACAGTCCGGGAGACGATTTACGTTATCTCGACTGGAAACTCTTCGCCCGCTCGGATCGTTACTACATCAAACGTTTCGAAGACGAAACGAATCTCCGTTGCCACATTTTGGTCGACAACAGCCGGTCAATGTCGTTCGGCTCCCTGGGGTACACGAAGGATGAGTACGCGAAAACGCTCGCCGCAACGCTGACTTACTTCCTCATCACGCAGCGAGATGCAGTCGGACTGTTGCGATTCTCCGAAGGTGTTGACGACTTCATCCCTGCCAGATATCGAGTCGGGCAGCTCCGTAGAATTCTTGCAAGTCTTGAGCAAACTGCTGAAGGGACATCATCAGGTATCATCGCCGCTCTTGAAGAAGCCGCAGAACGCGTAAGAAAGCGCGGACTCTTCGTCATTCTTTCAGACTTTTTAACAGACGTTGAAGAGTTGCAATCCCGACTCGGATATCTTCGGGCAGGTGGCAACGAAGTCGCTGTCTTTCAGATTCTGGATCCGGCGGAAGTCAGTTTTGACTTTGACGAACCAGCAATGTTTCTGGATGCCGAAACCGGCCGGGAAGTTTATATTGATCCGGAGTCGGCTCGGCCAGAATATCAGGAGAAGCTGAATAAACATTTGGAAAACGTGGAAACGATTTGCCAGCAACTCGGCATCCATGTATCGAGACTCACAACCGACATGCCGTTGGAGACAGCACTCGTAGACTTCCTGCAAACACGATTGCGCGTGACGCAAACTCGCCGTCAATAATCGAAACTTGGATTCGTTATGGCCTTTTTGACACCTTTGTATCTGCTCGCAGGCTTGGCAGTCGGACTGCCGGTGTTGTTTCATTTGATTCGCAGGACTCCCAAGGGTCGGCAAGTTTTCAGCAGTTTGATGTTCCTGCAACCCTCGCCCCCCAAGGTGACCAAACGGAGTCGCGTGGAAGATTGGCTGTTGCTGTTGCTGCGGGCGTTGGCTGTCTGTTTTTTAGCGGTTGCGTTCTCACGACCATTCATGCGAACACAAGACAAGCTCACCGGCGAGAACAAACCCGGTCGCCGGGTTGTCATTCTCATTGATACTTCCGCCAGTATGCAGCGTGCCGAAATGTGGGGTGAAGCCGTTGCGAGTGTCGAATCAACTCTTGCTACTTTGAAACCCTCAGACGCATTGAGTTTGCTCAGTTTCGACAGCGAAACAAATCAACTCATCGGTTTCACCGAGTGGATCGGCCTCGATCTTGAACTTCGACAGAGCACCGTTCTGGAACTCGTTAAGAAGCTCAAACCAACTTCGGCAGCGACCGAATTGGGGAAGGCAATGATCACTGCCGCCGACTTGCTGGAAGAACATGCGGATGATC
>DAOUPA010000388.1 GCA_030626405.1 Planctomicrobium sp.
CGATCAGTGTTTGTGTTCGCAGAACAGCCAAATCTTCCGGGAATGTGTGAAACGTATGCACAGAAAGCATTTTCTCGTTTCCTTCGACGCGAATCAGGCTGAGCGCGCCCGGCATGAAGCGGTTTTGGGCGAGGAATTGATGAGACAGGAAGACCTTGGAACATTCGTCTTCGAGTTCCATTTGCACACGAGTAAAAACTGAAAAACTGACGAGATCAACTTCTCCTGCAAAGTGATAAAGAAATGGATCTCCGGTTTCGTAAAGAACTTCTTCTTGCTCGTTATAGAAGTAGGTTCGCTGCAATCCAAACGTCGAGAGTTGCTGTTGATCCGGCGCGGTCACTTCAACAATAGAATTTTTCCCAGAAGTGAACTGGAAATAGTGCCCTCCTTCGCAGATCCCGACCGTCATGTCGTACTTGTCGGCTTTAATGCGTCCGACGATGACAGGATCAAATAATTCTGGATGCAGAGGGCGGTCGAACATCCGATAGGACGTTTCCGCGATACTCGGGCGTACGGACTTTGTCGTCATATCTCCTCCGTTTCTGACTGGAGGTGGCGATTACAATGATGCCCACGGCAAAGCAACTCTTTTGTCACCGCGACCAACAGACGCTCCAAGTATACGCCTCGTTTAACGTTCGTCGAGAAACTGTTTCTGGAACTTTAGAAAGTTGCAGAGAAGACAAAATAATTCCGAAAGAAGGGTTGCAAATCCTGACAGAACAAATTCAAAGCGATACTTTAATTTGAGGGAGGATTCTCTTTTGTCTTGATTTTCCGCTTTATCAAGAACGTCACCCAGAACAAAATGGCAGACGGAATTCCAAACAAGAGCAGCCACGGAACGAGAACGACGATCACGACGACTAAAGTTCGTAAGAATTTAATAATCTGATTGATGGATTGGCTATAGGATCGTTTGATTTCTTCCCCAAAGGTAATACGTTGCTCAGGTTCGAAATTGCGAAATTCACGTATAAAGAGTGTCACCGTGGAAAAGTCTGTGCGGTGTGTGAGTAATCGCATCTGCCCTTTTGATCGTTCCAATTCACTTCGGAGTCGCATCAATTCTTTTTCAACGGCGAGGATATCCTTGAGTTCCTTTGTGTCCTCTTCCAGGTGCTTTAGCATCCTCGCTTCCTCTTGCTCCTTCGTTCGGATTCTTGCTTCAAGATCGTAAAATTGAGCCGTCACTTCTGTCGCATCTTCACGTAATGATTGAAGCTCTCCGAGCTTTCCGGCTTGATCAAGAAATTCCGGATATCGATCAGATGGAATTTTAATTGTCCAAGTCCCAGAGCGATGGTTTCCCGATGCTCCTTCCAAATTGGAGTTGGAGACGTACCCACCGAAGGACTTAACGATTGCTCGAACTTTTTCAGGGACACCATCAAACACTGTCACAGTCAGATCGACAGTTGCCTCATAGATGATTTTTCGTTGGACATCCGCATTTTCCAAATCGCCAGGATCCACAGAACTGTCTGATGTACTGAGTTGATCAGCAACGGTTGATTCCATCGACTCAGTTGATGCAAACGGTTCCGAATTCCTCATCTCAGAACCGGCGCCACAACCGATGACAAAAACTGGAATGAACAGTAGGAAAGCGAGGGACATCAACCGTGAATTCGAGCAACTCATAACATTATCCACTTTGGAAGACAGGTGGGTACGATATGACAGATCGAAAACAGAAGAAGTTTATTCCAGACTTATTAATAATTTGTGAGAAGTGACAACGCCGTTAGAAATGACACCTCTCATTGACTTCACTAAATTTCGACAGAAGTTAAGAAAGAATCTCGTTTAGAACGCGACCATGAACATCGGTGAGGCGATGGTCGCGACCGCCGTGGCGAAAGGTAAGACGTTCGTGGTTAACACCAAGTTGGTGTAGGATTGTCGCGTGGATGTCGTGGATATCGACTTTATTCTCAACAACAGAGTTGCCGAATTCATCGGTCTCCCCGAAAGAAACTCCTAATTTCAGTCCACCACCAGCCATGAAGATGGAATAACCATTGACATGATGATCCCGACCGCAGGTCGGCGTCACTTTTGGTGTATGTGGCGTGCGTCCCATCTCTCCAGCCCAGACGACAATTGTCTCATCGAGCAGACCACGTTGCTTCAAATCGATGATCAACGCTGCGACCGACTGCTCAGTGACGCGCGCGTTTTTCTCGTGGTTCTTCTTCAACAGCCCATGTTGGTCCCAGGGAGAATTGTTTCCATCGAAACTCGGACAAGTGATCTCGACAAAGCGAACTCCAGACTCCACTAAACGTCGTGCGCGTAGAGCTTGCATCGCGTAAAGATGTTGGTGTTTGTCACTGGAGTTGATGCCGTAGAGTTTTTGAATATGCTCAGGTTCATCGCTGAGATCGGCAATTTCCGGAATCGTCGTTTGCATACGAAACGCTGTTTCGTAATTCACGATCGCGCCTTCTATAGCGAGTGAATTGGCAGACAGCTTTGCGAATTCTCGATCCTGTTCTGCGATCAAACCGAGTTTGCGTTGTTGCATTTCACGGGAATCCGACGGAACGATGTTGTCGACGGGAACGCCCGTCGGACGTAAAGTCGTCGCTTGATGTGAGGCGGGCAGAAACGAACTCCCGAAGTTTTCTACGCCCCCATTAGGCACCCAGTCATTGTTCAGCACAACATACGCTGGCAGGTTTTTATTCTCGGTTCCCAGACCATAGGAAACCCACGCTCCGAGACTCGGGGCCTGACCGAGAATGCGTCCGGTGTGCAGGAGTAAATTCTGTTGTCCATGTAGCGGTAGTTCCCCCAGCATGGATCGGACCACGCAAATTTCATCAGCAATTCCGGCAATGTGCGGAAACAGATCACTCACCCACAACCCACTCTCACCACGCTGCCGAAACTCCCAGGGACTGCCGAACCAGACACGACCGGACGACGACTGAGATCGCTTGGAAACCGCGCTGTCGCCTATTGCCTTGCCCTCATGTTTCTTGAGCATAGGCTTTGGATCGAACGTGTCCACATGGCTCGGTCCTCCATCCATAAAGCAGAAAATGACATTCTTCGCGCGAGCTGGAAAATGCGTCTTCGCTGTCTGATGCACATCCGCCAAAGCGTGGTCCGCCAACAGTCCACCGAGTGCCAACCAGCCAAACCCGGCAGACGAGTTTTGCAAGAAACTACGCCGCGAGAGATCGCCAGTGATACGACCTGAGCAGGAACAGGATGTTGATATGCTCTTCATGACCTATCGATAGTAGATGAATTCTTTCGTGTTGAACAAGGCATGAGCCAACTCAGCCCATGCTTCTTTGTCTCCCATGACATTTTGTGACTGTGCAAAGTCTGCCACGGCAACCGACCAGCGTTTCATTTCAGAGTCGCTCGGCTTTCGAGCAAATGCCTGGAGGAACATTCGGGAGAGACGTTGCTCAGGATCGGCACTGTCGTCACTGACCAATTGTTCTGCCCAGTGCTCCGCCAACTGCACAACAAGCGGGTCGTTGAGCATGATGAGAGCTTGTGCTGGAACGTTGGTGACGTCGCGGCGGCCTGTCGATAACTTCAAGTCAGGCAAATTGAAACCAACAAGAAACTTCGGCGGTTCCATGATCGACATTTCAATGTAAAGTGACCGTCTACCATGACTATCAAGTGGACCGGAGAATAAACGCTTCTTGGAATCTTCTGTCGAACGTGGTGGATTGATAGGAGGTCCATATAGCGTTGGATCAAGTTGACCAGAAACTGCTAGCAGATTATCGCGAATCGCTTCGGCTTCCAAGCGGCGAGTTGGGAAGTGATGCAACAGACGATTTTCAGGATCTCGCTCAGAGCCTGCGTTGCTGACCTCGCCTGACTGCCGAAAAGCTTGGCTGAGTACAAGTTGTTTGATGAGTTTCTTCGTCGACCAGTCTTCTTCCATGAACTGAATCGCCAACCAGTCGAGCAACTGGGGATGAGATGGACGATCACCGAGCTTGCCGAAGTCGCTCGGCGTCGCCACGATGCCTGTTCCGAAAACCAAATGCCAGACACGGTTCACAAACACGCGCGCTGTTTGCGGATTGTCTCGACTGCTGAGATAGTTCGCGAGTTCAAGTCTCCCGCTGTGCGAGGATGAATCGACCTGATGCTCTCCATCGAACACCTCAAGAAAACTGCGTGGGATGGCTGGACCCTCATCATCGACATTCCCACGGAGATTGAGCCGATAGTCCACAGGTTCCACTGACCGTTCATCCATACTGTTCGCAGTGCGAGGGAACGCGATGCTGTTCTCAATTTCACGATAGCGCTTCACTAGATCTGCAACATGAGGAGCAATCTTGACATCATTAGAAATTAGATTCTGCGCGAGTATCCAGTTCAATATCTGTACGTCGCCCGGCCTCGTTTCTCCTGCGGCCCAGCGATCAATCGAATCAGTGAACCAATTCGCCAATCGTTGCCAGGCTTCATTTGCCGTTGTGGGTGCTGCACTCTTCTCGGTGGAGAGTTCATACAACTGAGCAAACTCGGCCAACGTCTTTGCTGGAACGCCTCCCACATCGTGAGCAACGATTCCGGTCACGCTGAACCAGCTTCGTTTGTCCTCACCTTCGTCTTTGTCTGGAAGTCGAACTCCTCCAGCATTCGCGACGCCTGTGCGTGGCGGAAAGTTGGAATTGAGCGACGACGTCGTGATCTCCGTGAGCACACGCGAGACGCCGTTCGTCAAGCCGACTGCGGCAAATCCTGTCCATGTTGGCGGAACTGACGGATTGAAGAAGATTGGTCCTTCATTCAGAAACGCATTTTGAGGAATCCCGCGCCGCCCTGCCCACTCGCCTCCTGCCAAGCGCAAGCTGACGCGGGAACGAGGAAATTTCTCTGGTGCCGGGAGTCGCAAAGCACCCGGCAGTTTCGACGAAAGCGAATGCGTGTGATAGCCACGCGGAAGGATTCGTGAGATGATTTGCTCACCTTCCAGGCTAATTAAAGGCGTACCATCTGTCACGTAACCATGCCTGATGCCGTCGCCTTCGACCACCCAGTCATCCGGGAAACCTGGCTCAGTGAAATCGGTCAGTCGAGTAAAGTTTGCGGAGTTCGACTCTTGACGGGACTCATAAGTCGTACGCCATTGCGTAGAGAGTCGCTGCCACGATTCAGTGATCACCTTGTTACTCGCATGAAGATCGCTTTCAGTGAGTGGCGATGCTGCTTCAAGTCCCGGTGTCAACCTGAATCTGCCGAGCACATGGCTGGTTCCATACTCAAACTTCAGGGTCACGGTCCATTTGCCACCGTTTGGTAGTTCAATCGGTTCAGCAAAAATGAACTCGGCAGTACGATCCACATTCCCACCTAATCCAATACCCCAACCTGTCTTTGTTGACGGATCAAAAGCAGCTTTGACAGGATAATCTGGTTGCGAATAGTCCGCGCGGGCTGATGCCAAAACAACCTCGTTGCCATCAACTACTGTTGCATTCGACGCGGGAATCGGCTGGACCGCGACATGGACATGCGTCAGTACAAAATTTCCATGCGGTGTCCGTCCGGGACCTCGACTACCAAGGCTCTCGTGCGTGAGTGCTTCAAGTCGGAGGCGGTCGGCAGTTCCGGGGCCGGTCGTAAACTTCACTGTGTAGGAATCTGTTGCCGGTATTGTACCCTGAGACAGGATGGCGCCGTCGTCTTCAAGGACGAGTTCAGAAGTCTCCGCGGTTGCAGTCGCGGAAAGATCATTTGTTTCCAACCAGACTGTTTGGTTCAGTAATTGAGAAAGAGGCCAGGAGATCTCATCAACCTTGGCAGATTGCAATGATGAGTGATTCTCGTACGCCCAGTTTCGCAGTGCTGGTCCTGATGCCAGCGGTCCTTTTGTTGATCTCCACACTTCACCTATTTGCTTTTGGAGATCGTCTCGCAGACGTTTTAATTCTGCGATCTGTTTGTTATGTCTTCCAGGTGCATCAATCGAACGCGCGGTCCAACGTGGTGTCATGAACACCCCAGCGAGCGCGTAGTAATCTGCCTGAGAAATCGCATCGAGTTTGTGATCATGGCAACGTGCGCAAGCGACAGTCATTCCGAGGAAGGCTTTTGAGAAAGCGTCAATCTTGTTGTTGATCATCTCCTGATGAATTCCATTGAACGCGAGACTGCTACCGTGACGATGTTCTCCCAGGTGGTAAAACATCGGACCGATCATGCTTTCGTTAAGACCCGCCTGCACGTTGATTCGAGGCTCACGCAGCAAGTCGCCAGCGATTTGCTCTCGAATCAACTGGTCAAAGCCGATGTCGTTGTTAAAAGCTCGGGTCAGGTAGTCGCGGTACTCCCAGGAACCCTTCGCGGGAATGTCCCATTCGTAGCCGTACGTGTCCGTGTAACGCACAACATCCATCCAGTGCCGGGCGAAGCGTTCTCCAAAGTGAGGTGAATCGAGAAGATCGTCGACGAGTTCTTCAACTGCTTGATCTGCGTTGATTGAATACGCCTCAACAAACATCTGAACCTTTTCAGGTTGCGGTGGCAAACCAGTCAAGACGAACGAAAGCCGACGCAACAGCACTTCCGCTGTCGCAGGCTCAGCAGGTTTCAGATTGACTTGATTCAGTGC
>DAOUPA010000522.1 GCA_030626405.1 Planctomicrobium sp.
GCTCGGCAGATTCATATCGGAAAGAGACTCAGGGACAGATTGCGTTGAAAAACTGGTGATAACATTCGGGAAACTGCGGCACAACTCTGTTCACATCCCGGTCGGTTTTTGGCCCTGTTCATAACCCCCTGCTGTACCGACACTTCAGGCACATGAAATCATCCAGGAATTGACGCTTTTTCGACGCAATTCTGAGCCTGTCGAATTGTATTAAACGTCTATTTTTCATAGACTTGCGTTAGTTCGAGCAACGTTTCCCACAAGACGAACCCTTCTCTGATAATACTACTGATAATCTTTAAGAATACTTCTCTTTTAAGAGGCTTTTTCAAAGCCCTCTGTCATTAACTCAAAGTACAGCAATGAAGTTGAACTGTTCTCGCAGCATCCTCTCTGCGGCCTTCCAAATTGTGGGGAGTGTTGTTCCTACCAGGACTCCGAAAGAAATCCTGCGGAATGTCAAATTGACTCTTGTGGACGGTCGCGCGACGTTGCTCGGGACCGATCAAGAAGTCGGCATCCGGTACGAAATCCCTGAAGTGGAAACTGACTCTGTTGGAGAAGTCTTGCTGCCGACTCAACGAGTCAACCAGATCCTTCGTGAAGTGCAGGATGAGCAGATTAGTATCGAGGTGAATGAAGAAGCACTTTGGATCCGTAGCAGCCAGAGTGAATTCCGCTTAAGTGTTGAAGACCCGGAGGAATTCCCGGATGTCGCATCATTCGAAGATGAAAACTACTACGTCATCTCTGGGAAAGCTCTCAAGCAAGGAATTCAGCGGACAATTTTCTCTACCGACGTGGAAAGTACGCGTTACGCGCTGGGTGGAGTGCTCATGGAAGTGGATGCCGAGAAGCTGACACTCGCAGCGACTGACAGTCGACGATTGGCGGTGTACCACACCAGTTGCTCGGCACACGGGAATGTCTCTGAGGAAGGTGGTTCGCCGGTCATTCCAGCCAAAGCGATGTCCTTGATTGAAAAATCAATTAACGATGACGATCAGGAAGTGAAGATTGCGATTCACCAGAACGATATTCTCGTACAAAGTGGCGCCTCAACGATCTATGCTCGATTGGTGGAAGGGCGTTTTCCTCGGTACCAGGACGTCATTCCTGCGGAGTATCAATCTCGGATCGATCTGGTCGTTGGGCCGTTTCTCTCGGTAGTTCGTCAAGCCAAAATCGTCACCAACGAAGAAAGTCGTGGGGTCGATTTTGGATTTGCTGATGGCACCCTCACTCTCACAAGTCTCGGACAAGATGTCGGTTCCTCAACGGTTGAATTGCCGATCAGTTACGACGCAGAGCCTGTAGTGGTGACATTCGATCCTCGCTTCGTGGAAGATTTCCTGCGAGTCCTGGACTCTGCAGGTCCGGTTTCACTGAATCTGATTGATGGAAACAGTGCTGCTGTCTTCAAAGCGGATGAAAACTACACGTACGTCGTGATGCCACTTTCGCGAGATGACTAAGGAGCGGGACCAAGGATGACTCGACTTCCAAAGACGCGAAACCGCCCGTATGACCGATCAGAGCCTGCCACGCTGGGCGATGTCATTTCGCAGCTATTTACGCTGAGAGGGTACAACAGAGTCCAAGGGAACAAGCAGCTAGACGAAATTTGGGTCAAGGTCGCTGGCGAAGACATCGCGGAGCAAACAAAAGTTTCAGGCCTCAAGAATGGGATTCTTCAAGTGGGAGTCTCCAATTCAGCATTGATCAGCGAACTGGCTGCCTTCCTGAAGGTTGAAATCCTCGAACAATTACAGGCTGATCACAGCCATCTGAAAATTCGAGATATTAAATTCAAATTACGTAGCGACCTGACCAAGTGATGAGCTGATCCCGGATTGGGTGAAACTCTCAGCAAGTGTGAGTGACCGAAAGACTTAGATAATGACCGAAGAAAACGAAAATCAATCTGACGATTACACCTCCGACTCGATCCAACACTTGGAAGGGATTGATGGAATTCGGCATCGGCCGGCGATGTACATCGGCGGCACCGATTCGGCAGGTTTGCATCACCTCGTTTATGAAGTGACGGACAACGTCCTCGACGAATACTCCAATGGGTTTGCCAGTACAGCAAATGTGTCGATCCATGGAGATGGCTCGATCACGATCTTCGACGATGGTCGCGGGATTCCCGTCGATATGATGAAAGATAAAGGCAAATCGGCCTTGGAAATTGTCTTCACAGAAATCCATGCTGGTGGAAAGTTCGATCGCAAAGCTTACGCAGTTGGCACCGGTGGGTTGCACGGCGTCGGGATTACTGCTGTGAATGCCTGTTCAGAATGGCTGGAAGTTGAAGTCAGCCGCGATGGTTTCGTGTACCGGATGGAGTTTGCCCGGGGACGCGCTGTCAGCGAATTGACGAAAGGTGCCCCCACGACAAAAACCGGGACGAAGGTGACGTTCAAGCCTGACCCCCAAATTTTCCCTAGTACAACATTCAGTTACGACATCATTCACAAGCGGCTTCAAGATTGTTCGTTTCTGAATGCTGGTGTGAAGGTCAACATCACCGATGAGCGAACAGGCCAAACCGACACTTTTTGTTACGAAGATGGACTTGCGGAGTTTGTGAAGTGGATCAACAGGACGGAAAATCCAGTCCACGATGAAGTCATCCGTGTGATTGGACAAGTAGATACTGTTGAGGTCGATGTTGCCCTCCAGTGGAACGATGGATACTCGGAAAGCATTCGGTGCTTCGCGAACGGGATCACGAACTCGGACGGTGGGACACACTTCTCCGGGTTTAAGACGGCTCTGACGAGAACGTTGAACAGCTACGGAAAGAAAAATAATCTCTTCAAAGAGATGACACCATCAGGTGATGATTTCCGAGAAGGCCTGGCTGCTGTCATCACAGTGCGCATCCCGAATCCGCAGTTTGAATCACAAACGAAAATCAAACTGACGAACCCCGAAGTCGAAGGCGCTGTGAACTCTGTGATCGGTGACGTCCTCAGTAAGTTCCTCGAAGAGAATCCGTCGAAGGCGAAAGCAATCTGTCAGAAATCGTTGCGAGCTGCCGAAGCTCGTGAAGCAGCGAAGAAGGCCCGCGACATGGCACGTGGTCAATCCAAGACAGGCTTAGGTGGCCTGCCAGAAAAACTGCGCGATTGCCGAAAACATGACCTTGCTGTCTCTGAACTTTACCTGGTGGAAGGAGACTCGGCCGGTGGATCCGCCGATACTGGACGCGACTCAGGCTTTCAGGCGATCCTGCCATTACGGGGAAAGATCCTGAATGTCGAAAAAGCACAACTGCTCAAAGTGCTTGCAAACAACGAAGTGACAGCGATCTTCAAAGCAGTTGGTATTACTCCACTCGCGGAAGAACAAGACATCGCTAAGCGGCGCTACGGAAAAATCATCCTGATGACAGATGCCGACGTCGACGGTTCTCACATCCGCACTTTGCTACTGACATTCTTTTTCCGTCATATGCGCGAGTTGGTCAAACAAGGCTGCATTTATGTCGCACAGCCACCACTATATCGCGTGCTTGCGAAAGGGAAACGGAATCAAAAGCCGCGCTACGTTCAAACCCACGAAGAAATGATGACAGAATTGCTGGATATCGGCCTCCAGGATTCCACGCTTCTCGTCCATCCGAGAACGAACCTGCTGAAGAGTTCCGGTCAGGACGGCACTCCGTCAGAGGAACTTTCGCAGCTTCGCGAATTCACCGGCGGGGAACTTCGCAAGCTCGCGGAAACATTAAGCCAACTGGAGGAACCTCTCGAGGCTCTGGAACGTCGTGGGATCTCCTTGAGACGAATGGCGATGGAACAAGCGACTGCCGAGGGACTGCTGCCGAGATTTCGAATCTCGCAGGGAGCCGAGGATCACTGGTTCGCGACGAAAACAGAAGTCGATGCCTTCCTGCTCGAACATGAGCCAACTCCAGAAGAAGTACCCAAAGTTGTCGATCAGGAAGTCGAAGTCGGCGAGAAGTCAGAAGACTCTGATCAAGCCGAAGAAGAAACTCCCAAACTTGCTGTGACGGATCTCTTTGAAGTGAGGACAATTAACTCTGTTCTCAGATTACTTCAATCGGACTTCCAGTTGTCGCTCAATGATTTCCTGACACCGCCTCCACGGAATGTCGAACAGGTCCATGCGTGCGAAATCGTCAACAAAGAGAACACGCGCAATCTGTTGAATTTACGTGACCTTGTCCCGATATTGCGGGAGATGGGGTCACGCGGACTCCATTACACGCGCTTCAAAGGTCTGGGTGAAATGAATCCAGATGAACTCTTCGAAACAGCAATGGACCCGGAAACACGAGTTCTCATGCAGGTGACGATGGAAGACGCTGCATCCGCCGAAGAAATTTTCCGCGTTCTCATGGGAGATCACGTCGAGCCACGACGTGAATTCATCGAAAAACACGCACTCGATATCAAAGACCTCGACGTCTAGAACACACCCAATTGAATTTGGTTAAGGTATCGCCAAGGTCTCTGCAGGGAAGATCGGTCCTTCAACGCAGGTTCTGCGGTAGTCCCACTCCCCATTTTCGGTTTGGACTTTAGTGACGCAGCTAAAACACGCGCCGAAGCCGCAGGCCATGGGGGTTTCTAGTGACAGCCA
>DAOUPA010000069.1 GCA_030626405.1 Planctomicrobium sp.
ATGAAAATTTGAGCGACGTTTTCAGCAACTTTCAGTTGGTCACGCTCGATTTCATAAAAGTTCGTTTGAGGAGTTGAGAAGGTTCCACCGCTCGATGAGAGAATGTCCCGAACCATTTGATCCATCGGCACGTTGTCGCCGATTTGGGCGACGAGCCACTGGTAGTAAAGGAAGATCGATTTTTGCGAAACTTGATTGCTCGATCGCATCATGAGCCACTCGGCCCATTTTGAAACCCATACTTCCGTGAACTCTTTGCGGTTCAGAAGTTCGTCGACTTTTTTCGTCCGTTTGTTAGCATCGGAATCCTGCATAAACGCTGTGTATTCATCGAAGGTGGGAGTTAACCCGACCATGTCGATGTAAATTCGGCGAAGAAACTCTTCATCGGAGCACATTTCAGAAGGGTGTAAACGTATTTTTTGAAGCTTGGCTGCGACCAGTTCGTCAATGTAATTGACAGGTTCAAATGGACGTTTTTCGTATTGCAGCCCTTTAGGCAAAGTCAGGAACTGACCACCGATGGAGTGGATATCGAAACGGGACATGATGAAGGCTTCGCCACGTTCTCCAGCCGTGACCAGGCCGACATCGTTTGCGCCAGCGGACGTTTCATTACTGGTTGTGAAAGCGGCGAGGGATGTCACATCGCGAGTTGTACCATCTGAATAGTGAGCGATGACCACAAGCCGTTGCTTCTCTCCGGTACCATCGAGAACTGCTTGAGCCGGATACATCTCTATTGAAGTACACGTTGCTTGGTCGGCAGGGTCAGTCGGAGTTCCGTTCGCGATCCATTCCACGAGAATTTGATTGAGTTTAGAATCAGCCTCGAATCGTTTGCCACCGGTGTGTGGGACTGCTCCGACGCTTTTTTCCACGAAGAGGCTGGCCTGCGGGACGGAGAGGTCGACGCGGCGCCCTGGCAGCTCACGAGTGATTCGGAAGTGGTCTCCGTCTGGATCGTAACCGAACAGGGAAAGACGAAAACCGTCTTTTCCGCTGGCTGCACCATGGCAGCTTCCCGTGTTACATCCCGACTTTGTCAGCACAGGCATCACGTCCAGCTTGAAACTCACCGGACGATCTTCGGTTGCCTTGGCAACTTTGATCGGGACCTGAACTGTTTTTCCGGCGACAGTCACGGACAGCTGAGTTTCGCCATCTGCTTTGGGAAGCAAGATGGCTCCTTTTCGTGTGGCAAACGCCTCGTTGGCGAACTTCCATTGGGCCTGATCTGTCAAGTCTTTGGTGAGCCCGTCAGCATAGATGCCTTGCACCACAACGCTTTGGAAATCTCGTTTGGTTGTGAGGCTGACTTCTTTTGGGAAGACTTTCAGCTCGATAAGCTCGGCCGCTCCGACTTGTGTTGCGAACAAGCCAAGCATCGTCACAACAAATATGTTCCTGCTCATGAGGAAATTCCTTGATTTTACAATCTGTTTAATCGAGTCAGTTGATTGATTCTTAAAACGAATTACTCGCCGCCCGCTGCTGCTGCGGCAGCCTGTTCTTTTTTCTGTAACCGCAACATTTCGAGACGTGAAAGTGGTTTTTTCGGTGTCGGTTTTTTAACGACAGCGACAGGTTTCTTTGGAGCATCTTTCTTTGGTGGAGGTGGGTTGTCGACTCGCAATTGTCCTGTGCCCAAGTTGTGCAGGACTGTTGTCCCGTTCTCGGGGATCATCACTCTGCAAAAGACGTTCTTGCTCATGCCAGGCGGAGTTTTTTCGGTCGCCTTAATCACGAAGTTCAATTCTTTTGTGTCTTTAGTGATTTTTATTTTTTCTGCGACAGCGTTGGCAGGTAGTCCAAATAGTTGAGCCTCAGCTTCGCCTTCGAAGTCTTTTCGTTTTGTGATTGTGATCGGGAAAATAGTTTCCTGTCCCTTCTCGACAACCGCTTGAGTGAATTTGAACGTCATGTATTGTTCTTCAACACGAACAGGAGCAAATGGAGTACAGAGTTCGATGTTGCCGTTGCCTACTTTCGCAATGCAACGTAAAGAGATCATTGTCGTTTGGACCGCCGCGTTACCGGCAGCGTTCATAGGGATCAGGGCTTCGGTCTGTCCCTTCTTGATTTTAATGGACCGACTGGCGTTGACACCTGATGGATTTTGCAGAAGGAGGATCGTGATGTCTTCGTCCCAGCCTTCGTCTCTTTCACATTTTACAATCAGGTTCATTGAACCACCACGAACGAGAGGAGCCTTCGGTTCTTCAATCCAGACTTTAAATGGAGCTTTCTGTGTGACGACAATTGGCATCCGTGTGAAACGTTCTTGTCGGACACGATTATTATTTCTGCCACGGATCATCAAGACGTTTTGAGAGAGTGGGCCTTCCACTTTGCGGTCTTTCTGCTTTGGGTCGTCAAGGAATGCCGCGACAGATGCAAACTTCCCTGCGAGGGGAGCGTTTTCATCAGCATAGAAGATGACGGACATTGTCCCGCCGGCACGCCAACCTTCCGGACATTCAACTCGAACGCCCGCTGGGAGGTCATCTCCACGGAAATTGACTGGACCACCGATGTTTGCGCGACGAACGGTCGCCACGATTCCAGATCCGGCACCTTGTGGGACAATGATCTGGTGCTGGACATAGCGAGCGAATTCAATCGGTTCAGCGGTAATCGTTGCTTCAACAGGAGTCACTTCGATGCGGTAGGTATAAGATTCCCCACCGTTCTTTAAGTGATCTGTGACTGAAACAACATACTCGCCATCAATGGGTGCTTTAAAGCGGGCATAGCTATCTGGCCCTCGACTGTCGTCGTTTGAAATAACTCTTGCACCATTATCCTGGCGGTAGACGTACATCACTGGGTCGAGTGCGGAACGGAGACGACGCGAGTAGACTTCGACTTCAAATTGCTGGTCTTTCTTTGCGGTGAATTTGAAGAAATCAATATCTCCTTTTTCCGAAATGACTCCGTTCATTGCAGCAGGGGCTGCTGCGACTGTGGCAGTATTTCGGTCGTTGTTCGGTTCTTTCTCAACGAAGTTATCGAGTGGAGAGATTCGAAATGGTTGCGCCGTTGGGGCGATCCCATACTCATCCTGAATTTCAAGTCCAAATCGGTCAAAGTCTCCTTCGGTTGGTAGAGTGACTTCTCGTGTGATTGGACCGGAAACATCTCCCAGGAATGTGACTGTCAGTTTCTCACCTGGTTTGCCTCCAGAGGGAATCACTGCGTGTGGTCGGGGGAAGTTACCGATGTTCGCGAAGTAGTATGCGCGACCATCACCATTGTATGCAGAGTCACGAACCTGAATAATGTAGCGACCATCTTTGGGGGCGATGACTGAGGCGATTCCATCGTTCCAGACCAGCGCCGTATCGTCGCTGGCTGAAAGTTCAAAACGTTCTTCGCTCATAATCGCGACATACGGATCAAAAAAGTTACCGCTCGAAGAGAAGCCGAGTCGCATTCCGAAAATTTCGACTGTCAGACGTTCACCTTGCTTTGCGTCGATCACGTAGTAGTCAACATCTTCGCGATCGATTCGTCCAAAGACGGCAACGTTCTTTTCAATTGCTTGAGGCGTAGCGAAATCGGTGTTCGGTTCTTTCTCTGCGACAACGGGGTAGGGTGTCGCATAGAAGTTTTGCAGGTCCGAAAGTCCGGTTCGTGTGCGAAGTCGCATCCGGTACGTTCCCAATCGGCATTCGGGGGCCAGCTTTAAAGTGACAAGAACTTGCTTGCCTTTTAGCTTTTCGTCGGCGGGATGATCGAATTTGACAACCTCGACACCTTTGTCGTAGATCAGCACTTCCTCCGCGTCTTCGAGGTTGCTGCCGGTCATTGTGACGACAACTTCGGTTCCTCTTTGCGCCCCTCGAGGCGCCATGTTCGTGAACCGTGGCGCGGCAGCAAAACTTGCTTGAGCGACAAGCATGAAGCAAAATACAGCGGATGTCTTTAAACCAAACTGAACTCGCATTTGGTTCCCCCCATTGCGTTTCAGAATTTTAATGAAAGCGGCCTTAGAATCAGTATCTGGACCGCAGGAACACCGTTGAATCAGGAGGTGTCCCCAAGTTCAACAAGTGATCGGACTGTGTTAGTTGATTGTCTGTTTTAGCAGCGCATTGTTCAACGCTATTTTCTTCAAGTCTATGCATCAAGACAGGCGGACTCCACATTTCTCGATGCAAAGACCGCCCGACGTGAGTGCAATGACTAGGCGAGCAGGTCTTTTACAACTTTGCCACCATTGACAATTTCAATTGGACGATCGCCAGGTGCCATCAATTCCTTGTCTGCGACAATTCCCAGAGCGTGGTAAACTGTCGTGAAGAGATCTTCAACACCTAGGGCGTTTTCTTCCGGCTCGCTCGCAGTTGCGTTTGAAGAACCGTACACGGATCCTCGTTTAAATCCTCCACCAGCGAGAGCGATACTGAAGACTTTTGGCCAGTGATCGCGACCAGCAGTCTTGTTGATCTTAGGTGTTCGACCAAACTCGGAGGAGACCATCACGATCGTTTCGTCCAGCAATCCGCGTTGATCAAGATCTGTGATCAGTTGAGCGTATGCTTGATCGAAGGAAGGCATGGTTCGTTTGAAGCCAGCGACAATGTTGTCGTGCATGTCCCAACCGCCGTAAGTCAGGTTGACCAGTCGCACGCCAGACTCAACGAGTCGTCGAGCGAGGAGCATTCTGGCACCGGCTTGATTACGACCGTAGGCGTCTCGCAGTTTGGCGTCTTCTTTATCCAGGTTGAAAGCTTCACGAGCTTCTGGAGATGAGATCAAGCTGTATGCGGAATCATAGAATGAATCCATGGCACTGATCTGGTCAGACTTCTCGCGACTTTGGAAGAATGCGTTGACTGACTCCAAGGCGGTTCGTCGGTTAGCAAACCGGCTATCATCGACTCCGGCTGGAAGATTCAGGTCGCGGACCTTAAATCCGTTACTTGCAGGATCACTTCCCAGAGCAAATGGTGCAAATGCCGAACTCAGATATCCGCTACCAGCGAACTCGTTCGGTTGATTTGGAATGCAGACGTAAGGAGGCAGATTCTTGCGGCTGCCGTACTGTTGGCTAATGACAGAACCAATTGATGGGAACTTCAAAGCCGGACTCGGGCGATACCCAGTGAACATATTGTGTGTGCCACGTTCGTGAGCCGCTTCACCATGCGACATTGAACGAACAACGGTAATTTTGTCTGCGATTTGAGCCGTTTTGGGCAGCGAGTCACCGAAGAGGACACCGTCCAGCTTGGTTTTTACGTTTCGCATCTCGCCACGATATTCAATCGGAGCGTATGGCTTCGGATCCCAGGATTCCTGATGAGCCATTCCACCTGGAAGGTAGATGTGAATGATCGACTTGGCTGTTCCCTCGAAGTTTTCGTAGTCCTTCAATTCAGCGTGAGCCTGACGCTGCAGAAGTTGAGGGAGTGTGAGTGTTGATCCAGCGAGCATTCCCACTTGGAGAAAGCCTCTCCGTGAGAGTTGCTTGAAATGGCTGGGGGCGCAACTTTGAGGTTGTGATGAAGTTTGTGAAAGCTTGGCCATCTTCCGACGCTCCTTTTCCTTGAGGATTACGGGGTCTGGTCAGCCATCCACTATGGACCGCACATCTAAGATGTTGGATTTAGGTAGGACAACTTAGGGGCGGGGGGGAACACATGTCCCGATCATTGGTGGGTGTATGGCTGGTGGGTGTGCAGGTTCTACAGGAAGAACCCGGCGAGGAATTCTTTGTCACTTCGAAAAGATTCATCAAACTCCTTTAATGTAACACAACATTAAACTAGCGAAATCCAAGAGTCAATCAAAAAGGAATCCGAATTTTCCCAACTTTTAGATTACTACCCGACTGATACAGGCGAGGAAATCTGTACAACCGTTGACTTTTCTGCAATTTGCCCTGTTTGTGACGCCTGCGCAACTGCGAGTGTCTCTTTTTAGCAACGCGAAGCTCGAATCCCACGATTCCGTTCAATCTGTGAGCTAGGTTTGGTCAGAATTGCCGCAACATCTGCCCTGATCAGGCAGTGTGGCAAGCTATTTCACAGAACATTACAGGAGAATGGTTCATGGCTTCCCCGCCACTTTCGCGTTCACGTCTGAAGAAAGAGACTTCTCAGGACGATTTCGAAGTCCTCAAAAAGCTGATCCACGGAAAGCTGGTCGACAAACTCGATCTCAATAAGTTAGGAGATTTGCAGGGCGATACTCTCCGTCGTGAAATCAGACTCGTTGTCGAACACCTTTGCGATACAGAGAATCCTCTTCTCAATCGTGCAGAACGTGAACGCCTGATTGAAGAAGTTCTTGATGAAACCTTCGGCTTCGGTCCGCTCGAAATCCTCATGAAAGAGGAAGGCGTCGCGGATATCATGATTAACGGGCCGAAGAATGTCTTTGTCGAAAAGAACGGACGAATTGAAAAATCGTCGGTGACCTTTCGAGATAATGAGCATTTACTGCAAATTCTCGACCGAATTGTTTCTCGCGTCGGTCGCCGGATTGATGAAACATCTCCGATGTGTGATGCCCGTCTTCCGGATGGCTCTCGTTTGAATGCAATTATTCCTCCATTGGCTCTCGATGGAGCATCGTTAACGATTCGTAAATTCGGTGCGAAGCCACTCGCTCTTGAAGACCTTTTAAATTTTGGTGCCTTTACTCCCGAGATGGTGATGCTGTTGGAAGGGGCCATTAAAGCCCGGCTCAATACGATCATCAGTGGAGGAACCGGCTCTGGGAAAACAACACTGCTCAACACGCTTTCGAGCTTTATTCAGCCTGACCAGCGCATCATTACAATTGAAGATGCTGCGGAATTGCAACTTCAGCAAGATCACGTTTTGCGCCTCGAAACTCGTCCTCCCAACATTGAAGGGAAGGGACGTGTCACGGCAACCGACCTCGTGAAAAACGCACTGCGTATGCGGCCCGACCGAATCATCATCGGGGAATGTCGTGGACCTGAAACTCTGGACATGCTTCAGGCGATGAACACTGGTCACGAAGGTTCGATGACAACAGTCCACTCGAACAATCCTCGCGATGCTGTCTCCAGAATTGAAACGATGGTGACGATGGGCGGAACGGATCTTCCTTTGAAAGCAATTCGTCATCAATTTTCTTCTGCGGTGGATCTCATCATTCAGGCGAGCCGCCTTCAGGGAGGGCCTCGAAAAATTACCTATGTGACCGAAGTTTTGAATATGGAGCAGGACACGATCATTATGCAGGACATCTTCCGTTTCATGCAGGATGGAATTGATGAAGACGGAAGGGCGTTCGGGCATTTTGAATCAACGGGGGTCAGACCATCATTTATGCCTCGGCTGGAAGCTGCTGGCGTGAGGCTCCCTTCGAATTTGTTTGCAGCCAGAAGACTCGGATAACTTAATAAATCAGTCACTCGCCTGATCCAGGGCGGGAAATGAACATTTCAATTTGATTCAACCAAGGGGGTATCCCCAATGTATTTGCTTGCCGCTTTACCATTCACAATCACTCCGATGATGGCATCGATTGTTGCATTCATCGGTGTCTTTGGCGTCATTGCATCTGTCATATTTATTTTGCAGGATGCCTCGGGGAAAGATATCGAGGATCGGCTGGATGTTTTGGCTGGCAAGAAGAAAGCAGCCAGTTCAAATGCACCTCAGGTCACTCGAGAGGTCCTCGTCAAGGAAGGGATGAAAGGGCTGGCTGGCTTCTCTGATCGGATCATGGACCGGTTCACAAGCATTAAATTGCTCTTTGTGCAAGCCGACACAAACATGAAGCCAGAAGTGTTCCTGATGATCATGGTGGTTTGTGGGGTATTAGGTACATCTGCGACAGTTTTTCTTCGTGCACCGCTGCCGTTTTATCCACTCGCGTTTGTTGTGAGTGCGATCCTTCCATTTGGATGGTTAATGTTCAAACGCAGCCGTCGGTTCAAAAAATTCGGGAAACAGCTTCCCGACGCGATGGAACTTGTTGCGAGAGCACTTCGGTCCGGACATAGCTTGAATTCGGCACTCAAGGTTGTTGTAGACGAGTTATCAGATCCGATTGCCAAAGAGTTTAATATCGCTTTCGAAGAACAAAATCTCGGCATTCCGATTGAGGATGCTCTCAAGCATGTTTACTTGCGAGTTCCCAATATGGATTACAAGTTTTTTGTGATGGCGGTCGCAATTCAGCGGCAGTCGGGCGGTGACCTCTCGGAAATTCTCGATAAGATCGGAAAAATTATCCGTGATCGGTTTAGGATCATGGGCCAAATTCAGGCGTTGACTGGTGAAGGTCGTATCAGTGGGATCGTGCTTATGGCGTTACCTCTGGCGTTGTTCGTTGCCGTTTGGAAGTTGAATCCGACTTATGTCATGTTGCTCTTCACGGATGAACTCGGCCGAAAGATGGTGGCTGTTGCGATTGTCCTCCAGATTCTTGGAGCGATTTGTATCAAGAAAATTATTGCCATCAAAGTCTAACCTCACGATCAAGCCTTTTTTGTTTTGCTTCTGATTTTCTAGCTGCAGAGAGAGAAATTCTCATGACTACGCCTGCTCTAATTCCGATCATTGTTTTCGTTGCTGTCGTCGTTGGCGTCTGGGCCATTTTTTCAGCTTTGTCCAAAAAAGACTCGCGCGTTTCCGAGCGTCTGGACGAGTTGAAAGGTGGCAAGAAAAGATCAGATGTCGACAACACATTAAATGAAACTGGTGTCAGCAGTGTCTTTAGGAAAGCCGCACCGACTCTGTCCAAGGCATTGAAACCCAAGACCGACCTTGAAGAAAATGCCTTGAAAATCAAACTTGCGAACGCAGGTTTCACATCTCCGAATGCCAGTACGATCTTCCTTGCAGTCAAACTTGCGGTCGCGATCTCGGCGTTGGTCATCGCCGGTGGTGTTGGCGTCGTTCTTCAAGGATTTACAAAAGATGCACTCTATACTGTGGTCATCGCCACTGGAGCAGGGATGTTTCTACCTGGGGTTGTTCTCACTCTCATGGCGTACTCTCGAATGCAAAAGATTTTCCTTTCGCTTCCAGACGCTTTGGACCTTCTCGTTGTTTGCGTGGAGGCAGGGCTTGGACTGGATGCTGCAATGCGACGTGTGACTGAAGAACTTGAAGATTCGGCGCCTGAAATCTGTAAAGAGTTGGGGCAATGTAATACTGAACTACAACTCGGTCGAAATCGTCGAGAAGTGTTACACGACTTCGGAGTTCGTACTGGTGTTGATGATGTCAAAGCACTCGCTGCGATTCTCATTCAGGCGGACAAGTTCGGCTCTTCTGTTGCTCAGGCACTTCGTGTTCAATCGGATAGTATGCGCATTAAGCGGAGCCAACTTGCAGAAGAAAAGGCAGCAGCGACAGCGGTGAAAATGATTTTCCCTTTGGTCCTTTTCATCTTCCCTGGAATCTTCGTCGTTTTGGTTGGCCCTGCCGCAATCATGATGATCCGACAACTGTTAACGACATAAAGCGACTTCGGAATGACTGTTGCTTCAACTCTTAATTTGGGTGGTGAGGAAGTTAACGGGAGCGACAACGGAGCGGTATTCCAGACTTACATCCCCAGCTTTAAGGCCTGACAAGGCACTACGTTTGTACTCAACCTTGTGGTGTTCACCGTTTATCTATGATGAAACGCGGTGAGCATCAGGGTGGAAAACGAGAAAAACAGGCCGTTTTTCTCGTAGAAATTCCTGTCTTTGGTAAGCGAGTTTTCGATGGATTCACCGGACGCAATGAACTCTCCAAACTGAATGATCGAATATTCGTGTTTCTTGATACGACACGCGCGTCTACCCTATCTTCGCAGATCGGAATGACTTTGACCTGATTCATCGTTTCTTTTGCCCTTCGTGCCAAATTTAATTTGATTCAATGCGTTGATATGGGCATGTTGGTGTGTGACGGATCACATTGCGAAGTGGTGAGACTCATTTCCTATCTTGAAATCGATATTTGATTCTTTTGACAGGGAAACTCAGCCAGAGGAGTGGACGTTCCAGAACATCCGCATCTAGAATCAATCCTGCAGGGTACATGGAGAAACCTGTATGGCACTGAAATATCCAGTTGTCGTATTGTCAGAGGAGTTTGAGATAATGTTGCGTCGCTTGTTGTTTTCTACATTGACAATTGTTCTTGCATTTTCATTTTGCGAGGCTCTTCACGCTCAGGGGAAAAATCTCGACTGGGCAGAGAAAATGTTCTCGGATCTCAAGATCGATTTTGGAACCGTTGCGCGTGGAGCAGATACGCGGACTGAAATTATCATCGAGAATCTTTATGAAGAAGAGGTCACGCTTGTCAAAGTGGGAACCACGTGTGGTTGCACTGCCGCTAAACCAGACAAGACGTTGTTGAAGACACACGACAAAGCGCGGATTGAGGTCGTCATGAACACTGTCAAGTTCATGCACCGGAAAGACTCTAACGTTGACGTCACTTTGAGGTTCCATGGAGCTAAAGGGACTGCAGAAAAAACTGTTCGCGTTCCGATCACAGCATACATTCGCTCCGATGTAGTACTCACGCCTGGAAACGCAGATTTTGGATCAATTGAATTTGGTCAAGTTGCTGAGAAGACTCTCAAGATCGCATATGCTGGGCGACAAGATTGGAAGATCACCGGGATTCGAAATGGCAACGATATCATTGATGCTCAAATTGTTGAAACAGAAAGAGGCGGCGGACGTGTGACTTACCAACTCACTGTCCGCTTGAAAGAGGATGCTGGAATCGGAACAATTCAGGATAAGATTTATCTCCTGACCGACGATCAGAAATCCCCAGAAGTGCCAGTGTTAATTACTGGTCGTGTCAGTCCTGATATCGAAATTCTTCCAAACAATTTCGCACTCGGAAAACTCACACCTGGGGAAGTCAAGCAATTCAATGTTGTCATCAAAGGCAAACGTCCTTTTTCAATTTCAGAGATCGAGTGTGATACTCATCCCGACTGCTTTGAAATTCGAGAACTCAAGGGAGACATGAAAACTGTTCACGTGGTTCCGTTTAAGCTCACGACACCTGACGCATTAGGGGAGTTTGCAGAAACTTTCACTGTCACGATCGCTGGTCGGCAGAAAACTCTCTCGTTCGACGCCAAGGGAATTATTCGAACTGGTTCATAGTGTCGGAACGTTCGCCTTTCAGTCACCAACTGCTTTCTCTTCGTTGAGGAGGCAGTTTTTTTGTGTCTGTTGTTTACGTTTTGAGAGGAGACAGATGAACTGACCGGATGAGACTTTAATGCGTCTTCCAGCATCCTGTTTGTGAATCGTCAGTAAACCTCGTAAGTTATAGGGAACAGAAGCAATTACCTCAGTGAATCTCTCCGTGTTGTCGCTATGCGTTCTCGTTTCATATTACTGATCGTTTTTATTCAATGCGTCCAGATTTCAGCGCGCGTTGAAGCAGGCGATATTGAATACGCCCGCGACATCCGTCCGATCCTTGCCGACAAGTGTTGGCATTGTCATGGGCCTGACGAACAAACGCGCGAGGCCGAATTGCGTCTGGATCTTCGCAGCGGTGCATCCCAGGTTCTCGAAGCTGAAGCTGGAACGATCACGAGTCTCATTGAGCGAATCACATCCGTCGACACCGACGAAAAGATGCCGCCGGCTGATTCAAAAAAGCAACTCACCAAGTCAGAAATCGATCTGCTGAAACAATGGGTGGAACAGGGCGCTCCATATACAAATCATTGGGCGTTTACACCACCAGTCAAAGTCAGTGCTCCTACGGTTGAGAACGCGCAGTCGAAAAACGCCATCGACAATTTCATTCTCAGACGACTTGCAAAGGCAGGATTTTCGCACTCTTCCAGAGCCGACAAGGAAACGTTGATTCGTCGCGCCACGCTCGATCTGACAGGTCTCCTGCCGACTTTAGACGAGGTCGATGCGTTCGTGCAAAACGAATCGTCGGATGCCTACGAACAATTACTCGACCGATTATTGGAGTCTGACCGCTACGGCGAGAACATGGCGCGTACCTGGCTCGATGCCGCGCGTTATGCTGATACGGACGGCTACCAGAATGATCGCTATCGATACATGCACCCTTGGCGAGACTGGGTGATCATGGCCTTTAACGAGAATAAACCGTACGACGTTTTTCTCATTGAACAACTTGCTGGCGACATGCTTCCGAACGCGACTCTGAAGCAACAAATCGCAACCGGCTTCTGTCGGAATCACCGCATTAATTCGGAAGATGGATCGATTCCAGACGAGTGGCATGTCGAGAACGTTGTCGACCGTGTCGACACACTCGGCACAGCAATACTCGGTTTAACACTCGGCTGCGCGCGTTGCCACGATCACAAATACGATCCGATTTCATCGAAAGACTATTACCGGATTTTCGCCTACTTCAACAACGTTCCAGAGTGGGGCATTGGACCGAATAACGGCAACAGCCCACCATTCATCAAGGTTCCAAAATCCTGGCCACATCTTTCAGCAGAAGAAGATGTCGCGCAGGTTCCAGAACCGCTCGAACTTCATCGGGCAAGGAAAGAAAAAGGGAACGGTTTGAAGCGGCCTCAAGCCGGTAGTCCAGAAACGACGATGGTGATGCAGGAGATGGACGAGCCGCGCCCAACTTATTTGCTCGTTCGTGGTCAGTACAACGCACCTGAGAAGTCTGAATTGCTCACTCCCAATGTGCCTGACGCATTGAACCCATCTGGCGTATCAGCTCCTGCTAATCGTCTTGAACTCGCGAAATGGCTCACCGATCCGACTCACCCGCTCACGTCGCGTGTTGCCGTTAATAGAGTCTGGCAACAGCTCTTCGGCATCGGTCTTGTCAAGACGAGCGAAAACTTCGGCTTGCAGGGAGAGCTTCCCAGTCATCCGGAATTGCTCGACTGGCTGGCCGTTACATTCGTGGAGTCAGGTTGGGACCAGAAGCAACTTTTTAAAACGATAATGCTCAGTGCAACGTATCAGCAGTCTTCGCGAACGAGTCCTGAACTTGTCGCCATTGATCCGGAAAACCGAATGCTCGCACGGGGAGCGCGCTTTCGAGTCGATCCGTTTGTGCTGCGTGACTCCGCACTCTCTGCCAGCGGTTTGCTTGTCGAGACGATGTACGGTCCCTCGGCGAAACCATACATGCCACCGAAAATCTGGAGTTCGATTTCAAACAATAAATACAAACAAGACAAAGGTGACAATCTCTATCGACGTAGCCTGTATACTTATTGGAGGCGGACTATTCCTCCACCGTCGATGGTCAATTTCAACGCGGCCGAACGCGAGGTCTGTATCGTTCGAAAAGAAAAAACGAACACACCACTTCAAGCACTGACGTTAATGAACAACACAACGTTCGTCGAAGCATCCCGCTTCCTGGCAGAGAGGATGTTGAATCACTCCGAAGATTCCAGAGAAAGCATTCGTTTCGGGTTCCGGAAAATGACCTCCCGGAATCCTACCGAACTGGAACTATATCTTCTGGTGGAGTCCTTCAAGGCGTTTCACGAAGATTTTGCAATCAACTCTCAAGAAGCAAAGAAGTTACTGACTGTCGGCGAGAAACCGCGAGATGAAAAACTCGATCCCGTCACTCACGCCGCAATGACGATGACCGCCACACTGATTATGAACCTCGACGAGTCGATCACGAAAGAATGAACCCGCTTCACGAATACTTCCAGAATATGAATCGCCGACACTTCTTTGGTCGATCGGCAGTCGGTATGGCTGCGCTGGCGTCGTTGCTGGATGCAGATGCTCAGGGGGCAAAGAAAGAATCAGCGCGAAACTCCATCGGTGGCTTGGCTCATCTTCCGCATTTCAAAGCCAAAGCGAAGCGGGTCATCTACCTCTTTCAGTCAGGTGGACCATCGCAGATCGATCTGCTCGATTACAAGCCTCAACTCAAAGATAAATTCGGCACCGATGTTCCTCGGTCGGTCTATCCTGACGATCGAAAAACGACGATGACATCCGCTCAAACGTCTTTCCCGACGGCGCCGAGCCTCTTTAACTTTCAGCAATGCGGAGAGAGCGGCACCTGGATGAGTGAACTGCTGCCGAACACTGGTCAGCTTGCTGATGATTTGTGCATTATCAACTCGATGCACACACCGGCGATCAACCACGATCCAGCGATGACGATCTTGCAATCCGGCTCACAAATCCCAGGACGCCCCAGCATGGGTGCGTGGCTGAACTACGGTCTCGGCTCCGAAACATCGGACCTGCCTGCCTTTGTTGCGATGAGTTCGAGAGGGATCGCCAGACAGGGGCAACCACTCTATGACCGACTGTGGGGGAGTGGCTTTTTACCTTCGGTGTATCAAGGAGTGAAGTTTCGAAATCAAGGCGCGCCTGTCCTCGATATTTACGACCCGCCAGGGGTCAGCCGCGATGTCCGTCGTAAGATGCTCGACCAACTCGCCAAGCTGAACGAACTCAAGTACGAAGAATTCGGCGACCCGGAAATCGAAACACGAATTCAGCAGTACGAACTCGCTTTTCAAATGCAGCGATCCATCCCAGAACTTCTTGATACGCAACAAGAAACGAAAGCAACTCTCAAGCTGTACGGCTCCGACGTGCATCGGCAAGGTTCATACGCATACAACTGTTTGCTCGCGCGTCGGCTTGCTGAGCGGGGCGTTCGGTTCATTCAGCTTTTTCATCAAGGCTGGGATCAGCATGGCAGCCTGCCAAAGAAAATTCGCGAGCAATGCAAGGATACCGATCAGGCAACCGCCGCATTGCTGGAAGATCTCAAATCTCGCGGGATGCTTGAAGATACTCTCATCGTCTGGGGCGGAGAGTTTGGGAGAACAGTCTACTCGCAGGGAGCTTTGACGAAGACCAACTACGGGCGCGATCACCATGGACACTGTTTTTCCGTCTGGCTTGCAGGAGGTGGAATTCAGGGCGGCATGACCTACGGAGCGACAGATGATTACAGTGTGAATGTTGTCGAGAACCCAGTGAACGTTCACGATCTCCACGCAACGCTGCTGCACCTTCTCGGCATCGACCACGAACGCCTCATCTTCCCGTTTCAGGGGCGAGACTACCGCCTGACGGACGTCCACGGAAAAGTCGTTCAGGAAATTCTCGCGTAGTTGAATCTTCATCATCTGAAACGCTTTGCCACACACTTCATGTGCACAGCAAAGGAACCGAATCCTTGGTGATTCCAACTTTGTCATGTTAGGATGTGCTGAACGATTTCAACGAAATGGAGAGAAAAATGCTTTGGGTGCGTTCCCTAATGATTCTGGGGTGTTTCAGTTTCATTGCGACAACTGGCTTTGCTCAGGCGAAGCATACGTCGATCTACGCCATGGATTCCGACGGAAAGAATGTTCGAGAGGTCATTTCGCTCGAAGATTATCCCAGCGTCGGGTCGCCGGATGTTTCACCTGATGGAAAGCGCCTCGCCTTCGATGGCTGGAGGAAGGATCAGAAGACTGGCGACGCTCAGCTTTTTATCGTCGATATCGAAACCGGTCAAATTCAGCACGTCGGTCCAGGTGCGATGCCGACCTGGTCCGCCGATGGAAAGTATCTCGCTTACAGTAGTTACAAGCCTCACGGAGTTTTTATACGTTCCGCAGATGGCGTTGCAACGAAACTCATTGATGCCGCAGGTTGGGGAATTCAGTGGTCTCCCGACGGACAAAAACTGGCCTACGTGGTCGGGGGTGACTTTGTCATTTATGACATCCTGACAGATAAGAAGAGGACAGTTCAACCAAATCCAGCAAAGCCATACACCTACATCTACTACAACTCAGACTGGTCGCCGGATTCGAAAAAACTTTGCTTTAGAGGCCGTCGGCCTGATGGTGGCTACGATACAGCAATCATTGATGTTTCTGGCGAGAACTCGAACTCAACTTCGGGTGAGAAACCGAAGTTAACGGTTTGCTTCGACGCGACGAAAGGTTACAGCAATGAATTCGCCTGGCACCCGGATGGAGATCGAATTTTACTTTTCCAACATGTCAATCCGCCACAACTCGCCGAATTCAAACCCGAAGCTGATGTGACGACAACTCTGGTTGAAGGGCAGCCAAAGGACCGCGCGAATGTCGCGATCACCTGGTCATTAGATGGCAAGACGCTCTACTTCATGAGCAAGTCAAAGTGAGCTTCGACTGCAATCAAAGTCGGCCTGACATTGATACGTGAAAACGCATGGGGGAATTGCTTCGGCATTCAAGCCACCAGCGAAGCAGAACGCTTCTCTCACTTCTTCAAATAAAACCCGACATCCAGCGGACGTCTTGCAGTGTCACGCTCGCAGTCGCCACCGTCGTCTTGTTCGTTATCCCCGATGCTGTAAACCAGAACGCGGTCCTCTTCCACAATGTACCGCAAGGGCTGACCATCGAACGGATCGATGAGGCTGGCGGACGACTCTGATTCTGGCCCAAGCAATTCCTGTTCGATGTCTGCCAAAGAACTTGGCAACGCCCCATGCTTCAGTTGATATCGTCGTGCAGCAATCGCAGCGTTGGTGCATCTCTGCCGAGCTTCGGTTCGTGCACCTGACTGGATCGTTTGTTCTAGGGCTGACTGTGCCGCTGAAACCGCTATGAGTTTCATGTGGGAGATTGTGTTGCGTTTCGGAACGGAATATAGACCACTTATTTCTTGTTGACTTTGGAGAGCTTCGTGCCAGGATTTTTTCATTCCTTTGAACGTGATTTCATAGAGTTTGAGTATCTCACGTTTGCTCGATGCACGAAATGGTGAGAATGGAAAGAGGTCGATAGATGTTAACGAAAATGCTCGTTCACCTTGCAAAACTGTGATGAGTTCGTCTCTAAAATTAACAGAGAGAAGCTCTCTTTGGAGAGAGGCCAGATTCTCATCACTCCAATTGCAAGCAGGAAGTAGTTCTTCGATGATAGAACAAGCAGAAGTATGAAACGAGAGTCGATATAAATGAGGAAGTAGCACCACCTCACCTTGAAAAGCATTTGAAAGACGAAGGATAGCATAAATATCCAGGAGACTTTGCCGGCAATTCTTCTCATGCGCGTGAGCATAAGCTGTGAGAGTGAGGAGCCTGACCGTACTTCGCGCAGATTGAAATTCCGGAATTGCATACGGATTCATGACAGACATTTCATGCGGAAAACAAATTTGACCACCGGCGCCGCTTGCTGTGTGAAGAGCCTGTAGCTCGCTTCCCAACTCACTGATCAAAGTTCGCGCCGCCTCGAATTCCGCCCATTCTTCACCTGGCGGCGGAATCGGACTTGGGCCGTCACTGATGATCGGCAAGCCCTTCCCACGGTTGAATAGATCTGCCGCTTCGACTGCATCAAACGCTTTGAGCCACAATTCGGTCGTGTCTTCAACTCCTTCTGGCACAGCGTAGAAGTCGTTGAGTTCCTTCAAGTTCGTCGGCATCTCCTCAGCACGCAGCGCCGCCAACTGCGAAGAAAGCGAACTCTGCCCCATGTACCACACAACGCCAAAAAACACAGGGACCAGCAGCACAACGCCAATGGCGATCCATTTCATGTTAAACAGTTTCAAGAGCTTGCCTTTCAGGCGAAATGGAATCTCACGCCCCGCTTGATGTGTGTCGGGAGAAGTGAATATACCTGTGTTTCAAGCGAAACGTAGATTCTTTGGAACGGATCAAATGATTCTGGTAGATAGCGAAATTCAGGCCATCTTCCGTTCCTCATGATCTCCCCAAGTCAATTTAACCACTTTCAAATGCTTTCTTCTTTGTGCTCTTTGAGTTCTTTGTGGTTCAATTTCCCAACGAAATGATGCAAGAACGCGGATTCCCGTAGATGTTGCGGATGGACGCAGATTCAAAAAGTCCCACGCGACTTCACCACCCCTCAATAAAGCAAAAACGGCGAGATTGCTTCTTTCCACACGGCAATATCAAACCCACAGAGAGTGTTCAGTTCTACCGTCTCGATTCTTTGTTGTCGGTCGATGTGTTCGCGTAGTTCTGCGTTACCGAACAGGATGTCAATCGGCGGGATTTTGTGTTCGTATTCGTATGGTGGTTCGAGCCATTTGAACTGTTCCGGGGCGAGACGTTTCGCGGCGTCGATAATGCTGACTGTCAGCGGCACCGACCGGACGGCGTGAGAGTCGGTGATGTGAATCGCGAGGCCGTTGCAGATTTCATCTTTCCATTTGTCGAACGTTGGTCGAAACCGAATCGGTCGCAGTTGAATGCCTGGATGATTATGGCGAGAGACCTCGGCCGTGAATTCTTCAGCATTTAAGTACGGAGCACCGCAGACTTCGAACGGCATCGTCGTTCCGCGTCCTTCTGATAGGTTCGTTCCTTCGAGTAAGACTTGACCAGGATAGACTGTGGCAGTGTTGAGGCTTGGCATATTCGGTGACGTTGAAACCCCAGGCACTCCGGTTTCATCAAAGTGCATCTCTCGTCTCCAATTGGTCATCGGGACGACACTCAATTCCGCGTCAATGTTTTCTTTCTTGTTGATGTACAGCGCAAACTCTCCAAGAGTCAATCCATGCCGCAACGGGATTTCAGCATTCCCGACGAAACTTTGGAAGCCGTCACGAAGTATCGGACCTTCGAAGACTTCTCCCCCCAACGGATTCGGGCGGTCGAGGACGATCACTCGAATGTTTTGTTCCGCACACGCGCGAAGGCATTCAAGTGTTGTCCAGAGAAACGTATAAACCCGCGTTCCGACGTCCTGCAAATCGATGACAAGACAGTCAATCTTTTCCAGCATCTCGGCGGTCGGTCGCCGCGTTTCCGAGTACAGACTGTACACCGGCAAGTTGAGGGGTTCGTATCGCGAGTCTGCCGACTCAATCATGTTCGCCTGTTCTTCACCCCAGAATCCGTGCTGGGGTGAAAACAATGCGGCAAGTTGTCCAGGAAACCGCTCCGCCAGAACATCGCAAGTGTACCGATAAGCACGATCCACCGATGCCTGATTCATCAACAACCCAAATCGAACACCCGCGATCTCCAGCGGAGGAGATTCAATAAAGTTTTCGAGACTTGTTCGAACTTGATCTGACACAATGATGTCTCGTATTGCAGAAGTAGGGTGCGGTGGAGCAAGTCGTTGGTGAATGGTGGGTTTCGTTCGCGGTCTTTACTGAAATCTAATCGATACTTTTTTATACCTCGACTTGCGTAACCCACCAACTCTGGAGTTCGCGTACTGCACCCACCCTACTTTTACTATTACTTATACAGTAAAAACGAACGGCGACGTGTCAGGAAATCGGCGACGCCAGCGTTCGCAATCTCCTGAACATCCTCGACCGATTTCCTCGCGAGAATCGCGTCGAGCGTTTTACGATTGCCAAGCAAGCGCATCGCGTCTTTGCTTTTCCAGTCGTTCGAGTAAAGTTGCTGAAGCATGACGCTGATCTCAAGGCCGACTCGCAGTGGTTGAAACCGCTCTCGGTTGATGATGACGATATTGATGCCGCCACAGACTTCGTCGCGGTATTTACTCGATTTCGGTGTGTATCGAATCGGAACGAACGTCGCGCCAGGGATCGAGCGTTGGTTTAGTTTGAAGGCCAGTTCACGGGCCTCGATCCAGGGGGCGCCGATCACTTCGAACGGAGTATCAGTCCCGCGTCCGACGGAAAGATTGGTCGTTTCGATCATCCCAATTCCAGGGTACAGCAGCGCCTGCGTCAAGCTGCGCATGTTTGGTGAAGGGTTGACCCAAACGAGATCGGTCGATTCCCAGAATTGATTTCGCTTCCACCCTTCACAGCGAATGATGTGCAGGTCCAGCTTAAGGTCCAATTCCTTGTTAAACATGATTGCCAATTCGCCGATCGTCATACCATGGCGAATCGGTAAGTGATGAAATCCGACGAAGGATTCTTCCCCCGCATCGAGCATTGGGCCAGCGACATCGACACCATTGATCGGGTTCGGTCGGTCGAGAACGACAAACCGCTTGCCCTGTTCCGCGGCAGCTTTCATCGCTTCACCCATCGTGGAAATGTATGTGTAAAATCGCGAACCGATGTCCTGAATGTCGAAGACTAAAGTGTCGATCTCCTGGAGCATTTCCTTCGTCGGTCGTCTTGTTTCGCCGTACAGGCTGAACACGGTTAAGCCGGTGGACTTCTCTTTTGTGTCCCCAATTTTGGAAACATCGAGCGCGCCTGCAAAGCCATGTTCCGGACTGAAGAGTGCCGTCAATTCCACGTTCGAAGCATCGTGCAGAAGTCGCACCGTGCTGGTTCCGTCGCGGTTCAAACCTGTATGATTCGTGATCAACCCCACGCGTTGGTTGGCGAGCTGTGTGAATCCATCGCGCTGCAAAACATCAATCCCGTTCAGGACTCCCTGTTGAGCAAGGCAAGTCTTGAATGACAAGACAACACAGAGAACGGCAATGTTGCGAGCAAATCGGTGATTCATGAATACTCTTTCGTGTCTCTGGGCGAGAAGATGGAAATAATCATGCCAACGGAAAAAGTCGTGACGGAACCGATGAGTGCCAGCCAGGGCCATGCTACGAGAGGTTTGTTGTCAGGAGTCTTCAAGAAGAACTGCACCACAATCAGCACAGTAGCACCAGCGAGTGCACCGCCCAGTGCAGAGGCTTGGCTCGCGCGACGTGTCAATACGCCGAGAGAGAAAATCCCCAGCAGTAACCCTGCTGCAAATCCGGCAATCGTCAATGCATTGTTAACGACCGCATCTGCCAGATTGATCGCTAAAATTCCAATTGCAATTTGCAGCACTCCAAAACCGACAGTAAACCACCGCGACAGGGAGAGTTGAGTTTGTTCACTCGGAGGTGTTTTGCAGTTTGGAACGTAGAAGTCATTCAGCAATGCCGAGGCAGACGCATTGAGGGAACTGGAAAGTGTCGACATCGCCGCCGAGAGGATCGCCGCGAGCATCAATCCGATCAGCCCTGTGTTATATGGAAATTTCGTCACAATAAAATGAGCAAATATCTGGTCGGTTTTCTCTGGAGCGACGTTCCC
>DAOUPA010000704.1 GCA_030626405.1 Planctomicrobium sp.
GGATCACGCCATTGGCTTTGGTTACTTGGATCAAATCAAAGAGCCGCTGGCGCTCATGCGGAAAGCAACCCCATTCATCCATCCCTTTCTTGTCAGGAATGACTTGAGTGCTGGAACAGACAAGGCGGATTTCGGCTGGTTGTCGGAGTTGATTTTCCAACCATGTCCACTGATCCTCACCGAGGATTGAAACGTCGGCATCGTCGTGAGGCAGGTAGCTACCGACCTTGCCGATTTTTGCTCGCTCTGCTTTGCTGCGAGCGTCGCGTTTGAAAGGCCCTCGAAACGTGCGCGTATCGAGCAAGATGATTTGAACGCGCTCTCCTTTGGGACCAAAAACTTTTGCATCATAAATGCCAGCGTGCTTTCGACGTTCAGACTGTTGAGGTTCACCGAAGAAGTCCAGGAAGATTCGCTTTGAGACTTCCTTCAATTCGAAATCGGCTCCACCATTGTGCGTCCCGTAGTCGTGATTGTCCCAGGTCGCCATGATTGGAACCTGAGCACGAAAACGCTGAAACTCCGGTTTGTCTGCCAGTCGATTCCATTCGCCTTGAAGCTGTTTCTCGGTGACGGCCCATGCTGTCGCTCCATCGTTATCGGAATAAATGGCATCACCGAGAGACAAATACAAATCCGGTTTCTGATCGAGAACTGCTTTCCAAATCGACTGATACTGCCAATGCTTTGCACATGAACCGAATGCGATTCGATGGACCGTGCCTGTGGGAAGGGAAGCCGTTACTTTCTCTTCAGCGTAGCTTACGACACAAGAAACAGACACGGCGATGACCGTGGTCAAGCTGATTCTAAATTTATTTCGTCGGTTGAATTTCATTCTGTGGTCATCCGCGCAGGGCTGAATCATTCAGCGAGAGCGATTACCTCTGCCTGTTCAGGGACAATGACATAGGCGGCGGTAATTTTCTTTGGGCCGGCAGCGCTCGGAATGAACCGGATCGTTTGCTTGGCGGTCACTTTTCCGACGACAGTGACTGAACTCCGTCTCCCGTTGATCACGATCCCGGATTCTGTCGACACGTAGACGACCTCATTTGCTGGTGGAGCCGATGAGTGGCTACACGTGGCAAAGGAAGGAACGAGATAAAACTCGGTGATGCGTCCACCAACTGTCTTGAGTGGCACAGCGAAACCGGTGAGTTTTACACGCTTGTCGTAAAACTTCTTCGCGATGGAATTTGTCACTGTCTGTTCCTGTTTCTCGCGCAGGAGAGTGACATGTTCTCGCTGGGCCATGAGCCAGGGGATATCAACCCCCTGCTTTTTCAGTTGTCCCGCAATCTTTGCAGCTTCGACCGCTGACTCGCCGTCCGGTGAGATTTTTTCGACAGCAATCAAGTTCTGAATGCGTACAACAAATCCCAACCTTTGGAGTTGTTGACGAGACAATTTTGCGAACGGATCGCGATACTGGGCACTCTCAGCCGGTGCCAGAGTTTTCCATTGAATTACGACGGGCTGGTTATCTTCGGCAGGTGCCACTGCCGTGAATGTAAAGACGACCGCCGCAATCATTTTGAGACTTGTGTTCATTTGAGTCATCCCATTTGTCGGCTTGAGTGATAGGGCGAATAGAGATGGGACGGTCATGCGACCGTCCCACCTGTGAAATGACGCCTTATTTCCCAAGCTCGTTCTTGTAAACCTTGCCGCCTTTGATGATCACTTTCAGGTGCTCTTTGGGCTTGGTGACAAAATCGATGTTCTCCAAAGGATTGCCATCGTAAATCAGCATGTCAGCCCACGCACCATCCTTGACCACACCCAACGGTGCGGCCTTGTATGGATCGCGAGAGTTGCAAAAACGCAACAGTTCTGCGTTTGTTGAGGTGGCCTGCTTGAGCATTTCCAGGGGTGTGAAGAATTTAGAACGCATCTCGAATTCGTACAGAATCGTATCCACCATGCCTGCTGCGGCATAAGTTCCGAAGCCCACCTTGATCCCATGCTTCTTTGCCAATTTCATGGCGTTCTCATAGCCTGAGAGCATGATACGCCCCTTGCGACGGTTTTCGTCGGTGAACCAGGGCACGTCCATCAGGCCATAAGGCGAGGACAGGCTTCCGAGCCAGACATCGTTTTCTGCCATTAACTTGGCAGTCTCATCAGTGATTAAATGACCGTGCACGACGTCTTTGACGCCAGCTTTAATGCAACGCCGCACTGCTTCGTCGGTGTAGGCATGGGCACAGACGTAGGTGTCATAATCGGCTGCAGCTTCAACAGCCGCTCGCATTTCCTCTTCGGAGTAGCCGACACTCTCCAAAGGATCCTTGAGTGAAGCGACTCCGCCTCCCGCCATGATTTTGATTTGATGCGCGCCGTTGGCAAGCGAATGACGAGTGGCTCCACGGACTTCATCACGGCCATCGGCGAGCGTCGCAAAATTGATCGCAGAGGACCACCATTGTGTACTGCCGGGGTAATCTTTCTGGTTGGTGGGAGCGCGGCCAGCAAAATCTCCGTGCCCTGAAGTGCAAGTCACCATCGCGCCTGAGGAATAGATCCGCGGACCGTCCACGAGTCCGGCGTCGATCGCCATGCCCAGTTCGACCGATGGACCTCCTGTGTCTCGAATGGTCGTGACGCCCATTTTTAGCATGATCATACCCTGCGGGATGGCGTTGTATGCTGGGGTGTAGGGCAACTGCTGGTTGAGGATATCATCCGGTCCTGTCCCCTTGGACAACATGATGTGCTGATGTGAGTCAATGATGCCAGGGA
>DAOUPA010000491.1 GCA_030626405.1 Planctomicrobium sp.
CAGCGGTTTCCTGCAGCATTAACCCAGCGGCAATCATCTGCTGGCGAAGCGAACTCGTCACATACTCAGCATTAACGAAGCCAACACCTTTGTAATTCTTCATAAATTTCGTATCGAAGAAGACTTTCTGATGGACCAAGGGAGTGAAATCAACCCGGGCGACGGCTCCATCGACGGCATCGGACAAAAGCAATTGTTCGGTTGCGACCGTATTTTTCGTCGTTCCACATCCAACACAGCAGACTGCAATCACTCCCCACAAGCTAAACCTGTAGAGCGCGTAGATCATGCGATTTTTATGATTTGAATCTGGCATGGAAAGAATGAGGTGAAAGGCAAGGCTGCCTAGGGGAAAGGAGGAGGGACATTCACTATAGCAATGTTGCCAAAAGTCATCAAAGCCCACTTTTCAGACAACTTTAGCCCGACCACGCATTGTGTTTTGAAAAAGTCAAATTCTTTTTGACAACGGTCCTCCGCACTCCTTAGCGTCAGGGTCTGCATATTTCGCAAACTCTCTCACAAGATTAAAAGGATGATGCCATGATGGATGCGACTCGCACAACACGAAAAAAACAACTTCCCCGAACAGTTCTGCGGTTCGCTGCACTGGGCGTCTTAAGCGCCCTCTTACTGAGCAGCATCGCGGATGCACAAGAACGAACCTTTGTGCCTCCCGCCCCCACAAAAGACGCTAATACCGTGAAACCTGCGGTCAACACTCCACCACTCCCGCCCGTCACGACGCGTGTCTTGAAGCCGGAAATTCCAGAGAACCCTGTCAGTCAACCGAGCCAGGGAACCAAACCTCTTTCCGGTGGCGAGTGGAAGATTCAAATCACGCCACGGAAAAAAGTGGATCTCAGCAGCTACGAAAAAATCTTCAATGCGATCCCGTATCGCCGTTCAGAATATCTCGCAAACCCAAGTTATCGACATGACACCACGGTCGAAGTCATGTTTGGAGAAATGCGATCCACAGTCGTTCACCGGCAAGATTCGCCGCAACGAGTCGTGAATCCACGTCCCCGCGTCTACGATCCTCACATCTTCCGTGAAATGGAATACTGGAATTGGCCCGGAAGATTCTTCCAGTTGCTCCCTGGATTCGGACCTGTCGTCGCTCCAGTGTTCTAGGAAGAAGTCCAGAAAAACCCTTCTCTGCGAATCACTGGCATTGTTTGATACTGAAAAGAATCCCCAAAAAGCAGGCCCAAATGCCTGCTTTTTGGCATTTAAGCCCGGTCGATTCAACACAGGGACATCAGCTAGAAGAGCAGATGCTCCGCCGTAAATCGCGAAAATCCACATCCTCGCAATCACGATTTCGTGACATGCAAAGATGTGGAATTGCAGGATAAGCAGCGTCTCAACGAGCCACTATTGAACCACGTCTAAATCAGCGTCCAAAAGCTCCCCAGTCGCTCGATACTCTTCCAAGGCCTGACGTTGGTTCGTGAGTTGCATTTCCGGTCCAGCCGGGAAGAACTGAACATCGTCTCTCAGATAGTGCGCAGAAGGCAAAGTCTGCCCGCCCATCTGAGTCTGACATCCACACAGTCCACCAGAGACCAACATTCCGACTAATACCAAGGCATGTGGCTTGGAGAAGAGTTGTTTGATGTTCATACCGATCTCGTTCGCTGGTTGAGTGAATGACTCTATATCTGTTCTCACTTCAGGAGAAGTGAGCCATTTGAATTCAAGAGAAAGGGCAAAATCACCGATCTCCGTACTTCATCTATCGACCAGCAAAATCGATCTCATCAGAAAAATCAGAAGAATCCGCATATTTTCACGGTGGAACCCTTCTTGATCGACGTGGCACACTCAAATTCCGTCATCCGACCACTTCGTGAGCAACCCGCCCTGCGACATCGGTCAGGCGAAAATCTCGCCCTTGATACTTAAACGTCAGCTTTTCGTGATTAAGCCCCAGAAGATGCAGCAGCGTCGCATGAAAATCGTTGACGTGCATCGGGTTCTCGGCGACATGAAAGCCAATTTCATCGGTTTTCCCGTACGTCATCCCCGCCTTCGCACCACCGCCTGCCATCCAGACTGTATACGCATCTTTGTGATGGTCACGCCCCACGTTTTCAGGAATTCCGACATTGCTCTTGCCTTGAAGCATCGGCGTCCGACCGAACTCGGCGCCCCAGACAACGAGCGTTTCATCCAATAAACCGCGTTGTTTGAGATCAGAGATGAGCGCCGCAATCGGCTGATCGACTTGCTTGCACTTCTTCTCCATATTCGAGAACACGCTGCTGTGGTGATCCCAACCTTGGTCGTAAAGCTGCACGAATCGAACGCCTCGTTCAACGAGCCGACGCGCCAACAAGCAATTATTGGCAAAACTTGTCTTACCCGGTTGCGTCCCGTACATCTCATGTATCTGCTTTGACTCAGAGCCAATATCCATCAGTTCCGGAACAGACGTCTGCATCCGAAACGCCATTTCATATTGGCTGATCCGCGTCGCAATTTCAGGGTCTCCAACATCAGCCAATTGAACCTGATTGAGTTGGTTGATCTTGTCGATAATGCGTTTCCGATCTGCCGCTTGGATGCCCGATGGATTCGACAGGAATAGCACAGGATCACCAGCAGTGCGAAATTCAATCCCCTGGTACTCACTCGGCAAAAATCCACTTCCCCACAAACTGTTCCCACCACCAGCAACGTTTCCGGTAATCAAAACAACAAACCCCGGCAAGTTTGCGTTCTCCGACCCCAGCCCATAATTCACCCACGATCCAAACGACGGGCGACCGAAACGGGCAAACCCCGTCTGGAAGAAAAGTTGAGCAGGCGCATGATTGAAGTGCTCTGTGTGCAGCGACTTGATCATGCAAAGCTCGTCCGCCACCGACGACAGGTGCGGCATCAATTCAGAAATTTCGGTTCCCGATTCACCCTGCTTCTCAAAACGAAACTTCGTTCCCAGCAACTTGGGCTGCTCACGAATGAACGCCAGCCGCAGCCCTTTCCACAAATCGTCCGGTACTAACTCGCCGGTCAAACGCTGGAGTTCTGGCTTATAATCGTAAAGGTCCAGATGCGAAGGCGCTCCAACCATGTGCAGAAAGATGACATTCTTCGCTTTCGCCGGAATCGACTTCGCTCCACTCTTCGCCAATGCGAAGTCTTCTCCACTGTTCGCGAACAAATTTTCATTCATCAATGAAGCGAGCGCAACCGACCCCATACCTGCGCCAGCACGCTGAAAGAGCTCACGCCGCGAAAGCGTTCTCTGTTGCTCGGCAAGAAGTTGATTGAACATCTCCATCGGATTCCTCAGCACGGTCGCACTAGCTAAATACCCCCGCCATTGTATCGACATTCGTAGCGGAATGAATAGAAATGCACAAAACCATTTCTACAGACGACTTTGTTGTCGGGCCCCCAGCGTACTACACTCCCGCTTGTTGAAAACACATCTCTGTTTGATTGAAGTGGTAAATCCACGTTCTCACCCATCATGTCCGCTGCCGTTGAAATGTCCGTTGTCCACCGATTTCGTGTGATGTGGTTCATCTTGCGAACCTGCATCAGCGAGCGATTGATGTATCGGGCCGACTTCGCGATGGGGACACTGTTCCGGTTTCTCCCCATCGTGACGCAGATTTTTCTCTGGGGAGCGATCTTTGCTGTCGGAACAGAGCGCGAACAAACGACGATTGCCGGTTACACCTATCAGCAGATGATCGCCTACTACCTTCTCGCAATGCTCGGACGTGCGTTCTCCAGTATGCCAGGCTTGGCGACTGGCATCGCCCGACAAGTGAGAGATGGCTCGATCAAGAAGTTTCTCACGCAGCCGATTGACATGCTCGCGTATCTCTTCTGGCACCGTCTGGCCCACAAGCTGGTCTACTACGTCGTTGCCGGAGGTCCATTTGCGTTTGTCTTCTGGCTCTGCCGCAGCTACCTTCCTGCCTGGCCCGGAGGGATCGTTTTCTCAGCCTTTCTCGCCTCGCTGGTGATGGCATTCCTGATGGGCTTTCTCATCGAATCTCTGCTGGGGCTTATTTCCTTCTGGTTTCTTGAAGTCAGCTCGCTGATGTTCATCTACATGATGCTCAACTATTTCCTCTCCGGTCACATGATCCCCCTCGACTTCCTCCCGCAGCATATCCTCGCAGTCATCGAATACTTCCCGTTCAAGTACCTCGCCTACGTCCCCCCTGCAATTCTACTGGGACGCTACACGCAACCGGAGTTAATCGAACTGCTGCTCGTAGAAGTCCTCTGGATCGTCGCCCTCCTCACCGCCAATCGCCTCGCCTTCCGCTACGGAGTGAGAAGATACAGCGCCTTCGGTGGGTAAAATGCCACGAGACAGGATTCACGCACAGAAACCCATATCGTAAAAGGAAAAACCATGAGAGAGCCAATGACGATTTCCATGAAAAGAATTCTCGCCTCAACAATGGTTCTACTTCTGTGCAATGTGGTTGTCGAGAACGCCCATTGTGAAGATTTCCAAAGCCTTCCCGCACGAACAGCTGCCGACGAATACCAAGAGTCACTGCGACAAGCTCGAAAAATTTACTTAAAGAGCTTGGAAGCCGCTTCATCGATGGCAGCAAAAGACAAAGACTTTACAGAGGTCGCTCGCACCAAAAACGAAATCTCATCCATCAATGAGGAACTCGAACTGAACATCGGTGCTGACGAACTTTCTTTAACGCGGCGATCAATGCAAAATTCCACATACACTTGGAACCGTCCGCGCGATCCTGACCGACTGTTTTTCAGCAAGAACGGAAAGGTGACGACCCAAAAAAAGAAAAGCAACGGAGTCTGGGAAGTGATTGAGCCAGACCTTGTGATTTTGAAGTTTGGCAAAAACATTTTCTTACTGAAACTCTCCAGCAACTACAGAAGTTTCAACGTCATTGCATTCACTCCTACCAAGTCATCCTACAAATCAGGAAAACGAACGAAGTAAATCATCTTCCGGATCAACCAA
>DAOUPA010000431.1 GCA_030626405.1 Planctomicrobium sp.
ATGGGAATTCATTCCAACAGAAACTGAGGAGAATACGTAGGATGCTGACAGTCCGTGTCGTGGTTCGCAGAGCGGATCATACTTAGCGATCAGCATTTCAGTGGAGTAGGCGGTTTTTAATGTTCAATTCTATTTTGCGTGGTACCTCAGTCGCCTTGGTTCTGATTGTGTTTGTTGCTGCATGGGTGTCGGTTTCGCGGCGGAGCGAAGATGCACTGATTGTTTACTGCGCGCACGATCTGATCTTTGCGGAGCAAGTTCTTAAAGATTTTGAAGCAGAGACCGGGATCAAAGTCGTTGTCGTGGGCGATACCGAAGCGACGAAGTCGCTTGGCTTGGTGCAACGCTTATTGCGGGAAAAGAACAACCCGAAGTGCGATGTCTTCTGGAACAACCAGGTTCTTGGCACGATGCAGCTTGCAGACGCTGGTGTCCTTCAATCTTACAAAGGTTCCGGCTTCGAGCGGATTCCTGATCGATTTAAAGATGCAAATGGACGTTGGACAGGATTCGCCGGGCGGTTGCGAGTCTGGATAATCAATACGGAACTGATGCCTGTTGATGAGGCTGGCGCCGCGCCACATTTCGAATCTGGTGATCTGTCTCGGATGGCGATCGCGAATCCGATGTACGGGACAACGCTGTCCCACTTCAGTCTCCTCTGGAATGAACTTGGAGATGAGGAGATGAAAGAGTGGTATGAGGACTTGAAGCATCGCGGCTGTAAAATTGTTCCAGGCAATGCGACGGTGAAGAATCTGGTTGCCAAGGGCGTTTGTGACTTCGGCTGGACTGATACCGATGATTTCTTCGTTGGTCTCGACGAAGGACAACCGGTGGCAATGCTGCCGATTCGCCATGAAGGCAAAACGATTTGCCTGCCGAATAGTGTTGCGATGATTCAGGGGACCAGACGCCAAGGCGACGCAGCCCGGCTGATTGACTATCTTCTCTCAGAGAAAGTTGAGCTCGATCTGGCACGTTCGGCATCACGACAGGTGCCGCTAGGTCCGGTGGATGAAAAGCTATTACCAGAAGAGGTGAAGCCACTGGCAATCTGGGCGAACGAGTCGGTCGATGTCACTCAGTTTGCAAAAGCGAGAGTCGAATGTTTACATTGGCTGCAGGCTGAAGCACTTGAGTGATGTTCGCGACATTAACTGCTTTTCCCGGTTTGCCTCACACTTCGAGTGTGTGGCGATAGGCAGAATTGAAAGCGATTTGTGAGTTGGATTGAAGCAATACTTTGGTCGGTAAGTCGAGCGGCAGTCGTTGCGTTACTGGGAACGGTGATTGCCACTGGTGTTTTACGTTGGCTCGAAGCGTTGCCGCCAGCGTGTAAAGCGTGGGGTTGGTGCGGCGTGCTGCTGCCGTTTTTTATCCCTTCGTTGATGACCGGCTATTGCTACCGCGACACATCGATGGCACTGGTGCACTCTCCGTGGCTGAGAGAATTTCTTTACGGATTGATTGTCACCATGCAAGTCGTTCCAGTTGCGGTGATCATCCTTGCGTTTTCACCATCACCTGCGACGTCGTCGTCGGCTTTACATGCCGGGAGACTTTTTCAGTTGAATTTCACGGAGCGATTGCGGCTGCTTTTCAGTTCAAAGTTTCAATACCACATCGCAGCGTTTTGCCTTTTGTTTTTGCTTTCATTTCAAGAAGCGGACCTGGCCGCATTGATGCAGGCTTCCGGGTGGACCGAATGGATGTTCACGAAGCATGCCGGCGGACTGATGCTTGGAGAAACGATGCGACTCACACTCTGGCCGGTGGTGATTCAATTGCCGTTCTTTCTTCCAGTTCTGTTCTGGTTGGGTAAAGATTTGAATAGGAATTCGGACGTGATTCAGCGTGCTTCTCGTTGCCCGGTCTGGATGAGTTGGATGGTCTTGTTTTGGATTACGGCGTCTATCTTCGTGGTCGTGCTTGTTCCAGCTTCACAATTGGTTCAAGGAATTCGAATCGGAATCGGAAGTCTGTTCCAGCAACCGTCTGTGCCTCGCGAAATTGGTGACGCATTGCTCATCGCAGCGACGACGACTCTCTGCGCGATTGGAATCGTTGCGACTTTTCGCTGGCAAACTCACCGAAACAACGGGCGTTGGGGAACTCTTTTCGTTCTCTTTTGTTTGCTACTTCCAGGGCTTTTGGGGAATCTGGCGTTGGGATTGATTCTCGCTGGTATTTTTCAAACAGGCCCATTGCAATTCGCGTACGACACACCGTTGCCTCTCATTGTGGGTGAGGTCGGCTCGATTCTCCCGAAGACAATGATATTGTTTCACTGCATATCTCGAATGAACAAACCTTCTTCCACCCATGTTATTTCCCTCTTGGGGCGCTCCGTGGGGAGGCAGCAAAAGGCATCCGCAACGGAACTTCGCTGGCAAACGGCGGGCAGGGTGCGGTTTGCCGTCGCGGCAATTGTGGGGTTCTGGGCTTACTTTGAAGTGATGCTCCCATCGATTCTGGCGATGCCTGGATTGGCTCCGGTCGGATTGGTGTTGTACAATAATTTGCACTATGGACGGATCGCAGCCTTGGGAGCCAAACTCGTGCTGGCGTTACTGGTTCCGTTTATTGTTGCGACACTGTTTCTACTTCTGCGAAGGTTCTTCTCTCGGTTTTCAACAGTATGAGCAATCAACTCTGGGGTTTGCATGACATTCACTTCGGACCGGTCTCTCGACCGCGTCTGCAATTGGAAAGTCTGGATATTCCGGAAGGTGTGACTGCTGTTTTGGGCAAGTCGGGATCGGGAAAAACCTCACTGTTGAACTTACTGGTCGGATTTGAAAGAGCTGATGCAGGCAGAGTCGCACGCATTAGAATTGCGAATGCCGTCTCTCTTCAATTGAGTTGGGTACCGCCTGACTTTGGCTTGTGGTCACACTTGACTGTCGAAGAACATTTACAAGCGGTCGCTGTCGCCGACGATGGCTTGGTAAGCCGTTTGGTTAAGGAATTCGATCTGCAAGAAATTCGCGATCAGAAACCGAGTACGTTGTCCATGGGAGAACAGGCACGCGTTGCAGTCGCTCGAAGCTTAGCGACGAAGGCGTCTGCCCATGTGATGGACGAGCCCTTCGCTCACGTCGACCCTGGCAGACTGGACCTCTACTGGCAGGCTGTTCGAGAGCACCTCAAAGCCACCAACGCATCACTGATTTTTTCCAGCCATTCCCCTTCTGTTGTGTTGCGCGAAGCACGGCATGTGATTTGTCTGGATGAAGGAAACGTTGCCTGGACGGGAATACCACAGGATCTTTATTCGGCGCCGCCAAGTCGTTCGCTCGCAGTTTTACTAGGACCGGTGAACTGGATAGATAATGCGGACGATCCTTGGTGGAAGGTTTCTTATTCAACGTCCGAGTCACTTCGCCCAGAGCAGTTGATTGTTGAAGAAGATGAGCAGTCGCCGTTGGTCGTCGAACATTCGTGGTGTGTTGGTCCGCATCAGGAGACGGAATTAAAATCGACAACTAGCGAATCAACACGAACATTTTATCATCAACCGTTGAATCAACCCCTCACAAAAGGAACCAGTGTCGCGTTACGCGCTGTGACGACGTGCTTGTTGCTGCTGGCGTTGCTCATGTTCAACGGTTGCCGCGAATCATCGGGAAATGAACCAGTATTAAAAGTGGGTGAACCTCATCACTACCTGCTTCCTGCCGAAGGGGCGATGCTGCCGGCGGCGCGGGGAATGACTTACGGCCCGGATGGAGAGTTGTTGATTCTTGACAATGTCGGGCGGGTGCTGGTGTACGACCCTGCCAGCAAGATGGTGCGCAAATGGTGGATGCCGGAATACGATGTGGGGCGACCGGAAGGAATTTGTGTCCTCAGAGATGGTCGCATTGCGGTCGCGGATACACACTACAATCGAATCGTGATCTTCGATCAGCAGGGGCAAGTCCTCAGTATGTTCGGCGAGAAGGGACACGGCGAAGGTCAGTTCATCTATTCGTCCGCAGTCACTCAAGACGACAAAGGTTTCATCTATGTCGCTGAATATGGAGGGAACGACCGCATCCAGAAGTTCACTGAGACAGGCGAGTACGTATTAACGTTCGGCACAGTGGGGACCGAAGATGGAGAATTCCAGCGGCCGAGCGGTCTCGTTTGGCATGAAGGCGTGATTTATGTCTCCGACGCGATTAACAATCGCATTCAAGCGTTTGCACCAGACGGACATTTTCTTCGCGTGGTCGCTGACGTTCAAACGACAGGATTGTATTATCCGTATGATATTTCAGTCGGGCCGGATGGTTCGTTGTACGTTCCAGAATACGGAGCCGGTCGAATTTCCCGAATTTCGCTCGATGGCGAATTATTAGGTCGTTATGGACAGGAAGGTCACGGTGAGGGAGAATTCTGGACCCCTTGGGGAATTGCCGTGAGCCAGAATGGAAAGATTGCCGTTGCAGATACTGGGAACCGTCGTGTGGTCGAACTTCAAATGGATTGAACCCAACATAGAAATTCGCATCGTTTAGCCCCGCACTTCATTGTGCGGGCGAGTTACCTTCCTTCGAGACAACTGTGACTTTCAAACAAATGATCAAACGCGTTTTTCCATCGCCTCGTAGTAAGGTGACATGGTTGGATGCGCTGCCGTTGATCATTTTTCTTGTTATCTACACCATCGCAATCCTCCTGCTGGATTTCACAGATGAGTTGACGTTCACCGAACCGAAATGGTTCGGGTTGATGATTGTCTCTGTTTGGGTCTGGTGGTTGGCGATCAACGGCTGGAGCGGTTTGAATCGGCGGCGGTCGATCCAGGCGTTGATCATACGGTTGTTATTGGTCGGCACATTTGTCGCCTTGATCGCGGGACCGCGTCGCGTGCGGACAAACGATCAGCTTTCCGTCGTTTATGCTGTCGATATCTCCGAATCGATTCACCCGGACCGCATCACGGAAGCTCTCAATTTTGTTGCGACCACGACTGCGAACAAGCCTGCTCAAGATGTTGCTGGCTGGATTGCGTTTGGGAGTTCTGCAGCTGTTGAAGTGCCGCCAATCCCGACGACGTTCGGCAATACGATGACGAATCCGGACGACATTCAGTTCAACAGTCGCGTCGACCGCGATGCCACGAATATTGAAAATGCTCTCTCGCTTTCAGCAGCAGTTTTACCAGAGGATACGCATGGTCGGATTGTCCTCATTAGCGATGGATCAGAAACTGCAGGCGATTTGAAATCGGTTCTGGACCAACTGAACGCGCGTGGCATTACCGTTGATGTCATGCCGGTGAAATACAATTACACCGATGAAACCTGGATTGAACGCCTCGATTTACCACAAACCGTCAAACTAGGTGAACCGTACGAAGCCTCGGTGATAATCTCGTCATTAAAGGCTGGCAAAGGGAAACTGGTGATTGAGGAGAACGGAGACTCGATCACGGAGGAGCCAATCAACGTCGAGTTCGCCGAAGGGAAAACTCGAGTCGATATTCCGATCTATTTGCGGACACCTGGCTATTACGAATACAAAGCGAAACTCCTACTTGAAGATGGAACGGACGGTCGCGAAGAGAACAACGAAGCGATTGGGTACATTTATGTCAAAGGGGAAGGGAAAGTCCTGATTGTAACGGACCCGATCAGTGAAGATGGGCGCGATTATGAACGCCTGGTCATGGCAATCAAAGAGAGCGAGCGGGCCGTGGAAGTTGTGGACTCGTACAAATTTCCGCGCGATCCACTTTCGCTGCTGCCGTTCGATTGCGTGGTCTTTGCAAACGTTCCGCGCGATGCGTTTGATGAAGTTCAATTGAAAGCAATGCGTGATGCTGTGTTCAATCAGGGAACTGGTTTTCTAATGATCGGCGGTGAAAACAGCTTCGGCCCAGGTGGTTACCACCGAACAGTTGTTGAAGATGTATTGCCTGTCTCTATGGACATCACGAAGAAGAA
>DAOUPA010000279.1 GCA_030626405.1 Planctomicrobium sp.
ATTGCGACCAACCACGCACATTCGGCGGTTTCACACGCAAGAGGCAGAATCGAGGATCACGACCTGGGCATGATGCGAAAGAGAACTGAGAATAGTCAAGGCGATCCGCAGATCGCTTTCGCCAACCATAGCCCGCATTGGCGAAGAAAGCCCGCTAGTCTGTTACTAGCGGGCTTTCTCTACTTCAGCAGTAAGCGGTTCTGACTTTCAGAGTTATCGAACAATAAAAGTTATTCTTGTGGTGAAGGAGGTATCGCTTGACCATCAACCTCATTCAGACCAACACCGCCTGCGATCATGTCAAAGAACCATGGGACTAGATAATACAAGGCAAACCCAACAGCGGCGATCACGACGAGCCAAATGAGCAGACCAACGAACCCCAGTGTTCCGTTAACTGTGCGACGCAATAATTCCCACCATTTACGGCGTTCGTACTGTTTGGCAAGTTTTTCATATTCTGCCGCTAAACTGCGGTCTTTTGATTGAGAATGCTGTCGTGTCAGCATTCTCTTCGCGTCGCCTTCAAAGACTGGAACTTGAGCTAACGGCAGAAACGGTCCTTTCGACTTCATCGAAACTTGTGTCTTCATATTCAGTTTGTCGGTCTTGATCGCCTGAATGATTTGTGGCGTTGTCATTTTACCGATCTTGATCTTCCCATCACTCCCTTCGTGTTTAACGAACCACTTCCCATCTGAACCGGTCGAGGATGAGTCTGAATGTGACGACGTGGCCCCCTTGGAATCGCTCTGCTTTGATCTCGGTCTTTTTTTTGCCTCAGGCTTGCTCCCCGCTACCGAGACCGTATTCATTCCTACTGACGTCGCGTGCGACGAAGACGAAGTGCGCCGCACTGGAACGCGAATTTCTTCATCGATAAACCCCAAAGCCTCTCCAGCGAGCCCCAAGTTTTCCAAGTCTGTAATCAGTTCAGCGAAGGTCTGGTATCGATGAGCGGGTTTCGCAGCCATGGCTTTATCAATAATCAAATCTAATCGCTCAGGAACGTCGCTGTTTAATCTTTTTGCTGGCGTAAACTTTCCCTTTTCTTTATTCACGATGAGTTCGACAACTGAGTCGCCGGAGAATGGCATCTCACCTGTGAGAAAATGATAGAGCGTGCAACCGAGCGCATAGATATCAACTCGCCGATCAACGTGCTTGGCATTTCTCGCCTGTTCAGGCGCCATGTAGTGAGGAGTTCCTAATCCGGTGCCGCTTTGCGTCAACCCCTGATCATCTTCATCAATTGCCTTGGCAAGCCCCATATCTGCAACTTTGATGACACCCTGCTTGGTGACGAGAATGTTATCGGGTTTCACGTCCCGATGGATCATGTTGAGTTCGTGGGCATAGTGCAAAGCTTCTGCACAAACGAGTGTGACAAGAACCGAATCAGCAATGGAAAGTTTTCCGAGTTGATCGGACCAGTCCTGCATACTCTGGCCGTCGATGAGTTCCATGGAGACATAATGAAACCCCTTGTCTTCGCCCACGGCGTAACAGTCGACAACGTTGGGATGATTAATTTTCGCCATTGCCCGTGCTTCACGCACAAAACGCTCAACGAATCCCGGCTTCGCGGCCATCTCCTTAGAAAGCACTTTGACCGCGCAGTCACGATCAAGACTGAGCTGATGTCCCAAATAAACCGTTCCCATCCCCCCCTGGCCCAGCTTCTTACGAAGCTTGAAGTCCCCAAGAACTGTTGCTTTTTTTTCTTCCGGCATCCCGATCTTCCGTCTCACTATTTGGTCATCGCCCCAAATTGATGATCAACATCACTAATTGACATTGTTTCTTTCCTTCTCATTCCGTTTCCAGTCAACGAAGTGATGAGAATTTTCAAGGCAAAGAGATTATGGTCAAGGTGGACAAATAATACCACAGTTTGTGCGAAAATCTCCCAGCACATATGTTTCGTCCCCAATACAAGCGACATTGAGAATGTAAAAAACGGCATAAACGATCTGTGTTGCCAGTTCCGGAATGATCCCCATTACATTTGAGGCAATTTCTGGATGTTGAACAGGATCACTCGGCGCGCTGATCAAACACCTTCGGCATAAATCCGATGGATGTTTCCATCCATGAACCACAACTGCAACCGCCACCGCCTTCTGGTGAGAGAAGCATGCCCCCGGCGGGAATCGTGCTGAGCCAGCAGTCTGGACGCAAACGCGGCCACGAAGTTTTCTCTCCCTCTTCTGGACTCCACATGGTGACAGTCCACGTTCGCATAAAAAGAGCATTCGTCGTGCAGGCATATGTTCCGCATTTCCCATCAGGCATTGTTTCCGGAAGAACGGTGCCATCCTTGAGCGAGAAGACCGCCGGTCGGACGAAAAGCCGATCTCCGACGACGGCAGGTCGAGACATCGCCTTCCCATGATCCCCTTTGCCACCGGGCCATTTTGTTGATTGCGTCCAGCGCTCAGTGCCGTCTTGATCATCGAAAGAAGCAACTTTAAATTCCGCATTCGCAGATGAGACCAGCGTGAGCTGATTTGCCGCATGAGTCAGAAAGAAGACAACTTGCTCACCTTTGGGAGCTAGTTTCTTCTCCCATTTAGGAGACCCGGTGTTGGCATCGATCGCGACGAGATACAGGTCTTTCCAGAGCTTGGGATTCCCGATGCGTCGATCCTTCGAAGCGATCACTTCGCTGTTTCGAGATTCGATAAAGTACATCGTCTCCGCACCGATACTGATCGTCGAATTGAGAACCACGCCCCCTTGGTATTCCCAGGTCATTTCGCCTGTTTTTGCATCGTTACAAAACAAACGGTCACTACAAATCGGGAATGTGACCGGTCCTGATCTAGCATCGTACCAACCTTCGCCACCCCAGTAGTCAGTCCAGGATGCTCCGGTTGCGACTTCACTTCCGTAGAGTCGACCATTGTGTATTGAGACATAGCCCCATTCCGTCTTTGTTCCAGATTCTCTGTTTGAAACTGGAAGTCGCTCAACGACTTCACCGGACGCGGTATCAATCTTCCAGCATTCTCGCTTCACAACGACAAACAGAAAATCGCGTGTCGCACACCAGTTACTGCAATCTCTGGGAACGTTGAACCGCTCGAGGCCTGGAATCTCAAGCGTCCAAATAATGGTCCCGTTGAAGGAATCGACCGCAATAATCCGGTGCAGTCCTTGCAAGAATAATCGACCTCCCGTTGCCAGTGGTGATGGTTTTCGCCCACTGCGGTCTGCCTGATACCGTGGACCAGGACGTCCGACCCATTGAATGTCCAGGTCTTCAGTAGAAGTTGCTCCGCCAAGGTCCTCTCCGGTGAATGCAGCATTGTCTGGATTGCCGTATAAGTGAGACCAATCGCCTGCTCCGGGTAACGCCGGACGAACGTAATGATACCAGTGTTGTCCTTCTGCGGCTTCGATGCTACTGAAGTGTGAAGGTAATTCGATTTCCGACTGAGCCACGATAACGGCAACACCTCCGTCAGGACGCACCATTCTCTCAATTTCTTGAATCAGTGCCGGATCAGTTTTTGTCGTCGTAACAACAAGGTTTGCCCAGTTTCCAACGAATGGAAGTGTTGAAAAATGCTCGACCAAATGCACGACAACCTGAGTTCCGTAGACGCCGTTTTCGCGTAGGGTTTTACGTAGCTGAGCCACTCTCGCTGAGTCGTCATCCGCAACCGTAAACCGCAATTCCGAGTCGCGGCATAATTGCAGCAACCGTTCAGAATTGAACTCTCCGAGGATCAGGCACATCCCTCGTTTCGATGGACTCTGCTTCAGTAATTCAGCGGACCACCTCTTGATTACTGCATTCGAGGTGCTCGAAAGACACTCACTTTGCAGAGGCGTGTAGTTGAAGAAATTATCGCATTCAAAATCAGCTGTGAACGCCATTTCATCAGCATTTTGAACGCCAATTCGGTAGTGAGACATCTGCTGCCGCCGAAGTCCAGTGAGCGTTGCACGGTGCTCAGTTCGCAGAGTTTCTTCGTGAATGCTCTTTTTGTTTTTACCTAATCCATATTCCAAATGAGTCGGCTGCGGTTGAGCGGTGGTCCAGCGCACAATGGCAGTATGCGGATCGAGAAACTTTAACCAGGGACCAGATGCAAGTTTCACCTTGGAACTCTTCGCCGGAAAGCGTTCCATTGAAGAATGGTAGTGCTTGAGAATTTCTTCTGCTGCCAAACTTTGGTTGTAGAGTCGTACTTCGTGCAGTGCCCCGCGCATCCGAAAGTATTCGTCTTTATCGTGGTAAGCTCCAATTTCGAAAAAGGCGCGATCCGGATAGACGATGTCGCCGGACTGTTCTTTGCTTTCCGCCGACAAGACTCCGTCGACGTAAAGACGCATCGTTTCTCCATCGTAGGTTCCGACAACATGATGCCACTGTTCAGTTTCATAATCACGGTCGGCGGTTAAGTAGGTCAATCGCTGTGGGCCATCTTTTGACGAAACGGCAACGCAGAAGCGATTCTTTTTGTGCCCCAGTAACCAGCCCCGCTCAAAGCTCCCGTTGTCTTGTATCATCCCAATGAAGCTGCCCCAGTTTTGTACCTGGTCGACCCGTACCCAGACTTCTGCGGTAAAGGCAGTTTTGGGATGTGGAACTTTCTGAAACTCCGGAGAAACCATCGCCGATTGCTTTGAGCCGTCCAATTCGAGTGCTTGGTAATCTCCGACGCGCGAGAAATGGGGTGCGAGTGAGAGCGAAAGATCTTTTCCATGCAGAGCGTTGATTGTCTGTTGACTGGCTGCGGCCTTCTGAAACGCCCAATGCCCGATCAGTCTTTTGTCTTCAATTGGTTGAAGGTTTGTCGCTGGAGTTTTGGTCTTTGAATGTAATGCAACCTCCGATGCAGATTTCTCTGTTTCCGATGCTGCAAAGCAGTGAATGGTCCCTGTGTCGCTGCTGGCGAAGAGCCGACCGTTCGAAACAGCGAGTCCAAAAATGCGTCCCGTTGTTGGTGCCGTCCAAAGCAGTTTTCCATCCGTTGCCGAATGGGCAGCGACGATTCGGTCTCCGCCGACAAACAATGTGTTGCCAGCCTTGATCATTGCGTAAGGGCAATCGCAAGCCGACTTCCACAATACGTTTCTCTTGAGCAAGCTGGAAGCAATGATTTCCGAATCGGTGAGCATCCAGGATGTTTTCCCATCAACGACAAGAGCATTTCCACGTCCAAGTCCAGCAACAACTTCGCGAGACTTTCCGCTCGACTGTCGAAACCCACCTTTGCGGGAATCGGTCGCCGGACCATGAAAGACATCATCATCGATCGTGACGACAACAACTGAGCCGCCCCCGCTTTTAACCATCTCGCCCAAATCTTTTCCGGTCTTGCGATCAAAAACGCGCGGAGCAACTCGCCCTTGAGGCAAGACAAGAAACTTCGATGACAGAGCAGGCGCACCTTCCATTGTTCGCTGCGGTAATGATTTCACATAATGCTGCGGCTTCGTCGTTGTTCCTGTGTTTGCATCGACAGCACACAACCAAGATTCTTTCCAGGGGAGCAACGCATTCGCAAACCACGCCGTGCCGTCTTCAACAACAACACCGGTTCGGCAGGGTTGGAATGGGATGAATCGACCATTGTTTAGAATCAGATGACTCGAATCGGTCGGCGAGAATTTCCAAACCAGATCCCCATCACTAGCGTCTACGCAACGTGCGAAGCCATCGTCGGAGCCGAAATAGACTTTCCCGTCCGACCATGTTGGTGCCAGTCGAACCGGTCCGTCAACGGTGACTGACCAACGTTCTTGACCACTCTTTGCATCGAGACAATAGAGCGAATCGTCAGCAGAAGAACCGAACCAGACGTTCCCATCAACTGCAATGACGTGAAAAACAGGGTCGTAGTTTCGCATCGATGGCAAGTTGCGATGGTACGCATATGCATCCCATTTTGCCGGTCCAGGCCACGCCGATTGTGGCGGCGCTGCCGATTGCCAAACCCAATCGAGTGCAAGTTTTTCGGTGGCGAGCGAATCCTCGGTCGCCCCGGTGCGACGATTGTCATGCTGCCAAGTCGGCCAGTCCGCGATTGCCTGAGTGGAAACAATCATTTGCAGCACGATTGCCAACACGGCGTCTCGCACGCATCGGGTTTGAAAAACCATTATTTGTCACACTCCAGAAATAATTTTGAAACCCAGTAGGACAGACATTCCTGTATGTCAGAAACGAAATTATGGATTACGAACAGACAGAATGTCTGTTCCACATGCTACCGGAGGTTCCTCAGAGATTGATTCAAAAAACTCACCGTGCATTTCTGTTATTCATGCCGATGTCTCAGCAGTCACTTTTTCAGTCACAACCTTACCGTCGTCAATACGCAAGACACAATCCGCCAATTGACTTGCTTCATCAATATTATGAGTCACATGCAACGTTGTCACGTGAGTCTGCTGCCGCATGTGCCCCAACAACTCGCACATCTGTTGGCGTGTTTCACTGTCCAAGGCCGAAAGTGGTTCGTCCAAGCACAAAACTTTGGGCCGAAACGAAAGTGCCCGGCCGAGTGCCACACGCTGAGATTCTCCCCCACTCAAACCAGCGGGTGTTCTATCGAGAAGATGGCTGATTCCCAGAAGCGTGGAAAGTTCATCCACGCGATCTGCTATTTGCTGGCGTGAGGCTCGTCGAATTAACAAGGCAAAAGCCAGATGATCACGGACGCTCATTTTCGAAAAGAGAGCGCCATCCTGCGGAACATAACCAATGCCGCGCAGGGCAGGGTTGAGTTGCGAGACATCGACTTCGCCAATGTGAATTGAGCCGGACTTCACTCGACGCAGCCCGATGATGCTTTCCAGAATCGTCGTTTTCCCCGACCCTGTCTTCCCCATTAAAACGGCATAGGCGCCCGCTGGCACTGAAAACGACACATCTTTCAGCGCAAAACCGCCCGCGTGAATGCAAATGTCTTTCAGCAGAATCATGATTCGTTGTGTTTCGATTGACGGAGCGATTTTGCGAGCATGTTCAGCATTTTGCTGAGAATTTGCATCTTTGGGCGAGCGGTGACATCTTTGCTGAGACACATCATGCACAAGTTCCCAAGCGGCTTGTAAAGAATTTCATCTACGTCTTTCACAGAAACCTGTCGGGGTGGATAGGGCGAAACGATTTTCGCCATCATGTTTGGAAGAGTCTCCGCCGGAAACGGAATAAATCCGCTGAGCAGGTAATACATCGTTGCGCCCAACCCGTAGACATCCGTTTTGGGTGTGACTGCTCCCCAGACATCCGTGATCTGTTCCGGCGCCATAAATGCGGCCGTTCCTGCCACTGGTCCGGTTCCATCCAGAGAGGTGACTGGAATCTCGCTCTCTTTTCTCGCCAATCCAAAATCAACGACCGTCAATTTTCCGTTGGCGGCGAGAATCAAATTCGCTGGCGTGACATCGCAATGAATCACACCTGCCCGATGTGCAATGGCTAGCGTTTCTGCAGCTTGTGCGCACAGCTCAACGATTTCCAGTTGCGTGAGGCGAGGGTCTCGTTTGACTTGCAAATCGGCGCCATCAACCCATTGCATCACGAGGAACAATCCACGGTCTTCCACTCGACCAATCCCTGCGAGCCGTGTCACGCGGGGATCGTTCAATTCGTAGAGGATCTTCGCTTCGCTCAGGAAGCGATTCACAGCTGCGCGATTTTTCAGAAATTGTTTGCGAAGAAATTTCACGGCAACGTGAGATCCGTCGGACTTAAGTTGCCCGAAGTAGACCTTTCCCATGCCGCCCGTGCCGAGATGTTTCAGGATTAAGATGTCGTCAGAGGAAACAAGGGGAAGCCCCTCGGGAATAGCGATCGGGATATTCTCAGCAAGTGAATTGCAGGCATATTCGATCTGAGTCGTGGTGACATCAAACCCTTCGTCCTTTTTTGCGCTGACAACCGAATCAAGAACTCTTCGAATCGTTCGATCAGAAACGTTCACTTCGCGAGCAATCTCGACTTGCCGCACGCCCTGTAAACGAAGTTCAAGAATCCTTCTGTCGCGAGGGGAAAGTGATTCCAGGAGATCCAGGATTTCATCCGTCACCGCATCCGCTTGTTCTGGAGTTGGACCAGAAGCGATGAACTCAGCGACTCCGTAATCTTCCTGCTGCAATGACCTTTTCTCAGTCTGCAACTCGTCGATTCGACGATAGAGTTTTCTCAATGTGATCGTGACGAGAAGCTGCCATAAGCCACTTTGGTTTTCGATTTCAAAACGACCATTTTTCGCCGCCACAAAGAAGCTGCGAAACGCAGAGAGAACGACATCCTCTGGATCGAACTTACGAGCCAAGTTCGACGCCATGCGGGAACGAACCAAAGCCGTCAATCGCAGCAAGTAGTCGTCAAAGATCTCTTCCGCAGCGAAATCGTACCACTCAGGGATATAAGTCGGGATTTCCTGTGATGATGGAGGGTTACTCACTGTACTACACGCTCTTCCTGAGAAATTAAAAAAGTTTCCAACTTTCGTGACCGGAATGTCTCTCCAATTCCCATCAACTCTGCGTCGAGGATATTCAATACTCACGATGAAATGCAAGGAGAATCCCTATGTCGATGGTCGTCACACAATTCTGCTTCGGATGCAAACACACGGATTGCGTCGTCGTTTGTCCTTGCGAATGTTTTCACGAGGGCGAAAGCATGCTTTTTATTGATCCAGAACACTGCATCGATTGCGAAGCCTGTATTCCCGAGTGCCCTGTCGATGCGATTTATCACGAAGATAATGTCCCTGAAGAATGGCAGGCGTTCATCCAACTGAACGAAGAAATGTCGAAACTCTGCCCCCAAATCGTGGAACGAAAATCGTCACTGAACTCTTGACCGATGCGAGTGTGCCTCGTTTTCCCTTGCCCCTCAATCACTCGTCTCTTGCCCGAGCGGTCCCAATAATGCTTCATTCGTCGATGCAGTCACCAGACCGCGCCAGGAATCAGTGGTCAATCTGAGTCCAGAGAGTTAACTCGCGTTCTTCCAGTAAATCCGCAACTGCGTCCTGTGTTTTCGCCGAGTGCTCACTGTTCTTGTGAATTTCAAACGCCGCTGCGTCGTCGTAGATTTCATAAACAAAGAATCGCGTCGGGTCTTCCGCAGAAATGCA
>DAOUPA010000769.1 GCA_030626405.1 Planctomicrobium sp.
AAATCGTCCACGATGACAGGCGATGGGATATTCGGTGTGCCTTTGGTGGTTGACCAGGCGACGTGAGTGTCCGTCACATCGCCGCTGCCGTCGGGTCGGATGCCCATCAGGTAACGCGTCAACCCGCTGGTGAAGATGTAAACCATCTCGTGAGCGTGAATCGGTCTCGCGGCGACATTGAAGCCACCCGGATGCAGCACCCGCCAGAGTTCTTTTCCCGTGTCCGGGTCGTAGGAAATCGTCGCTTCGGCCGCGGGCGCAATCAGTTGCCGTTTTCCTTCGACTTCGATCAAGGTAGCGGTCGCGAACGACTTCTTGTTGTCATTGGGCTTGCCGCCGCCACCTTTTTTGGGCGTGAGCCCGCTTTTGCGCAATGTCGCAATCCAATCCGTCTCGACGTTGCGTTCCGTCTTCCAACGCGTTTCGCCTGTCCTCTTGTCGAGCGCCACGAAGAACTGCTGGTCGTTTCCGTCGAAGGCAACGTAGAGATTCTTATCATCAACGATGGGCGACGAACCTTGCCTCACCGGTTGGTAAATCCGCAGATCGCGTCGCTGCCAAACCTTGTCTCCCGTCTTTCGATCGAGGCACGCGATGCCCTGTGATCCGAAGCTGACGAATACACAGGCTTCCTCCACAACCGCCGTCGGCGTAGCCGGGCTGTTCAAGTGCGGTGAGTCAGCTTTGTAGGCTGGGTCGACCTTACGCTCGATCATGTCAAAGACTTTGATGTCCTTGACAATCTTCCCATGCTGCAAGTCAACGCAAATCGCGCGGAGTTCTTTCTTTTCGTCACTTCCAGTGGTCAGCCAGATCTCATTGCCCCAGACAACCGGTGACGACCAGCCCTCGTTAGGAATCAGAATTTTCCAGCGAACGTTTTTTGCCTCATCGAATTCGATTGGCAAGTTGGCCGCCGAAGAAACGCCGTTGCCGTGTAGTCCCCGGAACTGGTTCCAGTAGGTCTGCGTTTGCTGAGCATGCAAGGTCTTCAACCCGGTCGCCATCGCGATCAGACTGAAAAATAGAGTTATTGATAGTTTCTTGTGTAACATGAACCTATTGTCCTCGTGGAGGGTAGCTTTGGCGTCGTCCTTTAGATGTTGATTCACATGTCTGTCCATCGACCGAGACCTTGCGATGGCGAGGCTTACTTGGCCAAGCTTTTCCTTTTCTTCTCGACAGCGGGACCGCCAGGAGGAATCAGTTCGACTTCGGTGACTTCTAAACCCCTCGATGCGCCAGTATTGGTGAACGACTAAACGCCATTGAGAACCAAGTCGTCGAGCCTGGCTGCTAACTCCTCTTTCCGATCACGAACGCATTGATTGTTCTGGAGGAACCAAGAACAACATTGCAGCATGCCGGCCACACTTAGTTACCAAGGCTACCGTGCGATTGTGGACATTTTTCTTGCCGGAGTCTAGCGAGGTGGTGGGCTACAGCTCTTACTACGGTTATTGAGCCGTGAACCCGCACATTTGCTCGCCCGAAGTGCTCTCGGTGAGACACACCGAAACGCCATTAATTTGATTCCCTCAATTTGCCAGACGACACGCCGGTCGCACAGTCAAGATGATACAACCGCTATAGGAAAGGCGTCCCGTTAAACGTTGGTATTTCGGTTTCTGACACATCCAAATCGCCGACCATGGGATTTACCAGATGGACGAGAGCGAGGTTCCCATGTCGGAAAACAAAACGCCAACTACCCGTGGGAGCGGAGGTTTTCGATACTGCTGTCACTACCTGTTGGTTTGTTCAGGGAGAAACAGCAACAAGGGGGGAGCTGAACAGTATGTCGAGGATGATTTTCAACCAGCTAGC
>DAOUPA010000493.1 GCA_030626405.1 Planctomicrobium sp.
TAAACCGTTGCAACAAAACAGATTGTGCTAGGGATGGGAATTTTAACCCTATGCGATCGCCATCGCCGTGTCGCCAGAATTTAAATGGGAGCCAGTGGGGAAGACGTGAAGTTGAAGGAGGTGATAAAGTCCGTCTTCACGACACTCAAATGTGAGCGAAGATTGAGGTGTCGAGAACACCGGAACTGTCAGAGAAGGAGTCGACGTTGATTCCCATCGATCGCAGAATGCTGAGATAGACATTCGACATGTGAGTCTCTCCGTCCTTCCAGTAGGTCCCGTGTCGAAGGCCCATGTTTGCCCCACCAGCAATGAGAGTTGGGATGTTTTTCGGGTTATGTGTTGTGCTGGCACCACTCCCGAACAGCACGATACTGTTGTCCAAAACCGTTCCGGTCGAATCTTTGAATTCTTGCAATCGACCAAAGAAGTAGGCCAGTTGCTGGCTGAGGAACTGGTCGTATTTCGAGAACTCTAGCTGTCCGTCTTTATCTCCTGCATGTGACAGGTTGTGGTGTGTTCTCGTTAAACCCAGTTTCAGCGGAAAGGTGTCACTGATGCCCATGCCATCTTCCCGGTTGAGCATGAAGGCGACTGATCGCGTGATATCTGCATCAAATGCAAGAGCGATTAAATCGAACATGTTCTTGTAATAATCTGCAGGTTTTCCTTCTGAGGAAGCTTCGAGATTCAAGTGTGAGTAGTCCTGATTTTTGATTGGAATGTCGATCCATTTTTCCGAGGCAATCAGTCGTGACTCAACTTCATTCAGTGAAGTCAGGTACTGGTCCATTTTCTCACGATCGGACTTCCCCAGCTTCTTGTTGAGTGACTTGGCGTTTTCAAGAACGGCATCCACCAGCTTGATCCGTTTTTTGAGCTTGTCGCGTTCCTGGTTGAGCGATGATTGGTCTCCACGGAAGAGTCGATTAAAAATCAGACGAGGACGATTCTGCGCAGGAATGGGTTTGCCTTCCAAGCTGTAAGAAATAGTCCCGGTTCGCGAAAGGAACCCTGTTCCCGCATCGATGGAAAGGACTAGCGATGGTTGGCGGCAATGTTGTTTGGTGTGCAGGGCAACAACCTGATCGAGAGAAACCGAGTTGTACGTTCCTGGTTTCGGTTGATGCAGAGGAGCCCCGGTTAACCACATGTCCGAACAAACATGGGGATCGGCTTTGGTTCCATTTTCGTGATACAGGCCACCAAGAAAACTAAGTTGGTGACGGAAATCGCTCAGTGGTTTTGTTGATTCCCCAAAAACGAATTCACCGTTCTCGCTGGTAGTCGGAAACCAACTCCAGTCATTAATGCCGTGTTCCGTTCGTGGGAGAGACATCCCGTTGGCTGTGTAGAGTGCACAAAACCGGCGTGGAATCTGTTCGACAACATCTTCACCCATTGCGTCAAGAACAGGCAATGCAAGAGTCGCTCCTGCGATTCCTTTGAGTACGGCTCGTCGGTTCAGTTTGAAATTGGATTTCATCGATGGTCCAATGATTTCGGTTGTCGAGATGTCGTTGATTCAGATGTCGATTTGAACGGAACTGGAATTGATATCGACAGGACAGACTGTTTCACTTTTCAAGAAACAGTTCGCTTTTGATGACAAAATGAATCAAATCCTGCATCCGATATTCTTCTAACTGAAATTCTAGTCCCTTTTCTTTCAGAAACTCAATCTCAGAATATGTCAGACTCCTCCCGGCGGCATAGGAAGCAAGGTGTTTCAGGAAGCTGAATGCGACCTGATCGATACGATCATTGGCCAAATACTCTTTCAGTTCTTTCAAGTCTGCGACTTTCGTGGTGTCGGGCAGAGTTGAATGAGAATCGACCTTGGCTCCCGTTTTGAAAAGGCCCGCAGCGTCATATTGCTCGAATGGCACCCCCCAGGGATCAATTCCTAAATGGCATTTGACGCAGCCTTTCTGATTACGATGGAGTTCCAGTTTTTCTCGAAGAGTCAACTTCGTGAGGTCTTCGTCGAGTGCTGGAACATTAGGTGGTGGATCGTCCGGCGGTTCGGCAATAATTTTTCGTGCTAACCAAGCCCCTCGTTTTACCGGGTTCGATTCTCGACCGTCCGAAAGCCCTGCAAGAATTCCCGCTTGCGAAAGGAGTCCTCCGAGGTGTTCGCTCTGATGCCGTACCGGGACAAACTCAAGTCCGCTTTCTGTTTGACTGCCAAGCCCGTAGTAGTTCGCGGTCACTTCATTCGCGACAATGAAATCTGATTGAACCAAATTACGGACTGGTAAATTGTTTTGAATCAAGTATTGAAGATATTGGACAGGCTCTTGCCGCAACGCAGTTTTCGTATCTCGCGTCAGCTTCGGGTAGCGCTTGCGGTCTACTTCGACAACGTCGATTTTATCGAGACTGAGCCATTGCGAGGTAAATTCATTGGCAAATTCTTGGAATCGCGGGTCCTCGATCATTCGGTCGATTTCGGAATCGAGGGAAGGCAATAAGGTTTCTGCCGCAGCGTGTTCCAGCAACTCTGCATCAGGAGCGGTGTTCCACAGGAAGTAAGACAATTTCGAAGCCAACTCCCATGAGTCAATCTGTTCTGCTTCTGGGGTGCTGCTGTTTTCGATGAAGAAAAGAAACTGTGGAGCTGTCAGGATCACTAGTAACGCATCCTTGATGCTTTGTTGAAAGTCTTGGTTTTCTGAAAAAGAGTCTTTCCAGACATTCAAAAGTTGCTCTGTTTCGTCCTCTGAAACAGAACGGCGAAAGGCTCGCGTGGCGAACGACTCAAGAATTTCACGGGCATATGTATCGGGGTGGTTCTGGTTTTCAGACACGATGAAGATCTGACGGTGTGTTTCAGGCGGCCAGATTTTATACAAAGGGCCTTCGAATTCGACCGACCGAATCAACAGGCGAGGCATGTCTCGACCATCTGTGAATTCACTACGAAATCCAATTTCGCGAACACCTGCCAGATAGTTGACGTTCTCTTTTTCAACGTCGGGACTGGGATAGTTCCCAATCGCTCCTTCGAAACGATACGCTTGCAACTCCGATGTTTGGACAGGCTGCGCGTTTCCGACTTGCGTCAGTGTGCTGCCACAATCACGGCGCAACCCAATATGGACTCCAAGACGCGGCGAGCGTTGCTCAAACGTTTTGAATTGTGTTGCAAGTTCTGAATGAGGATCGAGAGGGGTAAGAACAATTCGGTCGGAAACGTTCTTCTCTCCGTATTTTGTCGAGATGGGTAGAGCGCCTTTGGGAAGACGTACAACCAGAAAGGCGGGTTGATGCAGCGTTCCGGAAAAGTGCCGTTCTCCCAATTGCAGGTGGAGATTATGCGAGCTTTTTTCGTCTTCCAGATTGGCGTACACGTCGATCTGGTAAAGGCCGGCATGTTTCAGTTGAGCGGTTTCAGTTGGCGAATCCTTCGAGAAGGTTACGGTGTTTTCATTGGATTCGGGTTGAGCTTTCACTCCTTTTTCCAGCAGCAGGCCATCTTCGTATCTGGCTGCGTTAACGGTAATCCGAAAGCGACCTTGGTCTGGCAACTCGCGCAACGAAATCTTGAAATTCGCTTTCGGTCCGTAAGTGCTTTCGACTTGGAAGATTTCAGCACTTGGAATCGCCGGTCGAATGAGTAATCCTTCAGGGATTGTCTGGAATGCAAGTCCCTTGGGGTAACCTTCCGAGCCTCTCATGCATGCGAAAACTGCATGATAGATGCTGTCGTAATCTCTCCATCCCCGGACAGTCGCATTTCCTTGGTATCCTTCGATGAATCGAAAATGCGTCTGCATCGAAAACGGATTGAAATCGAAGAGTTTCTCTGGCCTTGGCTGAGTCACAACAAAATCGGCATTATTCAGCAAGTGGCTGTTCGCCCCTAAAATGAGATTTTCAGGAAATGGAGTCGGGTTGATCGATTGCCCCAAATCCATACGAAACGTTTGAATGATGGGTTTCGAGTCTTCATCAACGATGCATAAGTCGAGTCCTTTTTCGGCAATCTCAAAGTACGCTTCGAGAAGAATCGGAGAAAGCAGCATGGACTGTTCGTTGTTGAGAAATCCCTCTTTCGAAACGGCATCAGGAGGCAAGATTTCTGTGAGTTCATCTTCCAGTCCCAGTAAGTCCTTAAGAGTGTTTCGGTACTGCGCGACCGTCAGACGCCGAACCGATCCGTTTTTGTCTTTCTTTCGAGACCGAGCTAATTTCAGGCCCTGTTCGATCCAGGTTGTGAAGACGAGTCGATCTGATTCAGTCGGTTGAGACTCTTCCTCTGGAGGCATTGATGCATCGGCCACGTGTCGCTGGATGCTGCTCCAGAGACGCAGGTCGTGCTCGATGAATGTTCCGTCCAGTTGATCGACACGAATTCCGGACATCATCTCTTCGGCGCGATGGCAGCGAACACAGTGTTTCTGCAGGAATGGTTGGATTTGCTTTGGAAAAGCAATCTGCAACTCCGCAATTATCTGATCGTCTCCGTTGTCTGCAGGGGGCTCATCATCTGCGAAAAGGCAGTTGTGACGAACAAGGAGAGCGGTGATCAGTAGGAAGGAACAGTGAAAAATCGATCTAAAATAAACGTCTAACAGTGGCATGCGGGCTTCCTATCGAAGGCAGTCTGATGCAGTCAGCGGATGCAAACATTCCCCGCAAACAATTTCTCTATGACTGCTGAGCCAATCACCAAGGGAGAACTCTTCCCGAAAATTCTATGGGATGATCAGTCAACAAATAATAATCAATGTCGCTCTGCTTCAACATACTGTCATATTAACGATCCTGCGGGGAACAAAAACCTCGAACGCACTTTAACAGGAGAATTTCAGGTCGAACTTTACAGGGAGGATTGAAACGTTGAACTTTGAAGTGACCGATTTTCAGCTGTCAACAGCGCCGGAGCCATTTTTCCGTGTCACGAATTTTATCAGCGCAGACTGCGATCCCGGTTGACTGTCAATATTCAA
>DAOUPA010000393.1 GCA_030626405.1 Planctomicrobium sp.
CCCGGTCCGTCGCCAGTGTCGCAATCGCAATTTCAATGAGCCGTTCGTTCCCGATATATTTCGGAGAAATCTCAGTCCCATCCTCCAGCGTTCCACCAAGCAAATACGTCTTCACCGCCCAGGGAGAGAGCTTCCAGTTCGGCGGCTTCTGACGATCATCAAACTCCGCCAGCGAGCGAAGTTCATGAGCATACTCCTGCTCCGCATGAAGTCGGAGGAATTCAGCGGCGGAGTCATTTTTCGTTTTGGGCATTGGATTCGTTGGTGATTATTGAAGAGTAGGGTGCGGTGCAGCAAGCCTATGTCAGTGTACCGGTGATGTTGGGAGTGTATCGTTGATTGAAACATGATGTTGCCACGAAATCAATTGGCTTGCGAAACCCACCAGTTTGTGCCGGTTTCATTAACGTCCAACTCGGTTGTTGGGTTACGCTTCGCTGCACCCAACCTACCGGTTTCTTTGTAACTCAACCTCCCTGTGAAATCTTGCTCGGAACTGGATTCTTTCGGTGAATTGGGAGATTTGGCGTTCCATGTTCGCGAGTTGCCAGGAGGGGACTCCGTGTTCGCGGATTTTCCAGGGGGAGAGCGCGGCTTCGAAACATTCTTTGGGCAGGGCGACGGTTGCAATTGTGAGTGAGCCGATCCAGTCGTAGACGGCGCGGTCGCTGCGGGAGGCGACCAGGCCGCGCGTCACGCGGAGGTACTCTTTTCCAAACGCTGCCGACCAGGGGGCTGGGACGAAAGAGACCAATGTTGCAATCGGGAGATTCGCCGGGTCTGGTTGGGATTGAATTAGCCTGATGATCGACCGTTCCAGCTTGGTCTGTTCCGTGAATTCGGCGAGTTGTCCGAGGAAGTTCGATGCCTGATCTTTGATGTTTTGCTGCGGATGCTGCGTCATCGCTGACCAATACTTCCAAAGTGGTTCAAACCAATTGGAAGCGGAAATCTTCATGAATGCTCTCGTCCAACCGGTGATCACATCGTGGGCGAAGTCGTCGTTCAGGATGCCGTTGATCAACTCCACAGGCGCCACATGAAAATGTTCCTGCCAGAAATCCAGTGAGACGCGCGCGACGAGTTCTTCCGTCAGGTATGCACGCACTCCACGTTGCCCCGGCGGCTTTCTGGGGACTCCGTCTGCTTCCCAATCTTTGGAGAGTTCCTCTGGCGGATGGCAGGTCAGTTTGAGTTTTGATTGTGAAGTCGAAGAGATTTGCAACAGTTGTTGCCCACGTTCGCGAAACCTGTTCGCACATTGCGATGTTGGTATCTGTGATAACAAACTGCCTGCAAGGACTTTCACATGCTTACTGCGGTCGGAAAGGGTCTGTTCCAGAAATTCTTCGTCGGCGGTACTCAGTCCAGAGGCGAACTGCTCCAGCAAGTCTTTCCGGTCGCTTGCTTTTTCTTTTTTGAAGCATTCTTGCAGCCACTGGCGACCGGTTGCTGCATCGATTTCACGAAGCTTGCGAAGCGCACGGCAGCGCTGCGGAACTGTTCCTTCGTTCCAAATTTCTTCCAAGCTGGGAATGTCTTCTTCAGAGTTTGGTTCCGTGTCAGTGAGCCAACTCCACTCGGGATTGAACTGACTCAGCCAAGTTCCCCTTGTGCCGACCACAGTACGAATCGCTGACTGCAGTTTTCGATCAGAGAGATCGAGAAGGTCTGGCAGCAGAATCACAGGCACCGGCAACCTGTGAGCCTGAAACTCCCGCAGGACCTCTGGCAGCAGGTCTTTCTTCTCCGTTTGGATGACTTCCTTCATCGTACGGATGAACGCCGCTGACCACGCGATGTTTTCGGTGTCTGGTGCTGCTTCCACAGAAGGAACGCTGCGAACATCCTGCCCAGCACGTTGGTAAACAGCGCGCCGACCGCATCGGAGAAGAAACTGAGATTCGTCAGTCAGTGAGTCGTCAGCTATTGTCAAACGGTCCGCCGGCGCTGATTCGTCAATCGCGACACCTGGGTACTTGCCGGTGCCGACTAAAGCGGCTTTGAGGAGTTCGTTCATGAGCAGACCTGAAACTGCCCTTCGAACAGAAAACTCATTGGGGCGAAAACGTCTCCGTTCCATTCTCCCATGAGTTGGAATGAGTGTCCTCCGGTTGCGGAAAGGAGCCGGTAATGGTCCTGCATCCTCAGCGGCAAGGCGTTGCCTTCGCTGTCTCGAACAAACCATGCACCATGCTCGGTCGCTATTGTGACATCTGAAAGGAGGCAGCTACAGGTCGGCAACCAGGGGTTCTGTGCCAGTCGCTCTGCATATTCACCCAGAAACGTCGTGACCGAATTCCCGCCAATATAATCTTTAAAGGTGGAGTCATTCTCTCCTGTTCGTTCCTGAAACTTCGCTCGCTGTTGAACGGTGCCTGGATAGAAAATGAGCTTTCCTGGTTGAATCGTTCCTGGAACGATTGACTCTGGAAATCCTTGCACGCCCGGAGCGAATTGCAGGAGGAGTGCTTCCCGCTGAGTCGTTCGCCCGATCGCCCAGGACCGTTGCGTTCTGAACCGATCTTCTTCTTTGATTTGTTGACCGAAGATGAACCAGTCGTCTTCAACGACTTCACCTGACTCGACCAATTCCGCTTGCGAAACTGTCCAACCAATCAGTTGCCGTACGTCTGCTTTTAAGTCTGGAGAGAGATTGTCGGACCTTTCGTAGGCATGCATTAGCAATCGCGTTCGCCCCAGTTCATCCATCATTCTTTGTGGCCAGTCGCGTGACGATTGGGGAATTTCCGCAAGATTACGAATTTGCGTCGCGAGACCTTTTGCCTGCGAGTCGACCAGCCGCCGTGCTTGATCATCCCAGAACGTGAACGGTTTCGTTTCGAGGCAAGCAATACCGCCACGAATCAAATCGTCCATCCAGACGGAGAGCTGTTTGAGACCTTCGGCAACTTTCAGTTCCCGTTCGTCGACTCGCTTCGCCTGGGCGGCTGCATCGATGGGCTTCGCCGGTTGTTGTTCTTTATCGGCTTTGGCCTGTTCGCGCTGGCGTCGTTTATTGATCCATTCACGAACCCATTGCGGGGATTCAGTAATTGCAATTGCGTCGGGGGTCGTTGCCAACAACATCATCAACGCCAGAACATGCTTGCACGGGAACTTGCGGCTGGGGCAATTGCAGCTGTACCCCATATTCGCCAGATCGATGCGCACCTGATAATTGCGACCGCCACCGCACGTTCCCCAGAGAGCGGATTCGCTCAACCCAGGTGACTCCCAAAGCCGGGGAGAAACCAACTTTTGCGCCGCCACGACCGACTTCTCATCGGGAGCCATTTCCCTGACGTGTTCCAATGAGAATTGCATAAGACATCCGTGACCTGAAATTTCGTTCGGTGAGTTTAACTGTCTTGATAAGATGACGGTAGTGGTGGTAGGGTGGGTGAAGTTTGCGAGGACTAAAGCTCCACTCACCCTATCAGTTAGTGAAACTCTACATATTTCAATTCTCTCCTCGCGAGGAAGCAGGCTTTGTGGCAAATTCTCAAGATCATTCCAGAATCCATAGTCTCATTCTGCAAGCAAAAGAAGGCGATGAAGAGGCGCGCGATGAGTTACTGAAATGCTGCCGTAACTATGTCAATGTGATTGCCAGAACCAATGTTGAAACCTGGATGCGAGCGAAAGTCGACGCCTCGGACCTTGTCCAGCAAACAATGCTGGAAGCGTACCGAGGCTTTCAAGATTTCGAAGGAACCTCTGAAGCGGAGTGGCTGGGCTGGCTCAAACAAATACTGGCTCACAACACGCAGGACTTCATCCGTAAATTTCGCGCAGCGAAACGGGATGTGAAGCGCGAAGTCAGAATGCAGCCGCAGTCTCCAAACGAATCAGCACCTGGAATCAATTTATCAGCACAACTGCAATCGCCCAGTCAATTTATGATTCAAAATGAGCGTGAATTTGAACTGGCAGATGCCATCGCTCAGCTTTCTGAAGACTATCAGGAAGTGATTCAACTACGAAATTTGCAACGCCTGCCATTCGATGAAGTCGCCGAACGGATGGGTCGTTCGCGTGGAGCTGTCCAAATGCTTTGGGCCAGAGCACTCAAACAGTTGCAAGAATCTTTATCTTTAAGCGGTGAAGATTGATGTCTGCTATTGAAAAAAATGATTCAGAAGAGAAAGAGCCTGAACAGGATGAGCACCTCAGTCATGAAGTCCTCGACTTTCTTGAACGGCATTGTGAAGCATTGCAAACCGGGCAGGCGATTTCGATTCCACAAGACTTAATCGAAAAACATCCTGAACTCCAAGAACTTGTTGACTGCATGAACATGCTGGAGTCGTTTGCTGCGGCTCCAGTCAATGATTCTCTAGAAACGATCCTGGCACCGCAATCTGGTCTTTCTTCATCAATGATGCAGCAACTACCGAGAGATTTTGGATCGTTTTGCCTGGAGGAAGAACTCGGTCGAGGCGGAATGGGAGTTGTCTACAAAGCTCGGCATCAAACGCTTGACACTCACTATGCCCTGAAAATGATTCGAGCAAGTGAGTTCGCCTCGGACGAAGAAGTCCGGCGATTTTACCAGGAAGCACGCGCCGCTTCCCGGCTTCGGCATCCGAATATCGTCAGCGTTCACGATGCAGGTGAGCAGGACGGGCTGCCGTTTCTCGTCATGACGTATATTGAAGGCAAAACGCTCGGGGATCACTTTCATGATGGTCGCGCCGACCTCGACAGAACGATCAATCACATTATTCAGGTTGCTAAAGCGGTTGGGTATTTACACCAGCAGGGAATCATTCACCGCGACCTGAAGCCATCGAACATTCTCATCGATGAAACTCAAACAGCATTCGTAACTGATTTCGGTTTGGCGAAAGTCTTTGGAGGAGATGGAGAACGAACAATGTCAGGGACGATTCTCGGCACACCTGCCTACATGGCTCCGGAACAAGCCTGGGGCAAGCCTGACGACATTTCCTCGCAGTGCGATATTTACAGTCTAGGGGCAATTCTTTACCAACTGCTCGCAGGTAGACCACCCTACGATGAAGAGAGTCCACTGGACTTGATGTTGCGTTTACGTGATTCGGAGCCGAAACTTCCAAGCAAACTCAATCCGGCTGTGCCAAGTTCGATTGAAAAAATCTGTATGCGGTGCCTCGAAAAGAAACCAGAGAATCGATATCAGCTCGCAGAGGAATTGGCCGACGATCTACAGCGTTTTCAGGATGGCGAATCGATCACATTACAATCCCTGGGCTGGTGGGCAATGTTGCGACGTTGGACGCGCCGCGAGCCAGCTTTGTTTGTCCATTTAGCCGCATTTCTTGTGATCGCCGTTATTGTCCAGTTCGCGGAATGGTCCTCTGCGACGTCACGTGACTCGTATGTTCCTGTGATGGTAATTCTTGCCATCTGGGCGGCGATTTCAATTCTGTTTCAGAAATTAATGACACGAGAATTCCCGTTCGCGCGACGCACCTGGATTGCCTGCGATGCAGCGCTGTTTACCGCAGCTCTCGTGAATGCGCAGGGGCCGATCGAATCACTCGTGACTGGCTATGCCTTGTTGATCATTGCCAGCAGTATGTGGTACCGCCCGAAACTCGTCATTGTAACAACTGTCGCTTCTGTCATTTCATACACCGTCTTGCTGGCCTATCGCGGGGCAGCGGACACTCCGCCTCACTACCCGTATCTGGTCGTAGGGCTGCTTCTCGTCATCGGTGGGATTGTGACTTCTCTCGTGAGGAGAATTCGGCAACTGCTGGAAGTTCGCTCTCGTTTGTAAAGATCGCAAACTCAAGTTTTTTCCGCACATTATTAAGTGTTCGGAAAGGCAAGGAAATCAAGAAACATAACTTAGCTTTGAAGCAAGAGCCTGTTCGGCAATGCAAAGAAGTGCAAGAACAACAAGTAAGAACCAGCGAACTTCGGAGCCAGGGGATTCGTTACGAATCCAGTCGAATGAACCGGCTTGTTGAATTTCGATTTCTGTTTCTGGTCCAAGTTCGCGAAGGAGAGCTTCGTCATCCATAATTTTCAAAGCTCCTTCTTTCGCCGGCGTGTTCGCTGCATACAACCGACGTTCGTGTTCCTGTTGAGTCGTTTCGAGGGTGAACTCATAAATGCCCGGCTGGTCGGTTTCTCGGTAGGTCACATCGAGTGACGGAACCGCTGACTCGTCTTCTTGAGATTCTTTTCGAGATGGAGTTGCCTGCAGCCGATTCACCTGATCATCCGGTGAGACAACTTCCAGCTCCGGTGCATAAAACGCCTGATTCAGTTTCAGTTCAATCGACTCGCCAGCTTTCAATTGCGGAAGCGTGCGGTCAGAACGAACGAGGTGCTTTGCCAGTTCAAGCTGGAAGACGGCAAAGCTAAAGCTGCCGGGACCGTTCGCCCAGTTTGTCCAGACAGTCCCTTCCGGGTTCATCAATGGACCAGCTGAAGTGAGGCAGGTCACGATTTTACCTTTGCCGAATTTGTGTTCGAGAAACAGTGGCTGCACTGTTTGTAAGTTCGCAAGAATTGTTACGTCAGCAGCGATATTCGGTTGTGATTCAGTCGATTCGG
>DAOUPA010000375.1 GCA_030626405.1 Planctomicrobium sp.
CGCAAACGCGATCTGCTGATCGGTAAATTTACTCTTCTTCATGGTCATCTTTCTGAAACAAAGAACGACCAGATTCTACCAGGATTTTCTCACTTTGTTTGGAACAGTTTCTTGGGAGCAGGTCAATTGGTTGATCAGATTGCCTGATGTGTTTTGAGTTGATTTCGAACATCATTTAACTCGTGAGCAGTATTCCAGAGGCGTTCGGCAGAATCGCCGTGGATCATTCCCCCCGTTCCTCTACGGCTTCCTTAAACTGCGTAGATCAGTTTGAGTTTACGCTCGTTGAGTTGAAAGACCCGGTCCAGTTTCTGTTGTGGAATCAGGGAACGCAAAATCTGTAGACACCGCTGAAAATTCTGACGTGGCTTCCCAATTAACCTTCGGCTCTGCCATGTCACCTTTCCTCAAATCAATCAGGAATTCTTGCTTGGTTCGCATCAACGGGGCCGGATTCGCAATTTCAAATACTCTTCAACGTCCTCTTCTGAAGCATCAAGACACTGGTGGCGAATCCCTGCTTGCGACAGAATACCGGTGAGATCGTGCAAATCCTATGTGGCCTTTAGTCACTGTTCACCTGTCATTGATCAATAGATTTAGAGTTGCTTTTCCAGAGCCGCACCGGGACCTTGACCAAGTTGCTTAAGATTCCGATTGATCTTCGGCTCCGCCAAGGCATTGCTCCTGACATGATGTGTTAACCCGGGCACATTTTTTGGCAAATCTGTTAACTCGCGTTGAAAGTCGCAATCAGACTCGGGAGAGTCTTTCGGGAGTACCCGTTGGAATCGGAGACCCCAAGTCCGACCGGAGGGGTATAAAATATTCAAGAGAGTGTGGAAAAAAACTGGTCGTTCCCCGACATGTTGACTACTCTGGGGATATACGCAAAATGCCGATCGCTCCCACTACCGGCATTTGGTGTTCACTCTTGGGCGTGCTGCCCCGTACAAAAACAAGAACTCCCCGAGTAGGACTCAAACCAAAAACCGGGCGGTTTACACCCGACAACGCGATCAAGGAATCGTGCGCGCCCTCTGACGAGAACAGTCACTATACCTTGATCGGCGCCGTGTCCCGTAAGTCCTATGTTTCATGTGACTTCGGAGACCGGTGAGTGAAACAAGCCCTCGCGTAATCTTCAAAAAAGTCAAACTTTGACAAGAATTAGGAGACATACCAGGGTGATTCTGAGATGAGCATCTCCCCTCTCTTCCGTTATGCATTTTCTCGCACACTCCAAACGGCGAGGTTCGGAAACCGTACTGCCAGAAGATGACCGGATGTCACGCAATCGATGCTATAAGTTTTTCCGACAACAAATGGATGAGCAGCATCACAACCCCGTTGAAGTTTTTGACTGCTCTAAAACTGACAGAGGAGGGCGTGACTCATGCGACGTCCTAGCGCGCCAAGGTGTATCCTCCGACCTAAGCCTTGGACGTACTGCGCCTAGATGAACGAGGTGATCCAGACCGATGCGAGTTTCACGTTCTGCTTCCTGACGGCGGTTGCATCGACCTCAGCAGGTTCCGTCGGATTCCAACTCGCATCGGTGAAGCCGACTTGAAGCGACCGCTGCAGGAAAGGCGTCCCGTAAAAGGTTCGTTAAAGTTCACTGTACCGTAAATGATGAGTTTCCGGGACAGAATCGACGAATTCACTCGTTCATTCTTTGCTGGGCCTCAGATTGTATGTTCAACGGGAACTAAGAAGACGAGAAATCTTCAATCACTCACCATACTGGTTCCGTGTCCGATTTGGATTGCCATTTTGGTTTCGTCTCTGTGCTCGGTTGGGGCGGCGGCGTACCAGAAGAGGAACTTGCCGTCGCGGAAAACAATGTCGAACGACATGAACGTGCCGCTATCCCAATCTTTGGATTTACCGATGTCGAGCACGGGCTTGGTACTCGACTTCGTCCAGTTCAGTCCGTCCGGAGACGTGGCGTGACCAATTCTCCACGCCGTTTTGTCATTGTAGGTGCCACTTCCCAGATACCACATGTGGAACCCATCTTCGAGTTTCAAAACGCAAGGGCCAGCGTGCGACTTCTCGTCCCAACTCTCTTTGGGGCCAAGTGGTAGGGCAGGCTTTGATTCTTTTTTCCACGTAATTCCGTCGGTAGATGTCGCCATGTGGGTTTTGAATTCCCACACCTGTTTGCCGTCCTTCGTGATTTTTTCGCCCCCGCAGTAGTACATGTGGAATTTGTTTTCGGCAATTGGAACCACACACGGATCCAGTATTCCGCCAGCAAAAACTAGTTTGGGTTTGCTCCAGTGATAACCGTCTTTGGACGTCTTCATTAGCAATCCGTGCTTACCGGCAGCATCTTTACCGGGGTGATACAGACGAAACGTATCGCCGACCTTGATTGCGTAGGGCATGCTGCCGGGGAACAGTGGGTTGTTTTCGTATTTCGTCCAGTTGATGCCGTCCGACGACGCGGCCATTCCGATCTTCTTCGGTTTGCCGAACTGGGTTCCACCTGAGTAAAAGTAAAATATGTCACCGTCATCGAGCACTGTAAAACAACCGAGTGTCTGGTCGTCCCATTTGCCTTTTTCTCCAACCTTGATTACGGGATTGTTTTGATAGCGCACGAGGCTACGGGCTAATTTCGTGTAATTGACAGTTCGTTGGTTGTTGGTACTGTTTTCGGCGGCAGCCGTCTTTTCATCAGGCAGGTTGATGACCATGCGGCAGCCAAAATCCGAAATGTATGCCGTGACGCCATCGCCGTTGGCTGCGGGATAAAAGAACCTGCGGTAGGCGCTGCGACAGTACTTGGCATACCGAAACCAAGAGCCGCCACGCAGAGTCCGCAAATATCCTGACTTCGGCCCGGTCGGATCTTTTAGCGGCGAGTTCACATAGTAATTCTTACTATAAAAATCGGCGCACCATTCCCAGACCCCGCCATGCATGTCGTAAAGTCCAAACGCATTCGGCTTTTTCATGCCAACAGTATGGTAGTGGACTCCCTTAACTGGAATGCCGTCCGAGTACGTTCGACCGCCGCCGGGCCAAATCATATTTCCTGCAAACCAAGCGTACTTGCCCAAGTCAGACGCATCGTCGCCGAAGTGGAATTTGGTTGAACTTCCAGCACGGCACGCGTATTCCCATTGTGCCTCGGTCGGCAGTGCAAATTCGCGCCCGGGACCATTTTTCTTGAGCTTGGCGACGAAATCTTGACACTCATTCCAACTCACGTCTCTCATAGCTTTGTTCGGGCCGATGGCATCGTCGAATTCGCCTTTCATGGTTGCCCAGAATTTGAAGCGCCCGTCCTTGCCCATAATCGCAGCCCACTGTGATGTGGTGACTTCGTGCTTTGCCATGTAGAAGGGTTTCGAAATAACAACCCGATGTACGGGAGCTTCATCGCCAAAGCCTTGGCTTGAACCCATCAGGAAAGAACCGGGCCGAATTAGGACAAAGTCCATTTTGACTCCGCCCGGCAGATCAATCGTCAAATTTTTGGGATATTTGTCAGCCGCCGCGGTGTCAACTTTTTGTGGCCCCGGGTCAATCTTGTTCTTCCGGCGTTGTTCAAAAGGCTCGACCGCCGGTGGGACTCCCTGCACCCCCTTGATTCGCATTGCAACCCTGAAACCTTGATGCGGGTGCTGAGTCGATTGCTGACCAATTCGCATGCGGTAAACAGATTGTGCACCCCAGCGTCCCCAGTCGAAAGACCCGGCTCGAATGATACGACGCATGTCTCCCTTTTCACTTTGTTCCGGCGGACCGGTCGGGTCGTTGATGGGTGAGTTCTTGTAAGTGAACCGGTGCCACCAATCGGCAACATATTCCCACACGTTGCCGTGCATGTCGTAAAGTCCAAAGGCGTTCGGCTTTTTCAGCCCCACTCGGCTCGGCCTGTCGTGTTTTCCTTGGGGGTCTTCCGACACAAACATGTGTTCGTGGCCTTGTTTGTCGAAGGTGTTGAAATTCCCGAAACTCCAAGCGGTCGTGGTTCCCGCGCGGCAGGCATACTCCCACTCCGCCTCAGTCGGCAAACAGTACTCAACACCCTCTTTTTTACTTAGCCACTTGCAAAACTCCACGCAGTCATTCCAACAGAGGTGTAAAACCGGCTCATCGTCCTTTTGCTTCAACTTGATCCAGACCATCGGTTTTCGCCAAGTGCAGATCGGACGACGTCCCTTGTAAGGCACTCCTTTGTCGAGTCCTCGTTCTGCTTCGGTTTTGTAACCCGATTCCTCGCAGAACTGGCGATACTGCCCGACGGTGACTTCGGTTGAACCCATGTAGAACGGCTTGGTAATTCTGACGCGATGCCCCGGCATCATAAGCATTTCCCACGTGGCCATCCGGGCTGGGGCATGGCCGGCTTTCTTGGCCTCTTTCAAAACATTGCCGAATTGTTCCTTGGTGCGTCCCATCATAAATTCGCCCGGCGGAATCAGCTTCAATTTCATGCCGACCGAGTTGGTGTGAACCAGCGGTTTGTCAATATGCTTAGCCCACTGTTGTTGGAACTGTTTGGCCTGTTGAGCATTAAACGGCGCCTTAGCCAGCGGTGCGGCTTCCTGAGCAGACAACTGGAAACTGGCAACGTGTGCCAACAAAGCGACAGCAAGAATCGCCACGGTGTTACATCTCATAACTTGGTCCTCAGTCAGACACGGCCTGAACGATGTTGATGGGTGATCGTCGCTATGAAAGGCACAAACTGTGCCTGAGAAGGTTTTTAGTGTCAGCCTCATTTTGCTTTGACACAGCGAAAGCTGACTCCCGCAGATGCATCGGCCAATGGAGGTCGGCTGTGACGCTTCGTGCAAGTGAAATACTCGGCTCGGTTGGACTTGCACCAGCCTTTGAACATCACGCGGTACTTGTACCACGATTCGGGTTGAAACGCCTGCTTGGCACCTTTCGGATCAACGGCGACTCCGTTGGTCGGGGCCTTGGTGTAGGAAACACTGTCGAAATAGTCGGCACACCATTCGGCTGAATTCCCCGCCATTTGAAACACGCCCTCGGGGGTCGCTCCTTTAGGAAACCAATCGACGGAAACTGTGTGGTGGTATTGAATCGGGATGTCAGCACGCGTCTTGTCGGGCGGCTCGTTGCCCCACGGATATTTACGGCCCTCTTTACCGCCCGCCGCAAATTCCCACTCGGCTTCCGTAGGCAATCGTTTTCCCGCCCAGGCTGCGTAGCCCTTGGCCTGATACCAATTGACTAAGACGACCGGGTTTCTTGACAGCGATTTATCGGCCGGGACAAACTTGCCAGCGTGCTTCCCTCGTACGGCCTTGGCAATGCGCGGATTCCAAGGAGTCCAATAACCGGCGTTGCCATCGTTGAGGAAGTTGCAGTAGTCCTCGTTAGTGACTTTGAATTTGTCGATATGAAATGTCGAGATTTTCACGCGATATTTTTCGCCGTGTGAGACCGAGGCGGTGCCGTCCTTCAGGATTGTCAAGCCACCACCGCTTGAATCGTAAAACTCACCCGGCCGCGAGAACTCACCCCCTTTGAGCAAGATCATCCCATCAGTCCCCATCTTCTTACCTTCTTCGCCGTTCACAGGGATGAAACTCGGCTCGACACCGGTCTCCATGAGTTGACTCGCCACTCGGTTAATGACTTGGAGGCTCGCTGACGGGCTGACGGCTTGTGATCGCAGACGATTCCGACCTTCGGCACACTCAACCCACAATCGCAATCCCGCGATGTCAACGAAGAAATCCTTATTCACCTTTTCTAGCTCAGCGACATCAAAAACTATCTTCTTCCCATTCGGCCCCACCTCAATTCGAGATTGAAGTGTTTTTTTTACGGGCTTGTCCGCCGTGTCTGCCTCTTCCGCAGACGCCATCAATGTTGTAACCAGAATTGCGGCGATCGCCATAGTTGTTAGAAGGTTGATTCGCAAATTTTGATGATGATGTCTACGTGGTTTCATAAACGTAATTTTCTTTTCGAGATGTATCGGCAATGATTTTGAATTTGTCGGGAAACTATTCTGGACAGCACTCGATCAGGCAAAGCCCGCGTTCCAACAACACAGGAACACAGGGGTCGATGATGCGGTAATAAATATTGATGCCGTCCCGGCGAGAACCGATAATGCCTCGGTCCACTAATCGTTGAAGCTGATTCGACACCGCTTGCGGCTTCATCCCGACCACTTCGGCTAGGTTACTTACGCACAGTTCGTCTTCGCGAACCAGTGCATGCATCAGTCGCAGCCGTGTGTCGTTGGCAAACACCTTGAACAACCGCATCAGCGATGTCGCTTGGTCATCGTCAATCAGCGAACGATCTTCCAACGCTGGTTGCGGCGGAAATATGGGAAGGCAGCATGATTTGTTGTTCTTCGACATACTAATACACTACTTGGTGTACTAGTTGCGTACAAGCGTATTTGCGCCTTGAGAATTACGGGCACTCGGTCCTTCTATTTAAGCGGCCTTCAATGTCACGGCCAGCGCGCACTTTTGGATAGGTCAGGCAAGACGGGCAGCCTTGCGCTCTGGGAAATTGATCGTTAAAGAGTTCTCTTTGAATGTTTCATTTTCAAGGAGGACTCACAATGTCAAAACGGATTGATCTTGCGGAGGTAGTGGTTCATTTCGAAACCCTCGAAGACCCACGATCGTCTGTGAATTTGCGGCACCCACTGCCAAGCGTTCTTGTTATTTCTTTGCTGGCTGTGTTAGCAGGAGCAGATGGCCCGACCAGCATTCGTCAGTGGGCTGAAGCAAAACAAGAACTCCTCTTGAGCATGTTGTCGCTGCCACACGGGTTGCCTTCCAGAGATGTCTTTCGACGCGTTCTCATGGCGATTGATCCGCAG
>DAOUPA010000711.1 GCA_030626405.1 Planctomicrobium sp.
CGTGGTAAAACGTACAGGCATTTTCTCAACGTTTTTTGAGATCGTTAGTCCTTAAACAAAGATACGACTGTCCCTACGATTCTCGGTCGAAGCCATCGGTGGGTAGGGGCATTGTGTGCACGACGATGCCAGATCTAAAAGAGATCCAATGTGCCTGTCTTAAACAGTAGAGGCGACGAATCTAGCTCTTTCAATAGTCCCGTTTTCATGACTGCAAGCTACGTCGTAATGCGATCTGTTCTCGCAAAAGATCGTCGCCTCAAAACGACTGTTCGCGAAAAAAATACGTTTTTCAAAAGGCTGTCAATGTTGGTCGAACTGTTGCTGGCAATACGCACCTGGAGTCATGCCTGTCATGCGACGGAACCTGCGAGTTTATTTCCGGTTCAGAAGCCAAAAACTGATAAAGAGAACAGTCCCAAAAGTGTCCGGCGGGATAGTCACCTTTGGGAATGCCGAACCACCGGTTAACATATACCAAGGTTCAACTTCCTCAAAAAAGTTGAAGCAGGGGTCGCGTAATAAGCCAAAAGGCTCGCGGAAAAGTCGATGTATTGACGAAAAATCCGATAGAGAGGATAAGTCGTCAAGAAATGTAAGTCGGGGCAACCAGACACGGTTAGAACTTTTTGGAACCCTTGCCAACGACTGGGATTCGTTCGCAACTACCGCCCTCACAAGCATTTGAAGGTGTTTCTACCGTTGCCGCAGGATCAGTTTTGGAGATCTGATTTCAGCTTGTATGGCGATGTTGCAAGCGTTGGATTCCCAGATCCCTCTTCACGCGGGCGGTGTTGCTGTCACGGCTTCGCTGTACGTCGTCTTCAACTGTTCGTCAGTCGTTGTATGTGCGCCGCGGTAGACGAACAGCAGGCCGAGGCGTGATCGATCGGTGTGATTGGGATCGGAGTGGTGGATTATCTCGCAGTGATGAATGGTGGCATCACCGGGATCGAGCGTTGCGCAGAATTGGTCGGATTCGGGCGTTGCGGGTGGTTCGGCAAGTCCGACCGAATTGCCGGTGACGCCGGATGGTTTCGTCGGTTGCATGCCCAGCTTGTGCGATCCCTTGATGAAGTAGACAGCTCCGTTTTCGACCGTGACCGGATCGATCGCGATCCATAACGTCAGCATGTCGGGCGGCGTCCGACAGAAGTAAGCATTGTCCTGATGATACGGCACACCCGATCCGATACGAGCCGGCTTGCTGAACGTTTCGACGCCCGCCAGCACCGGCTCGCCGCGAACGAGTCTGGCGATCAGGTCCGTGATCTCGGTGCGCTGGGCGAGTCTTCGAAAAAACTCGTCGTGCTGTTCCAGCCGCCAGAGGTTGCGAATGGTTTTCCCGTCAGCTTCCAGTGTGCGGGCATCGACCGGCTTCGACGGCAGGTCGTCGCGAATGTACTGATCCAGCTCGGCGCGAATCTCGGCGACCGTTTCGGCGGTAAAGAACTTCCGAATTCGAACGACGCCGTCGCGTTGGTAGTCGTGCACGAGTTGAAGATGATCACTCAATTGAATCACCGTTGTTCTTCTCGAATTTCACTTTCGCCAAATAGATGGCCGTCTTCTCCTCGTGCGACGAGTAGTAGCTGACCCATAACATGTCATCGTGCCAGACCATTCCGGCGTAGCTGGTGTCTCCGCCGGACGGCAGCTTGAGAGCTTCGGTCAGCGTGCCTGTTTCCGGGTCGAGCCAGCAGACTGAAGTGCGTTGTTTCTCGTCGTACAGTCGGACGACCGCCACGAAGCGACCGTCCGGTAATTGAATCATGTTCGGACCGCCGATGCGGACGCCGAGTTTCTTCCATGTCCAGTCGGTGTACGGCGGAAGTGACTCGCCGATGTAGCCTGAGTTCGGTTTGCCGTCTTGTCGCAACAAGCAGTAGCACGTCTCGTCAGGAAGGAAGAGAATCGATGTTTCATTCGGATAGGTTCCCTCGACACCAACCTCCTTGATCAGCGTTTCGAACTGCTTACCGTCACTGCTGGTATAAAGTCGGAGTGCGCGGTTGTCGTCTCGGCAACCATAGCCAAAGAAATACGCCTTACTTTTGTGCCAGTTCCCTCGCCAAAGCCAGAAGTCTGGATCAACGACCGCAACCTGCTCAGTCCACTTATTTCCGTCAGAAGTGAACCAGACCAGCGATTGGTGCAGGGATGGCTTCGTCTTCCGATTGGCCTCGCAGCCCGTCAGCATCAAGCGACCGTCAGGCATGATGGAGAACTTGGCCTCGCGCATGTCGAAGCCGCGCAGCGATTTGAATGTGGCGACCGACTCCCACTTCCTGCCATCGTCTGAGGCGATGACTTTAAGAACGCCGTCATGCGAAATGTGCCCCTGACCTTCTCGAAATGTGCAATACCAGCGGTCCTTGAAACGGATCAGATCGGTGAAGCCATTGTGAGGAGCTTTATCCCAGATACGTTGTACTTCAACGAGGACGGGCTGGGACGGTTCATCGGCCGTAGCGATAGTTCCCGACAGGCATGAGATCGCGATGAGAGATAATAAGAGTTTCATTACAGGTCCTTATGTTGGAGTGGAGTTGAGCAGTCGTTGTCGTCACCGTCTGTGCTGGCCCAGCAATCGGTGTCGCCGACCAACTGCCCGTGGCCGGGCTGGTTGAAACCAACCGCTAAGATCGTCCCGTCGCGTA
>DAOUPA010000175.1 GCA_030626405.1 Planctomicrobium sp.
ATATCACGCTACTGGAAGATCGCAGTCGCTTCATCGCCGTGATGCAGGGTGGCGTCATCAAAGCTGGTCAACTCACCCGCACCGAGCACACCTGGGTGAACGCCACGACGATGGGATAAGGCAATGAGTACTGCACTCATCCCCCCACTACTCAACGAAAGCTAACGTTGAGCGAACCAAGGTCGAAGCATAAGCAAAGAAAAACCCTTGGGAAACCAGTGGTTTTCAAGCATCAGGAAAGCGTAAGGAAAGGTAGTTCGGTCTACGGAACCGGAGGATCGAGAACGTTTCTGTGAAGCCCCTGTTTGAAATCATTCAGAATCAGGCAATAGCGCAGTATCCAGAAGAGCAGTCATCAAACCTTACTGGTTGTTTGTTCGGCGGAATCTGCACGTTGGTATTGCTCATATTTTTTATCATCCAGCTTGGATTGACTGGTCTCGGAGTGATAACGAATGGTAGTGTAAGATGTTTCTTGCTTGTGGTCGTTGTGCTGTTATCCAAGTTCTTCGCAATTGGCATCGGAGGATCACTTCGAGTGCCGTGGCTGGGACTGCGTGCATCGGCATTTGATAGTGAAGACCGTCGCTCAGTTATTTTGCGCTCGCTTTCGGCGTCAGCTGTGTCCCAGTGAGATCGTGACCGACGCCGAATGGTTGACGCTTGAGCAAGTCCGTCGAGCGGCAGACGTGTTCGTACGTTATGTTGAGCTTCCGCTCCGGATTCATGAGCGTGAATACAAGGCAGAATTGGAATGAATTCGCTACCATCGATCGTGCAATGTGCAAGCGAGTCGCTGCCACCGCAAAAACGCATGGCGACGTACTACACAATGGGAATCGACCCCGAAAAAATCAAAAGCCTCAACCCCGAAAATCACCCACGATAAACAACAACTGGCGCTGTCCAGCTAGTCAGCGGTGAGACATGAGAAACTGCGGACCCGTACGTAAATAGCCGCACTGAAACGACAAGTTAAGAAAAGGCATTCCGGGCTATGTGACCAGCCTCCCCATTCAACTACCGTCAAGCCGGTTGAACCTCGTGAAGCAAGCAAAGCAGGCTGGATGGGTCCCTCCGATTCAGCAAAGTAGGAGGAGGACTCATTTTGTTTGCAGAAATTAAAACACCAAGTCAGGTCAAACACTTACGGAGTTAACCATCAAAATAGAGACCGTCACGACAGGTTTACGGTCCAAACAATTGGAATGATTATGCTCTTTAATAATATGCGTGCAGTGGCACGTCTCTTTTCCAAACGCAGTTCGTTACGCCGATTTGGTGCGTCGGCGATCCTGGTCGCTGCCGCGTTGATACCGCATTTCCTTTGCTTGTCATCGCTGGCGGCGGAAGCAGGTGACCAACCGAACATCGTCGTAATTTTCACAGATGATCAAGGCTACGCCGATCTGGGCTGCTATGGCAACGAAAAAAATCGGACACCACGACTGGATCAACTGGCTCAGGAAGGAACTCGATTCACTTCGTTTTATGCGCAAACAGTGTGTGGTCCATCACGTTCGGCGTTGCTGACCGGTCGCCATCCACTTCGAAGTCATGGCTGGAACATGCCTGCCTCGGAAATTACGTTCGCAGAACTGATAAGCGGCGCAGGTTATGAAACAGCTTGCATCGGAAAATGGGATGTCTCCAACCGATCACCAATCATTGTTCGAATGCCCCTCGCACAGGGATTCGACTATTACTTCGGTCCGCTTGGCGCCAACGACGGAGGCGCTGTCAAGTTTCACGAAAACAATAGCCCTGCTGGTGAAACCCGCGATATGGGTGAATTGACGACTCTCTACACCGACAAAGCGATTGAGTATCTAAAAAATAAACGTGACGCAAAGAAGCCGTTCGTGTTGTATGTCGCACACACAATGATGCACACGGTGATCGGTGCGTCAGAACGCTTTCGAGGCAAGTCTGACGGTGACCTGTACGGCGACGTCGTCGAAGAGTTTGATTTTGAAACCGGTCGGTTGCTCGATACGATTGACGACCTCGGTTTGAACGAAAACACGATAGTCATTTACACCAGCGACAACGGTCCCTGGAACCAAGACAAATACACGAAGCGGAAGAAAGGACATCCAAAGGGATCGATCTTTTGGGGAGAATCCGGGCCGCTGCGAAACGGCAAAGGGTCGCCTTACGAAGGCGGTTATCGATTGCCGTGTATTGTCCGCTGGCCGGGAAAAGTCCCTGCCGGACGAGTTTCAGACGCGATTTTCGCAACGATCGACTTCCTGCCTACCATGGCAAACCTAGCCGGATTCGAAGTTCCAACAGACCGCCGAATTGACGGCATCGACCAAACGAATTTGTTGCTAGGCATGCGAGAAATGGGCCGCGAGCATTTCTACTACGATGCGGCTGGGGTTCGCAAAGGCAAGTGGAAATACTTGAAGCCGAAAGCACACTTCTTTGGGTACGCAGTCGAAGATGATCGGAAACAAGTTGACGAACTCTACGACTTGGAAGCAGATCTGGGAGAACAATCGAATTTGGCTGCGAAGTACCCTGAAAAGGTCGCAGAACTCAAGGCACTGGTAAAGTTGATCGAAGGTAGTGACAAACCCGGTCCGAGACCGATTCGTCCCTCAAAATCAAGCAGAAAGTAATCACTCGTGGTTGATCTAGGGATGATATCGCGGCAAGAGGGGCTGCTACCAGATGCCCCGAGCACAGATATCGTATGCCCAGAAATTTAATTTCCCTGGTTATTAAGGAATCGTATCGTGCGAACACTTTTGCTTATTTGTGTATTTCCCTGCCTGTTAATCAACACTCCTTCCTTCGGAGAGGACGCACCAAAATCGTTCACAATAGTTGCGTTACCGGACACTCAGTGTTATTGCGACACGCGGTTAAAGCAATCCGCTCGCACATGGAACAACGGCGATCTACGCCGTTACTTTTTCACACAAACTGAATGGGCACGTGACAATCAGAAACGACTCAACATTTCATTCCTTGTTCATGAAGGAGATATCGTTCAGACGGACTTTCCTGAAGAATGGGCCATTGCCCGAGACGCCATGTCTCGACTCGATGGAGTTGTTCCTTATTGTCTATGCTTAGGTAATCACGATTTTGGCTATAAAAAAACGGACAAGAGCGAATTCTCATACACGACGGCGTTTGATCGGTCGACTCATTTCAATGAGTATTTTCCTCGTGCAAAGTATTCACAGCGAGCAGAGTTTGGAGGAACTTACAAAGAGGATCGCCACAACAACTCTTGGTATCACTTCGAGTCGATGGGATTGAAATTCATGATCATTTCTCTTGAATGCAAACCACAGGATCAGGTGCTGGAGTGGGCAAACAACGTCGTCAAAGAACATCCTGACCACCGTGTCATCGTATTAACCCACAGCTACTTGAACGCCGATAAAACACGGACGTCGATAGGCTTTAACGTGAATGGGAATCTGGGAGAAGACATTTGGCACAAGTTCGTTAAGCGACACAAGAATGTCTTCATGGTCCTTTGCGGCCACGTCTTAGGAGAGGCTTTACTGACTTCCACGGGCGTGCACGGGAATCAGGTACATCAGATTCTGAGCGATTACCAAGGTCTGAACAACGGCGGAGAATCTTGGTTGCGTTACATGGTTTTCGTGCCAGCCGAGAACAAGATCAAAGTGTTTACATACAACCCAGATTTGGAAAAACACAACGAAACACCTAGCAGTCGTTTCGACTTGAAATACTCCATGTCGTCTGGACAGTGACGCCTGCAGTCCGTCGAAAACTCAGTCGTGTTTCGCTCTTCGCTTCTAATGTCGATCAGGTCGTTTTTTTAATCACGTACTTCTTCGTCGAGAACCCTGTCAATGAGTTGGTTCAGCGTGGCAGGTTTTTTGTTGCTGGCAAGCGTCCAGCAGGCGGCGATAGTGGTGCCGTGCCGCAAATCCAGAACCAGACGAGCGCGGTAGGATTGCAGCGAGCCGGAATGAGACAGGCGAATGGGATGTCCGTCGTGCTGATGTACTTTCCACCCAAGGCTGTAACCGCTCTTTGGGCTGCGAATTCGAGTGAACTCCTTCAGCGAATCCGCTGAGATTGGCAACTGGCGTTTCGTGTCAGCTTCGTTCCATTGATGGATGATCGCCTGCCCGAATTGACTCATTTCGTCAGCCGTCGAATACAGGCTGCCGCCGATGAGCGGCATTCGATGTTCGCTCCCTAACAGATGCGGCGCCACGGCCTGCATGCGACCGGTCGCGATGGTCTCGTTGGGAAACATTCGAGAAGGAAAGAACGTGGTTCTGGTCAGTCCAAGAGGTTTGCAGAGTCGTTGTTGCAGGATCGCTTCAAAGGGCTGATCCGATGCGAGTTCGGCGACTCTCCCCAACACGCAATAACCAGCGCCGCTGTAGGCATATCGCTGATCGGGCTGGGCGATGAGTTCGTAAGTGGAAATTCCATCCACGGCATCGGAAAGAGTGTGTGAGAAACGCCGAATCCACTTTGTCTGATCTCGCGTCATCCCAACTTTCTGGCTGTAGATACCGGCTCGATGAGCCATGAGTTCATCGACGGTTGGTGCGCGCGAGATTTGTGCTCCGCTGATAGATTTCAACGAGCCGTAGGCTGGAATCCACTGGTTAATTTCGTCAGTCAACGCAATTTTTACATTCGGGTCGTCAATGAGACTCATCACACACGCCGACGCGAACGGTTTGGAACAGGAACCGATCAGGAACAACGTTTCTTCATCGACTGTTTTTCGCAAACCAACCGCGACAGTTCCATAGTTCTGCACAATCGTCGCGTGAACATCGCGAGCAACCGCCAACTGAGCACCGACGATCATTCCGGTTGAGACCAACTTCTCGAAATGCGAATCCAGACGCTCAACAGAAGATGGAGCGGTGGTTTTTTCCTGCGCGGCGAGGTTCGGGCCTGCGACGAAGGCAATCAAACAGCTCGCAAGGTACACTGGCATTTTCAATTGACATGTTCCTTGTATTCAGTGAACGGCTTTTACTCTCATCCGTATAGAGAACGGCGAATCCCCATGCTACACGACTTCTTATTCGTCTTCAAATTGTCAAAGTTAACGCGGCGACTCTGGTTGATGGTAATTCTTGCGCTCTCACTGCACCCAGTCCCTTTGCTCGGACAGGAAGCCGACAACGAAGAACGATACATCAAGACGACAGGAATGATCCCAACGCGCGACGGCGTGGCACTCTACACCGAGATCTATACTCCGCGCGAGATTAAAGAAAACCTACCGATTGTCTTCCTGCGAACTCCTTACCGCGTCGCAGATCCGGACGGCGGGTTCACTCGATATTTCAACACGTCCTTTCGTGAACTCTCGAAGCAGGGATACATCTTTGCAGTTCAAGATGCTCGCGGACGACATGGTTCGGAGGGGGATTTTGAATGGAATCGGCCTGTTCTCCATCGAGTCGATCCGAAAGCGATCGATGCTTCAACGGATGCTTACGATTCGATTGAATGGCTTATCAACAACGTCGAGAATAATAACGGCCGAGCCGGAATGCTGGGAGTTTCCTATCCCGGCTGGTACGTCACGATGGCGCTGGTGGATTCTCATCCGGCGCTGCGTGCCGCCAGTCCGCAAGCATCGCCGTCGGACTACGTCAGTGGCGATGACTTCTACCACTTCGGCGCGTTTCGTCTCGGCCCCAGCGCCGAACTTCCTTATCTGTTCGATTTCGATCCGAAGGAGAACTCTCGCTTTCCGTTTGACCAGATTGACACGTACGAGTTCTTTCTGGACATGGGGCCGATCAGCAATATGAATGCTCGCTACCTTCATGGAGTCTCACCGACCTGGGATCACTTCACCACTCATCACACGTACGATGAATACTGGCAAACAGGTGGCACGCTGCAGCATTTGACCGAAGTCACCGTTCCGACCTTGAATGTCGCCGGCTGGTGGGACGCAGAGAACTTTGGCGGAGCGATGGACATCTACGACAAGCTCGAACCGCTCGATAAGCATGACCTGAATCGGATCGTGGTTGGCCCCTGGGCACACGGACAGTGGACGCGAGGGCCTCGTGAATCGCTTGGCGAGTATGACTTTGGCTCCGACACGGTCACGCATTACCAGGAAAAAATTGAAGCACCGTTCTTTGCTTACTACCTGAAGGACCAGGGAACATTGGATCTCAAAGAAGCGACTATGTTTCAGACCGGGACGAATGAATGGCAAACGTTCGACGCCTGGCCACCACGCGATGGTATCACTCAACAGAAGCTGTATCTGCATGCTGATAACTCACTGTCGTTTGAAAAACCAGATCAAGCAGACGATGATTTCGTCGAGTACGTTTCCGATCCAAACAAGCCTGTTCCGTATTCCAAGCGACCAATCATGGGTTTCTGGAGCGGCCTCAAAGGGAGCGAAGAGCCCCGTTTCCAGAGAGCGGGCAAGCTGTGGAAAGTTGAGGATCAGCGATTTGTTCAAGACCGCCCGGATGTACTGAGTTTTGTCACCGAGCCTCTCAAACAAGAAGTCGAACTCGTTGGCAAGATTTCTGCTCACTTGCACGCTTCAACATCCGGAACAGATGCCGATTGGATTGTGAAGCTGATTGACGTCTATCCCGAAAATCATCCGGACAAGCCCGAGATGGGTGGTTATCAATTGATGATCGCGGACGATGTTCTGCGAGGGAAATTCCGCACCAGCTTCACAAATCCAACGGCGCTTGTTCCGAACGAAGCGGCAGAATTCTTAATCAACTTACGGACTCGCAATCACCGATTTCGCAAAGGGCATCGGATCATGGTACAAGTGCAGAGTAGTTGGTTTCCGCTAATTGATCGCAACCCGCAGAGGTTCAAGAACATCATGGAAGCCAACGAAGCCGACTACCGAAAAGCTCACCAGCGAATCTATTGCTCGCCCGAACACCCGTCTCACATTGAGTTGTCCATCAAACAGTGAGCCAACAACGGCAATGCCAGGCTTCCCGTTCATTCGCCCTATATCAAAGAAAATTTGAGGTCCTAATATGCTGCGAGACATCGCCCCTGTTTTCTTAATTGGTCTTGCCGTCATCCTTGCTGATGTTGCACGGAGCGACGAAGCAACGGCAACGGAATCGAACCGCCCGCGCCTGCGTAATCTCGGAATTTCGATTGGAGTCCTTTCTCCAGGAAAAGACAATTCAATCACTGACGTAAATGGCGTTCAAGTTGGACACCAGACGATCATCGAAGGCGATTCTGTACGTACGGGCGTGACTGCGATTAAGCCTCACTCACAGAACGTATTTTTGAATAAAGTGCCAGCGGCCATTCATGTTGCAAACGGTTTTGGCAAGTTCGTGGGCACGACTCAGATCGTCGAACTTGGCGTGATCGAAACGCCAATCGTCCTGACGAATACATTGAGCACGTTCGCGGCGGCCGATGCATTGGTTAGCTGGAGTCTGAAGCGACCAGGCTGCGAATCGGTGCGTTCCGTCAATCCGATTGTCGGCGAATGTAACGACGGATATGTGAATGACATTCGCCAGCGTCGAGTGCAGGCTAAAGACGTAGAAACAGCGCTGAGGAATGCGAATTCAGGTCCTGTGGTCGAAGGTTGCGTCGGTGCGGGACCTGGAGTTCGCTGCATGGGTTGGAAGGGAGGCATTGGCAGTTCGTCTCGAAAAATTCCCGAACAGTTTGGGGGATACACCGTTGGAGTCCTGGTTCAGACCAATTTCGGTGGCTCGCTGACGGTCGCCGGCGTGCCGGTCGGGCGAGAACTAGGACGGTATTACCTGAAGGATGAAGTCAAGACACAGGAGCACGGTTCGTGCATAGTCATTGTGGCGACCGATGCACCACTCGATTCTCGTCGATTGCAGCGACTGGCTCGACGGGCTCCACTGGGCCTGGCTGCGGCTGGATCTCCGATTTCTCATGGCAGCGGCGACTACGTCTTAGCGTTTTCGACGATGGAGAATCTGCGGACACCGTATCAGTCTGATGTGCCTCGAGAATCTGTCGAGCTGCTGCGCGACGATCAGCTTTCACCACTGTTTCAGGCCGTTCGAGATGCAACCGAAGAAGCAGTCATCAACAGCATGTTACAGGCCGTGACAACGACCGGACATCGCGGTCGCACGGTTGAAGCGATCGATCCGAATCGTGTTGTTGAGGTTTGCGAAAAGTACGGGCTAAAAACGAAGCGAGATCTCAATCGAAGCGACAGAACGTCTGGCGTTTTCAAATCGTCACCACGAACTTACGGCAACGTTCCCTCGGGAGCGCTGGCAGTCAAACTTGATCAATTGGAAAGCCGACTTCCAGAGTTAATGAGCAAGCATCACGTCCCAGGAGTCTCGGTTGCAGTAGTAAAAAACCGACAACTTGTCTGGTCACGTGGATATGGCGTCCGTTGTGCAGGCACTGATGATCGCGTCCAGCCAGACACGGTGATGGAAGCCTGTTCGATGAGCAAACCGTTTTATGCCTACATGTTCCTCAAGCTCGTCGAACAAGACAAGGTCGAACTTGACCATCCACTGGTTGATTACCTCGGAGAAGACTATCTAGTCGATCAGCCGCGACATCGTCAGATCACGGCCGAAATGGTTCTAAGCCATACCAGCGGATTGCCGAATTGGCGCAAGAGTGGATGGAGATCCGGTGGACCGATGTCGCTCGCCTTCGATCCGGGAACCACGTTTCGATATTCCGGAGAAGGCTTCCTGATGCTTCAGCGAGCGGTCGAAAAGAAAATGGAGAAGGGATTTGATGAACTTTCCCGTGAGAATCTGATCGGACCTTTGGAACTGAAGAACACTCGTTATATCTGGGACGAACGTTTGATGGTCCGTGCGTCTTGTGGACATGATCGCGATGGCCGTGTGAAGCCAAACCGAAATTATTACGACTCAGCCAATGCTGCGTATTCTCTGTACACATCTGCCGAAGATTACGCTCAGTTTCTTGTCGAGATACTCAAATCAGATCGTTCATCCGCACATTCACTGTCTGGTCAGACGCTGACAAAAATGCTCTCGCCGGTTTCCCATCGCGAAGATCAGGACGCCGACTGGGGTCTCGGCTGGGGACTAAAAATGGTGAACGGCCAGCGACAGGTGTACCACAGTGGCTCAAACGGTTCCGGCTTTCGCTGCTACAGTGAGTTCTTTCCGGATACCGGTGACGGTCTGGTCATCATGACCAATGCAATCTCAGGGAAAGAACTTTGGCAGGCTGTCGTCGACCAGTGGCATGGCGAGGTCGACTAGTTCACCAAATCGGTGACAAAATGTCTTTCCACAACGGATTCATTTTTGCACGTCACCAGCCAGCTTGATTTCGGAATAGAAGACCTGTGTCTGACCGACCCATTCGCTTCCGCATGCAGTCTGCAAGATCAAAACGCCCAGGAAAAACGATACGTCGACAAGATGGTTCCGGCAGGCCGCGTTCAAAGACCATCCAGAGGCATCTCTCAGCCTAGCAAAACTCTACCAGCAGACAGCCGATCAAAAGTCGCTGACCGAGCAGTGGATCGCAGGAGCGAGGTTACTGGGTGACTCCTTGCGATTTATTGTAAGGCCACAGCCGAACTGCTCGATACGGAACTGATCTACACCGAATGTTGCAGTGTGATTGGAGACAAGCCAGCGGTTCGGATAAAGACATCGCTGACGAAGTTGAACAGCGAGTGAACATGATCACTGATCGTCAAGTGCGATAGCCAGGAAAAGGGGGTGCGTATTTTTCATGTCGTTCGATGGCTTCACTCTCATCGATCAATGATATTTTCATTTGACGATGTGGAAGGTAGACGACCTCGTAGGCCAGCCAGGCCAACCATTTGTCCGTCTTTTGCGTGCGCATGGACTCCAATCGTTTAAGTCCTCTTTCATGACACATCAACAGCGAATTCCCCACAAGACGCCAACCAAATGCGGCATCAGATCGTCTGCAGTTGTCGCCATACTTTTTGAATTGGTCCGCCAAACAGTTCACGAGCTTCTCACGATCGGCCTCTTGCGTTGGAACATAAAAATATCCCAGCCCCCATGCTGCTTGGAGTTGGACCTGCGTTGATCGATCTGCAGATAAGAGCTTGATCAATCGATGTGCGATTCTTTGCCGATCCTTCGAGTTGACCTCTTGTCTCAAACCGACCACTCCTTCCAACGCGTGACAGCGGACTCTTTCATCTTCTTCACCATTCTCCATTGATTCCATGAGCGCAGGAAAGACCTCCATGATGAAGCCCGCCTTTCCCAGATGATACAGGGATCTCACACTCACTTCGCGGACTGCGTAGTTCGAACTTTTAGCTCCAGTAAGCAAGAATGGGAGCGATCGTTCTTTCATAGCCGAGAGAGCTTCGACTGCTGCCAGCTTCATTTGGAAAAAGCCATCCAGTACCAATGCATCAAGAATTCGCTGAGCAGATTCTGGTCGATGGATTGCTGCAAGCGCACCCGCTGCGGCAATGCGTACGCTCGACTCGTCGTCAAACATCCCATCTTCAATCACCGAGACTTGGGAAGCGGATTTCAAGGCGGCCAAGGCATACATGGTGCGTCTTCTGACTAAAACGTGAGGATCTTTCGCCAGTTTCGCAACTCGTTCAGAGGTGATTTTCAACCTGCCAGATTCCACTTCAGTTTGTGCTTGAAGTCGGGTTTTCCAATCGGAACTGTCGAGCGAGCGCTGGTCAATTTCCTGATGCGTGACGCGTTCAATTCCGTTTCGCTTCCAGGTGATGACTGCCACAGGGGTCACTTCAGATTTGAGATACGGTTTCCAACCTTCATGAAAAGGGTCGATGGCCCGGACGGTCAATTTGACTCCATGTTGCTGGCATTCGTCTCGCAGGAGGTCGAGGGTCTCATATTGATTCTGAGAGGGCGCCAACTGAACCCAGAGTTCATCGACAATTCCGTCGCGAACCCATCGTCGCCAATCCATTTTTATCTTTCCCGTCCCAGGGAATGTCTGACTCCACCAAGGTTGAACGTAATCAGGATCCTTCGCATCGAGGATGACCGATAGTTTCTTGCCACGTTTGGAGAATTCGAGATGTAATTCCCGCAAGAACTCCGTCACGAATTCACCGCGACATGCATACCAATACTGTTTCTGCTCCTCGGTGAGCGCGCTGGTCCTCAAATCGGTGTCGGGATATTTGTCCTGGAATTTCTCGACGATTGGCTGATTGAATCCGAATTCATCTTCATACAAGATCCCGCAGTTTTCGACGTATGTGTAAAAGCACATTCCGTCGTAACCAAATTGTTCAACATTTTTCACATAACGCTGAACGATCTTTTCCCTGGCTTCTGGATAGCAAAAGGCAATCGGTCCTGGGCAGCGTCGTTCCCCCCATCGGTCCACGGAACACCACTCGGGATGTTCTCTGCGGATCTCATCTTCGAACGGATAAGGGCCCACGACTCCAATATCGGGTTGCACGCCAAACTCGAATAATCCCGTATAAAGGAATGTTTCCATGTCGTTGGCCTTTGCTGCCGAGACAGCCGCCTCATTGATTCTTAGATCGTGATAGAGGTGATGCTTCCAGGCCGTCCAATCGTAAGCCAACAACTTTTCAGGGCCAACACGAAAGTGTTCAGCCCACATCATCGTTTGACCGCCACGCCAATACAGGCGTGAGATTCCATAGGTCTCAGACATCCACTCCAACATGGCCTTGATCGTCGCAGGACTGTCGACCGGTTCAAGATGTCGTCCCCATAAATGATCACCCGTGCCGCAAAAGACTTGCAGTGGAATCGATCGAAGAGTCTTGCCTTGATCGTTTTTTGTATTGTCTTCCGCCCCAATGAGAGGAACGGAGTCTAAGAGAGCAATTGCCGCCAATGCTCCAGTAACGGCCATCAGTTCACGCCGTGATAATTGATCAAGGTTTTTAATGTTGTCATTCATGATGAAATTTTCGTACTCAGGGCGGTCACAAGTAACTGACATCATTGATGAAGTTTCTAGAAATGTGAAGAGAGTAACCGGGTTGGGACATGCGATGAACGGTCGGATTTGGGTGCTGTAGTACGCCGGTAGACTCGAGGAAGGGGATGAGAATTACGTGGTGGTGATCACCAGTCACCGATGGCCTCACTTGGTCAAATCTCAAAACAGTCATCGATCAGAGAAATGAACAATGAGAGTAGAATCGTGGTTCGAGTCATGGGAGCCTCTGTAGACGAAACTGGGACTGCTGCCCCAAGTCAGTAGCACCGAACTTGAAGTTGTGCGACGACCACCCCCCAGAATAATGGATTGCTGCATCGCTGCAAATCGAACCACACATCCAATCAAGTCTGCTTCACCACGGTCGTTGCTTGGCCTGTTCAACGCACGACGAGTTCTTGAGCGCCCCAAGTGGTTTTGATGAATCGCCAACCTCGCTGATTGGCTCATCGCTTCCGCGCGACCATCTCCACCGGTGAAACCCGACCGGCAGTAACATTGTCCATCATGTTCTGGACCTTGATGGCCGCAGTGTCGCCAAGCAGGATATGGAGGCCAAGGGGCGGTGGCCCTCCTGCGGCTTCGATACGCTCCTGCAGACCCGCAAAGAACTCGGTCGCGAAGTCCCG
>DAOUPA010000585.1 GCA_030626405.1 Planctomicrobium sp.
GTGTCAGAAAACGTATGGGAAACTGCCACAGACATCGACCGTGCTGCAACCTCGATGTCAAAAAACGGTGGTTTTCTCGCTGTGCTATTAAACGGTTGAGTTAATGGAAATGCTGCGGCTCTATGCCATTACTTCAATCACGTTCTTCCGTCGCGTTGTGGTATGAAAAACGACCTCCCCCAACTTCTGTTGAGTAGACCTGTTGAAATCAACGGATCTGTTCAACTGAAACGAGGGGAGGCTCAGCCCGCCTGCGATCTACCGATGAAACATTCAATGAGCCTCTTTCCATCAGCAGGTCGCCTACGTTGTTTTCTTCATACTCATCAGTCTGCGCTGGATCGATTCGCCGGTGAGGATTCTTGTGCGATAACTTGGTCTCACTGGCCTGTTTTGTTGTGTTTATCTTTCGTTTCCACTTATTTTCGCCCGCTACGAGTTTCGACCTGGAATTCTCCTGTTCAAAAGTGTTTAAGGTTTTTGTACTCCGCCCCCACGACCTGAACCGGTATCAAAAAGGGCTCGTTTCTGTAGCAAAACGCAACAGAAATGAGCCAAAAGACTCTTCCCGCAATGTAATGAGCGCCGTACAGTGACAATAACGACAAGAAAATTTCAGGTTTTTAAGATTTTCCTGAAAATAATCAATCATGAAAAGAGCGGTCGAAGACGTTGCAGCCAGTCGCTGATTGAGGATCAATCCTGGGAGCCCCAAATTCGAATCGTGTTGTCTGCACCCAGCGAGATGAGCTCAGAGCCGTGGAGCTGCAGATCTTTGATCGTGCCTTGATGTCCGTTGAGAGTAATTTGAACATCACCAGTCAGGGCATCCCAGGTTCGGATGATTCCATCGCGTCCTCCCGTGATGATTGTTTGTTCGCCAGGAGTAACGACCATCGAGAACACAGGAGAAAAATGTCCCGAAATTCGACGCTCCAAGGTTCCATCTGCCTTCCAGATGGCAACCGTTTTGTCGGTCGAGGCTGTGAAAATTCGCTGGCGACCAGAACCGACGTGAATGTCTGTAATTCGACTCTCGTGCGCGATCCATTCGCTCAGAAGATTGCCGGTCTCACCATCCCAAACTCGGACGAATCCATCTCGTCCTCCAGAGAATAAACTCCCCTCATGAACGACCAAGGCGAAAACACCGCGTTCATGTGCATTCCATCTCCTGACAACGGACAGTGTTTTTCCGTCCAGTTGAATGATCTCGCCTCGTCTCGTTCCCCCGTAGACAAACCGATCATCGGCGCAGAGGTGATTGACTCCCTGAATGAGGGAGAGATGCCGGACAAAAGATGTAGAGTCAGTTTCTGGATGAGACTTCGCTACTGAAGTCAGAAATGAATCGTCCAGAGAGAGCACACCACCAGTTTTCCCAGAAACGTATAGAAACTTGTTTTTGTCAGAAGAAGGGATAATGGCATTCAATGGATTTTGTAATTTGATTTCAATCCCAGAAGACAGCTCTTTGGTTTCCGAATTCCAATAAGATAACGACCCGCCACGATCACCGATATATAGTCCACGCTCATCTGATGAGACGAACAGGCAGGAAGCGAATTCCTTTCCATCACAGTTGATGACTTCTCGCGGCATCTCGTTTGTCAATTCGTAGAGCTGAGACGAATTTCCTGACTTTCCCATGAAGAGCTGGCTTCCATTTGCCGAGACGGCATTAGTTGTGAAGTCCGCCCCCTGAGAGTGAAAACTTTGAATTGTTCGTTTTTTCTTCAGATCATAAATTTGCGAGACCTCTCTCCCTGAGATGAACACCGAAGTGGGCGCCACCATTTCCATTCCTTGAATCGATTGGAGCCGAACGGATGTTGAGAGCAATTCCGTTGGATTGTTGGAATCAATCTACACCAAGAGTCCAAGTTCGTATTTTTTGGTCAAGAGAAGCCACGACTCGCCATCAGCGAGCGTTCTCAGCTTGGCGAAATTGAGTGAGCGAATATCGGGATGAAACACTTTCAGATCGGTGGTGTCTAGGATTTCCAACGTCCGAGCATCCCAGGTCATCCAGATGCCATTTCTAGTGACCGCACCAATGTGTTGATCCTGGTTCTGAAACCAGATTCCAACAATTGGAAGTTGAGTTTTGATCTTGATCCCTTCTGTCTCATGCGTTTCGGCATCAATGAGCTCTAATCGATCATTGCTCGGCAAGGCAACCAGCGTCCGCCCGTTACTGGAGAGATCAAATAAACGTCGAAAATGCGTTTCTGCATGAATCGTTCTTTTCAGATGACCGTCTGGGCAGCTGCGAACAAATATTCCTCCTTCGGAACCAATGCCGTAAAAGTTTTCACCATTCGGTGAAAATCGAATATTGGAATCAGGCCGATAATCTGTTGTCTCAAATAACAGTTCTTCGTTTTGAGCACTCCAAACCTGAAGGCTTTGATCGTTGCAGATCGTGACGAGGTACTCGCCGTCTGGTGAAAACTCCGCAGAGCAAGGAGCGACGCCACGTGGATTTAGAATCGCTCTGGATTGAACATCAGCTTGAGAATGAAGTAATTTCCAGGCAAAGTTTCTTAACGCCTGAGGGAAAAAATGTGGATCGTTGAGTTGTTGAAGTGCATATTCGGAGTTTTTCGCAAGGCTTCCTTGGACGAGTGACAACCGGGCATTGGAGATCGTTCTGTGACGAGCGGACAATGCTGTTTGCAATTCGAAAGATTGATTCAGAAGCTTTTCATTCTTTTCTTCAAGCTCGGTTGCGTAGCGACGAATTTGCACTGTGGAAGAGAAATACGAAGAAAGCCCAAACAAAACTGAAAATAATGCAACGCAAGAAATTGCTGAGAGCAAACGACGGCGAGAGCACCATCGCCATACGGACTCCGGTAGGGAAAGACTTCGGATACGAGGCGCATTCCCAGAAAGAAGGAGATCGATATCTCGAATCACCTCGTCGAGGTTTTGATACCGGTCTTCCGGTATCATTTCCAAGAAATGAGCGACAATTGTTTCCAGATCTCGCGCTTGCTTGCGACCAACGACTGTGGAGAGTTTTGGAATGGGTTGCGATTGAAGGCGATGAGCCACCTGAACGATCGTGAGTTCCTCGGCTCCGTATGGATGCTTTCCAGTGAGAAGCTGAAACAGCACGACCCCTAGGCTGAATATATCAGAACGGACATCCGCATTGGAAACCGTTCCGTTCATAACTTCGGGAGACATCCAAGCGGTCGTTCCTTTTGGAATGTTTGTCATCCCCGTTGGTGACTGTTTTCGGTCTGAATTGACAATTGACGCAATACCAAAGTCCAGGAGATAGGGGATCTCTTCTTCATCGACCAGAATGTTCGATGGCTTGATGTCACGATGAATCACCCCTTTACGGTGTGCGGATTGAAGAATTTCACAGATTCTTCGAAAGAGACGAAGCGTTTCGGTTGTCGAATAATTTTTCCCGTTCACAAAGTCATCGATTGAAAATCCCTCAACGAGTTGCATAGCGATCCAAAAGCAGCGACCGCCATGCCAATCGGTTACACCGGTCTGAAAAACTTCAGGGATGCCGGAAATGTTAAGCGTTTCATTGACACGCAATTCTCTCAAAAAGCGTCGTCGCTGTTCAGCCGGATCGAGTGTTGGCTTAAAGACTTTGACTGCAACATCGCGATTGGGATCCTGTTGGCGACAGCGAAAAACAATTCCACTCCCACCAATTCCGATTTGCTCGATGACTTCGAACTCTCCGATCTGATCGGGAAGTAATTCGCTTTTGGTTAACTGCAACTTTTGATCAATCTGGAGTAACTGATCCAGCCCAGATTTCAGAGCAAGAACTAAATGCGGCTCATGCCGGCAAAGTTCTTCTGGAGAAACATTCTTTCCTTCATCGGCTGCCAATTCAAATTCATCGATGAGTTCATCGACACGTAGCCGATCAGCAGATGACAACA
>DAOUPA010000198.1 GCA_030626405.1 Planctomicrobium sp.
GGGAGCTTCGATCATCTCACTTGGCCTTGTGATTGTGATTTTCACACTGATTGATTTACAGCTTTTAAGGGTGAATTCACTGGAACATTTGAAAGAAGAGTTTAGTTTCCCAATCCTAGGCACAATTCCCAATCTACCAGGGCGATTTTCACATAGCCAAGGGACATCCAACAGGGCTTCATATTACCAGCGCGCTTTTACGGAATCGATTGACATGACTCGAACGATGCTTCTCGATCTTCAAAAGAAGACGACACTCAAAGCCATTATGTTGACGTCTGCGATGAGTTCCGAAGGTAAGTCGACGCTCTGTTGTCACCTTGCAATCAGCTTCGCCCGCGCAGGACGTCGAACATTGTTGATTGATGGAGACATGCGAAGTCCAACTGTTCACGACGTTTTCCAAACCGACCGTTCTCCTGGATTTTGTGAGGCACTTCGAGACGAAACGTCCGTTTCGAAATGTTTAACTCCGAGTCCCGTGCCAAATTTGGATTTGATGCCAGCTGGGAAATTGGATGCTAATGCTTTGAGGTCGCTTGCCGGTGATCGACCAGGAGTCATCATGAATGAACTCCGAGAGGCATACGATATTATCGTACTTGATTCAGCTCCAATGCTCCCCGTCACTGATTCACTTTTACTGCTCCCTTGTGTTGACGGGATCATCATTTCAGTTCGCAAAGACGTCAGTCGAATTTCCAAGATCAGAGCTTGCTTAGGAAAAATTCAGATGCTCGGCGGTCGACTATTAGGAGGGGTTGTGATCGGAATTGATGAGGGAGACTACGGGTATCACTCAAAGTACAGTTAAAAGGTTTTGAGACAGAGTTTATCGAGCGGGAAAATTGGCATCCGCAGTCAAACAACTTAAATTTTCTCACATCAAAGATGTTGAGCCGACTGCCTCAACATCCCAGTTGAAACTAAACTTTTTGAGTATCCATGGTCACCACATCTAAATCTCACGGTCAGAAACAATTATCAATTTGGGCTTGTTGTGCAGCGATGATAGTTGTGACAGGTGTGATCGATGGGCACTACAGCCAACGTTGGGATTCGTCCAACCAATTAGCAAATGCCTCATTAGCACTCAATAACCTCCCTCTCAAAATTGAAGACTGGATCGGAACCGACACTGAAATATCTCCGCAGCACCTGAAAACTGCAGGAGCGACAGGTTCGATTTCGCGTTCGTACACCAATCGGAAATCTGGAGAGCAAATCCAGGTAATGGTTCTTTGTGGCCCGCATGGTCCTATAGCGTTGCATCCTCCGACAGTTTGTTTCTTGAGTGCAGGTTGGCAGTTAAAATCGTCTCCCCAAAAAAACAACATCAAACGCCCCAATGAAGATTCCTGTTCATTCTGGCAAGCGAAGTTTTCACACACGCAACAACGGCGAGAGCAAGTGATCCTGACGGACTGGGCCTGGAACAACGGCGACGGATGGACAGCCGCAACGAATCCACGTTTTGACTATGCTGGCTCCCCTTACCTGTTCAAGCTATACGTCACGAGTTCTCCGTCACCGACAACTGACGCCGGACGGGCAAGACGTGAAAAATTTGTTGCAATCTTACTGGATGAATTCGAGCATACAGTTTTTGAATCCCTTACAGATTTAAAAACCGCAGACTGAAAAACGAGGTCAAGTAGTGGTAATCGCCCACGGGGTTGATGGCTGTAGATTTGGAGTGAAGCGTTTGTTTTGCTGGCAGGTGGCGAGGACGGACAGAATCGTTTCGACGCGATGGCTTCCCTTAGAACTAGCGGTTATTTGAGAGAGATTACGCTCTGTCTGACGGAGCGTTAGGCGATTTATTGTGCCTGCGATTGAGGGTTTCGTGCTCATCGCTGCAGCAAGGTGCATCATACTGTGCAATCGCTAGAGAGCTTGACTGTAGCGATGTGACAGCTGAGAAAGTGATCCGCTTCTGTTATGAATTTCAGGCTCTGACTGAAGTTGCGATTGCAGATAAGTTGGGTGTCTCATCGACGACCGTGCGCAATCTGCTGAAAAAATAACGTGTCGCATAAGACGCATTCCCCTTCACTGCTGTATCTAAACGACCGCCCCGAAAGGGACGGTCGGCACTTTTTTAGCTATCAGGAAAAGGAGGTGAGTGGGAATGTTGCTGAAGACGTCTGATCTGCCACTGGAGTTGTTGCCAAAAATGGATTTTGTGAATTATTCGTTTGTTGATCCCGACAACTGAGTAAATCTCTCAAAATTCCTTTTCACTTTCACGAGTGCCAGCGAGTATTACGAATTATGGTCAGATCTTCAGATCGTGCATGAACTGCGAAAGGTCACCGTCGAATTTGACCGACATAGATAGCATGGAGTGGTTGGCCTATTCTACGAACATACCCTTAGCCTGCACGATCATAACGATTCTGTAAATCGTATGGCCTCAGGTTTTTGATTCATAAGGTCCTGCTTTTGAAGAGACCAACTCTCTGACCTTCAAGAAAGGACCGTTGTGATGTCAGTTCTCGCGCTGGTGACGAATCAGGATGAAATCCATTTGGTTGTTTCGTGGGCGGCTGAATTCGCGTCAGCCCGGAACGCGACCTTGACGATCCTTTGCTGGGAGTATTCACCAACACCGTGGCAACCAGAATTATTGAGTGAGGAACAAACAGAGACGACTGAAAGTCTTGATGAGTCTGTTCGTCTTTTCATCTCCGAATCACTTGATGAAATTCGAACTCAGCATCTCATCTCAACGCTCGGTAGTGTGGAAGTTCAAACCATCCATCACCCAAACGCCGTTGAAGCGATGCTTGAGAAAATTCAGCAAGTGGAACCAACACTTGCCGTTGCAGCAGCGCAAGATCAGACCGGCAGATCAAGCTCAGGTGATCCAATACTCTCGCAGTCCCCAAGCGCGACCGTCATTCTCTTTGGTCGACGTCAATCGACACTGCAAAAGCGTAGGATTTTCGTCGGCACGACTGACCGACCTCACGACGGTAGCGCGGTTTCCCTTGCAGCAAAAATCTCAAAAACCTCGAAATCAAGGATCACGATTGCAAAGCTTGATGAGGAAAATGGTGAGGAAAGTTCCGAAGCGGGACGGCTTGAACTCTTGCAATTAATGCGCGATGTCAGTGTGAAACCAAATGATCGGATACGTCGGCGTGTTTATCAAACCAGTGACTTCTTCGGAGTTGCCGCCGCCGCCGACAAACACGATCTCGTGTTGATGGGGGCGAATAGCCAACTTTCCGTTCAAGAGTTACTGGAAAACACACGCAATCCAACGATTGCAGTGATCAAGCGCGCACCGCCGCTACGGAAATGGAGTCAGGGAAAGATGATCTCTGATTGGTTTCCACAGATTAGTCCTTCGGATCACGCTGGTCTTATTCAGAAGCTGCGTCGTGGCTCACGTTTGAACAGCGACTTCCTGATCATGCTTGGTCCTGCGGCAGCAATCGCGACATTGGGGTTGTTACAATATTCACCTGCGATCGTGATTGGCTCCATGCTTCTCGCTCCATTAATGACGCCGATGATTGGCAATGGTCTGGCCTTGTCACAGGCCAATCCAAAGCTGGGGAGAAGCGCGTTGTTCTCAGTATTCATGGGATTCTTCATGACCTTGGCTGTCAGTTATTTCATTGCCATCGTGACACCTGGGAACGAAATGACATCACAGGTCTATGCGCGAGGAGAGCCAAACATATTGGATCTTCTCGTTGCACTCTTCTCAGCTGTTGCGGCAGCCTACGCAATGGCCCGTCCAAGTCTGGCGGGTTCGGTCGCTGGCGTTGCCATTGCGACAGCTTTGGTGCCGCCACTTTGTTCACTTGGAATTTCACTGGCGTATGGCAGGTTTCACATCGCTGGAGGAGCGGCTGTCCTGTTCGTCACCAACCTTGTTGCGATTGTGCTTGGGGCAGCAGCGACGTTTCGCGTCATGGGCGTGACGGCTGCGGGCGCAAGCACTCTGCAACGCCGTTGGGTGTTTCGGACGGTCAGTGCGTTCGGCCTCGTCTTGATCGCACTCGCGTTTCCACTCCAGCGTGCGCTGGACAGAAACATCGATTTTGGCAAGCCTCAACCAAACCATTATCCTTTAACGAAGGCAACAGAAGATGCAGTGAGCAAATACGTCGCAGCGACTCCGGATCTCGATCTAATCTCCTCCGGTCGTCCAAGTTCCGAGCACGACAAGTCAGATGTGATTCTATTTTTGTCCTCTCCGAACCCTTTACCAGAGTCCTACAAAATGAAGCTCGTTGAGATCGTGCGTCGTGAGATGGGTGACGAGACGCTTGTTGTTGAAGTTCACTGTTTACAAGAGATCTGGGAATAGAGCAGATCGCTTTTTCAATTGTCTGTAGCAAAACGTTCCCATTCGTGAAATGCGGACTTTGACATGGTGGAACGAAAGTATCACTTTGAAGTGACTGAAAGCTTTTGAATCAACGATCCAGATTCTCAATTTTGTAAATTCACTCGATTCCAAATCGTTATCACGAAAAGACACGACGATTAAGTTGTTGATCGGTATCGGTGAAAAATTTCCCAACCATGTCGACACAAGAAAACTTGACCAGCTCCCATCCATGTGATGATGAGAAGGGCACCTATGGTCGTCATCACAATCCAACGGTGTACCTCATCTTTTTTGTGCTGAACCTTGGTTTGCAACTCCGAAAGTCTGTTGACGGTCTCCTTCATGTGGGAGTCGAGTTCTCCAAGCGTCACGAGCACTCTCAGGGTCATTTGAATCGCCTGTTTGATTCGTTCTTCCCGGGAGTCGCCTTGAGTGATATTCGCAGCGCGTTCGCGAATTCCGTCGACCGTTTCGGTCGATTGTTTCAACTGGCTTTGCAGCGATCCAAGCAACTCAAGCAAAGGATCAAGCAACTCAATGTCCACCGGAACTCCAAGTGTGCTCCCCAACTCCAAAATCTGTTGTATGCTTAGAATCGATGCTTCTGAGACCTCCAACCATTGATCTGCCTGCCGAAGACCTAGCACGAGTTGCTGGTTTTTTTCCATAACGTTAAATCGCGATGTGAGACGTTCGCGTGTTTCCTTACGAGTCCAATCCCTCAGACTTTGTTCAAGGTCTTTGGTCGTGATTTTCGATCCCTCAACGCATTTTGCGCCTTAACGACTCGTTCTTGAACAGCCACCATCGACTCGTCTATCCGCTCGAATACATTTTCCGTGGACTGTGTGAGTCGAGAACCAACGGACCAGACTCCGACCAACCCTGCCGTACAGAAAATCACTCCAAGGAACCCAAGAGAAAAAGTGAGATAAGGGAGACGTTTTTTGTAATACAACATGATCAACTTTCTCTGTATTCGTTTTCGCCATCCCTGTTTTCATACCACACCTCGTCATTAGCTTGCAGCATCCATTGGTGTGTTGGGGCTATTAAAGATGTATATCATCTTGATGAGAGTCCAGACATGGACTCGTTCACTATTTGTACAGCGACACGCCTGCCTGTCTTTCCCGTTTCCGTTGCTGCGTTTTGTGGTGTTGTATGAAGTCTGCGAATTCGTGTCGCAGCAGTTTGCGTACCGAAGAGCCCTGGTCTAATCCTCTCTTGCTCCAGTCATCTTGTCCGTAAAAATGCTGGAGCGATTGATGCCAAACTTGATCATCTCATCAGAATGCAAGATAACATCTTGGTTGTCGGTACCAGACTCTGTTTTTAATCTCCGTCAGGAAAGATTTTCGCATCTTGCGAAAATGCGTCGAAACTCTTTCAGCCAACCGATCAATCGTTCGGCGATTTTTCTCTGACGGTACAGATCAGAATCGAATTCGACAGCACGCGCAACTCGGTCTTCGTGTCCAGGGAAAATGTTGGTTCCCTCGGTCGGTGAGAAGGCTGTTACCACGCGTGCACCTCACCGACCATTTTTTAGTTTTCACCGAAGTGACTTCATGTTCGCTGTTGTTGAATGTCATGGTCTTATTGATGGTTCTAGCTTGGAGTCTGTTGATGCTGATTTCACGTGCCGAAGAGGAACACGCTTCGTCCAGCGATGGGGGAGTTTGTAGCCAGCAGTAATATCCAGCCATTGCTCATCAGGTCCGACGATGATTTGCCGAATCCAATGATTGAAATCAGTAAACTCCCGATACTGTCCGTAACAGTCTCCGGTCTCGACATCCCAGAACCTGAGATACCCGCGACCATCACCTGTGATCAGACGAGAGTTGTCCTGCGAGAATGCCAGTGCTCGGACGGCATAATTGTGACCGGTGAACACATGCCGCCTCTTCCCGGTTGAAAGGTCGTGCAACTGGACCGTTCCGTCGCGATGCCCAGAGGCCAGCAATTCACTCCCGCTCGAAATCACCATTCCGTAAACTTTTCCTCCATCGACAATGTGATGCAGGAGATTGAGTGAGTCGCGATCATAAATTCGAATCTCGCCACCAGACATGACAAGTTTTTGACCATCTGGCGAAAGCAAAACTCCGTTGGCAAAAACCTCCTGGAGTGTCCTCTCGACCCGAGCGGCCCCCAGTGTCTTCAACATGAAACAGTCATCGGGTTCCTCTCCAAAACAAAAAATGTTTTGACGATCAATCCCAACATGATTTGCGTTTGGTCGATGCCCATAGTCTCTGACGCCGAGACTTTTTAATGATCGATCTGCAATTTTCCAGTACAGGAGTTTCTTCTCATCGCATTGTGCAGCAAGCAAAGTCCCACACGGAGAAAACACCAGCGTTCGTGCAAAACCTGGCACTTGGTTGGAAGTGTCCAACAGTCGTCCGGTCTTATAATCGGTCAGGCGTACCCGATTATCTGACCCAAGCCACGCAAACAAAGTTGAGTCAGGGGAAGCGGCAATACTTGTCATCCGAATCTGATCAGATTCTTCGTGAGAAGTCTGTGAAGACTGCTTCAAACGGCAATGCGTAATCACTCCATCAGAACCGGCAACCAAAACTGTATCGGAGTTAAGTGTGCAGAGTGCCCATACGGTCCCATTGATAGCTCTTACTCTCGTCGCCTCTCTTGTTTCAAGATCGCGAGCGAGATTGTCTTGCAGTGATCCGATGTCCCAATTTTCAAGCCACCCACTGTACGATCCAACCAACAGAGACTTGCCATCAGGTGTGAACGCAACTTTTTCCCACGCTTGTGATTCTAATTCTGTCAGCTTGCGACCCGATTCGACTTCGACAAGGTCAATCAATGACCTGGATGCTACGCCACCCTTTGTTTTTTGAAAGACATAAGCTGCCAAACCTCGATGCGAATTGTAAGCATAGGCCTTAGGTCCACTGTTTCGGGGATTATTCACAGACCGAACCAGTTTCGTAGAGGTCGTATCCCACAACTCGATCTGACGGGTTTTTGCGTCATTGACGATGAGTGTGAAGCCATCGTCTGCAAGGCAAACGTGTCTTTGTCCTGATTTCTTGTTGGGTAGTGGATGCGCAGTTCCTGTCAGGTTTTCTTGAAATTCCCAGACCACAACCACGCCGTCTCCAAACGCTGCCGAAATTAGACACTGGCCGTCCTTCGAAAAGTCCAAGGCGCGAATGGTGTATTCAAAATGGTTGAGTCGAGCTAACTCACGACCGCTGTCCGCATCTAGAATGACAACGTGCGAATCGTATGGGTAATCTTCTTCACCATAAGCAATCCACCGACCATCAGGTGAAACAGCAACCGCATGTATTGGTCGATGATGTAATTTGAAATTCTCAACCAAAGATCCAGATTCGAGATCCCAGATTCTCAGAGAACCATCCATTCCCGCAGTAACAACACGTTTCCCGTCCGGAAACAGGGCCAAATCCTCGACTCCTCCTGGATGAGTTCCAATGACACGAAAGTCCTCTTTGAGTTTTGTGTCAAGATATTGCCATTCAATTCCACGAAGGTCTGTTTCACCAATAGCTGGAATTTGTTTTTCTAATATCTCAGATGTTTCCATCCAACGATTTTCTTCAAACCGTTGAAAGGCGAGATTCATTTCGGAACGGTAACTCGTTTTTCTGGCTTTGAGTGCTTCTTCCTGAGCAAGCTCAGAGGCACGATCCGATTCCTCTTTTTCACCCTGTAACTGAATTACGAGTGACTCAACTTTTACGAGATGCCACCGGGACTGCAGTAATATCCAGGAACCCAAAATGGAAAGGGTTAGCAAGAGTAATGAAGCACTTGTCGCGATCCCTTGATTTCGCTGGACATACTTCCTCACTTGATACAGTTTCGATGGCGGTCTCGCTTTCACCGGTTGATGTCGCAGAAATCTCTGAATGTCTTCTGCAAACGTCACGGGAGATTCATACCGTCGATCACGGTCTTTCTCCATTGCCTTCATCACAACCCAGTCCAGTTCTCCCTTGAGTGACTGACTCAGATTGCGAGAATCGACACTTCTCTTGACGGCAACGGTCGAGCGGTCCTCTATGCCGAGTGTACTCAACCGGGCGCTCGGCTTGAGAGGAGCCTCTTCGCGAATGATCCGCCGCATTTCATCGAAGCCAGCTTTATTGAGCGACTCCTGATCGAATGGAGGCACACCTGTCAGGAGTTCGTACAGCAACACGCCAAGCGAATAGACGTCCGAACGAGTATCGACATCGATTTCGTTCAACTGGGCCTGTTCCGGACTCATGTACGTCGGCGTGCCGATGAGTTGACCGTACGCGGTGTATACGGAATGTTCTGTCAGCGAGTGGTTCAACGCCTTGGCGACACCGAAGTCGATGACTTTTATGATCGGTTTGTCATCCCTCATCGTGACCAGAATGTTTGACGGTTTGAGGTCGCGGTGGATGATTCCTTTCTGATGCGCGTGCTGAACGGCATGGCAAGTATCGATGACGAGATTCAAGCGTTCGTGCGTGTTCAGCTTCTGCTGATCGCAGAACTCGGTGATCGCAATCCCCCTGATCAGTTCCATCACGAAGTAGGGACGACCTTCGGAAGTGGTTCCTGCATCGAGCACTTTGGCGACATGCGGATGGTCCATTAACGCCAGGGCTTGTCGTTCGACTTGAAATCGCGCCACAATCTCTTTGGAATCCATTCCCGGCTTAATCAGCTTGAGTGCGACCTTTCGACGAATCGGCTTGGTCTGTTCCGCCACATAGACTTGACCGAACCCACCCTCGCCAATTTGCTCACGGATTTTGTAAGGACCGATCACAGTGCCTGACAGGAGTAAAGAGGACTGTTGCAGGATAGTCTGATCAAGCGGCTCGTCCAATGGATTTCCGTGGGAGGCATCGTGAACAAGCAACTCTTCAATTTCCGCTCGAAGGTCGGGTTTGCCCTGACACGCCATGGAGAGATAGCGAGCCCGCTGTTCCGAGTCCACGATCTCGGCAGCAACATCGAAAATCTCTGTTTTTTGAGTGCCCTGTGCCATTTGAAGTCTCTTCCCGCAATCAAGTCTCCCTAACTACATGCGTAAACGGAAGCAGGTGACTGTCACAAATTCCAGGGAGAATTCCGAAATTCGTAAAAATAACGAAAATCGATCACTCACCCGTTCTGTTTGAGCCTCTCTGACTATCAATTAAAGGTGAAATCCGAGATCGGCTCGCTGATCAATCTCCTTCCAGCTTTTGTAGATTGCTTTCAGACTGCTTTTTACTAATGAATCGTGATCTGCCGTATTTGGACTGCGATTATTCGGATATGTCCTCGTCATTTTTCATCTCCCGCCCAAGCCAGGCACGGGCATAACGCCAGTCTCGGGTGACCGTGTCTGCAGAAATGCCGAGACAGTTTGCTGTGTCTTCAATCGAGAGTCCGGCGAAATACCGGAGATTGACGACCTGAGCCTTTTGAGCGTCGGTTTGTTCCAGTTTTTCGAGGGCAACGTGTAGATCGAGTACCTCTTCGAGGTGCAGAGGCTCTTCGACGCTGATCTTGGAGAGCGAGACTCGTTGGCCCCCTCCATTTCTTTTTTGTGCATTCCTCGAACGAGCATAATCAACCAGAATTCGTCGCATCGCGACCGCGGCAGCATTGAAAAAGTAGCCACGACTTTCCCAGTGCTGGCCGTTGTCTGGAGAAACCAGTCGGGCGTACGCCTCGTGAACAAGCGCGGTCGCCTGCAGAGTGTGGTCCGGTCGCTCGGAAGCCATGCGAACGGCAGCCAGTTTCCTGAGTTGGTCATAGACCAACGGCAGCAACCGCTCCGCAGAGGAGAAATCCCCTTCTCTAATTTGGCCCAGAATCTGTGTCACATCAGTCATGCAGATTAGCGTACAACGTGAACCGACCGAATGCGAGTTTCCGATTCATTTGCTAAAGGAGAAGCATCTAGCGACTGTCAAAAAACGTTGAAAAAATGCCTGTACATTTTGCACTTTTTGAGGATTCTCAAGATCGGATCCAAATCGGTCCAGATTCCCGGGAAACGAATGGCGTACTTGAGACGGCTTCGTTGAATCATAAATACGCTGGAACAGCAAGAAGTTCGACATTTTCCGACGCAGTATGATCATCGCATGGAGGGCGGCGACCGTTTTCTGTTCTCACAACTGAACCGCGAAGTCGCGCTCAACCAACTCTGTTCAACTCTGGGCGAGCAGCTTTGAATTGGGCCAAAGACATTGGACTCATTTACGACACGCCGAAGATTCGAATGCCGAAGCGGGCCAAGAATTCAAAAGTGATGAAAGGCCGGCCGATCACAGCGGAAGAGTTCGAGCGTATGCTAGGGAAGATCTCAGAAGTTGTGGGCGATGATCGTTCCGAATCGTGGAAGCATCTTATGATTGGCCTTTGGTGGTCTGGCCTTCGGATCACAGAAGCTCTCATGCTGACATGGGATGGTCACGGCATTCGGATCGAACTGTCTGGGAAATACCCAATGCTCAACATCCCTGCCGAATTCCAGAAGTCCCACAAAGACGAGCTACTCCCGATAGCACCTGAGTTCGCCGAGATGCTTCTCAGGACGCCAGTTGAGCAGCGGACGGGATTTGTGTTCAATCCTCAAAGGAAGTTCAGCAGCGACCGTTTCAAGAGTCCACGTGAGGCAGGACGAACTATCAGCAACATTGGAAAGAAAGCCGGCGTGAAGGTGAACGAATCAGACAAGGCAGGGGAGGTCGTTATCAAATACGCCTCGGCACATGATTTCAGGCGGGCATTCGGCACACGGTGGGCGCCGCGTGTGATGCCGGTCGACCTTCAAAAGCTAATGAGGCATGAGACCATCGAGACGACAATGAAATTCTACGTCAATCAGAATGCTGATGAAGTAGCTTCGCGTCTCTACGCGGCATTCAACAACCAAGGTTCCACTTTAGGTTCCACTGACCTGAACAAGCAGCCAGTAGAGAATCAAGAAAACCCGATCCACAAGCAAATAAAGTAGCCGAGGGGGGACTCGAACCCCCACGGAGGTTCCCCTCCTCGGGATTTTAAGTCCCGTGCGTCTGCCAATTCCGCCACTCGTCCTATACTGTAAAAGTTGGGGTGAATCCTAGTTCTTGATTTCCTCTTGTCAATCGCCTACACCTAATACTACACCTGTTTGCAAA
>DAOUPA010000239.1 GCA_030626405.1 Planctomicrobium sp.
GACGACCGATCGTACGCTTGGGTTTTTGCCAGCAAGCACGTGGGCGGGGCTCAGTTTACGATGGGAGATGGCTCAGTTCAATTCATCAGTGAAAGCATCGACCTGAACACATGGGCCTATCTTGCTTACATCAACGACGGGGGAGTCATTGGCGACTTCTGATGATTCGTCGTTATCAACTTTGGAATGAGAGCGAGTTTCCTTCCCCCAACCTGTCGACGATGGGCGTGGGCGGGGTGAAAGCCTGTTCAAGTCCTGTAAAATGGGCGTGGCTTCGAGGCGATCGTGATCGGCAGGTGTGCCAACATTTTGTGTTGGCACACCTGATTGTTTCGTCTTCTCCTTTCGGTTGAAGACTTTTTTTGTAAATCCAAACCAAACATTACCCAAAACCAAGTATTACAATGTCTCGTAAATTATTTTCTTTCCTAATGATTCTTTCTATCAGTTGCTCCGTCATGGGATGTGGAGGCAAGACAGCAGAACCAACAGATCCTGCAGATGTTCCAGAAAGTGGTGATCCTGCGATGGGTGCTGAAATTGATGAAACTGGTGATGAAGCGACTCCACCAGAGACAGAGTAAAGAAAGCTCTTTTTCTGCCACAGCCTCCTTCTACGCGGTCGACATGATCGCGTAGAAGTATAGGGTGGGTGCGGTGCTAACTAAATCCGGACGCTTTACCTTCGCGATGGTTATTGAACCTATGGCACTTAAGTGTAAGCATCGTTGAAGTGCGCGGGAAACTGTTCGAAATGCTTGTCCAAGGTCGTTGAATGTGCATGAACACCGTCCGTTTCTGTTCTGTGTTCCTTATTTTTTTTGGTTGCTCAGAACGACCTCAAAAGCCCGATAGCCATATTGGTGCGATGCCTGCATCGAAAGCGGAGGTCGTTCGTTTTTGCGCGGATTGTCACGCATACCCCAAACCAGAGACCTTCCCTGCTTTCATGTGGCGAGAAGAGGTCGAGCAGGGTTTTCGCTTCTATACCGATTCTCGTCGAAATGATCTGGAACCGCCGAATCTGGAGGCGGTGGTTGCCTACTACGAATCGCTCGCGCCAGAGGAATTTGAAATTTCTCTGCCAGAAAATTCTGAGCAGCAGGGAATCGTCAAATTCGAGGAACTTCTTTTAGACAGAGAAGAAGTGCCAGTTCCTGCGATTACCCACATCAATTTTCGCCCAGCAACGGCAAACCAGCCCGCCTCTCTTTTCGTCTGTGATATGGGATCAGCAGAAGTCTCCCAGCTCACATTTGATTCAGGAAAGCCATCTGTCAATTCTCTTGCCCAAGTTCCGTTTCCGGTGCATCTCGACCGAACTGACCTGGATAACAATGGGCACGAAGATTGGCTCATCTCGGATCTTGGAGGCTTTCAACCCTCCGATGACCTCTTTGGCGAATTGGATTGGCTGCAAATGTCAAACGAAGGTGAAAACCAGAATGTTCAGACAATCTTACAAAATGTCGGACGCATCGCCGACGCGCGCGCCGCAGATTTTGATGGTGATGGAGATCAGGATGTGATTGTTGCCATCTTTGGATGGCGAAAAGCAGGCAAATTGATTTGGCTTGAGCAACTCCAAGCGGATTCCGGAGAGCTTCAGTTCAAGGAGCATCTCATCAATAAACGGCATGGATACAGCCATGTTCCGCTCGTCGATATTGATAGCGACGGAGATATGGATTTCATCGCTTTAATCAGTCAGGAATTTGAAGCAATCGAACTGTATCGAAACGATGGTCACGGAGTCTTTGAACAATCCGTTCTTTTTCAAGCTGACAACCCTTCTTTCGGATCATCTTCAATTGACCTGTCCGATCTCGACGGAGATGGCGATGTCGATGTTCTCTACACGAACGGCGATACTCTGGACAGCCATATGGTCAAACCATACCACGCAGTCCAATGGTTGGAAAACCTGGACAACTCACAGTTTTCACATCGCCACATTGCAAATCTTCCAGGCGCATATTGCGTCAAAGCCGGTGACATTGACGGAGATGGAGACCAGGATCTAGTTGCATGCACAATGACGATGGTCTTTGATCACAATTTCCATTCTCTCGTCTGGTTCGAGCAGAATGAAGGAAAAGAATTCGAGTTGCACAACATCGAATCAGGTTTCCGCCAACACGCTTGCCTGGAGTTGGGAGATTTTGACAACGATAATGATCTCGACATCGCGGTCGGTCACTTTGAGCCTCGTCGGGTCGAAAAAGCAGACTGGATTTCGATTTGGTGGAACGACGGAAAACGAGAGCATTCTCAATAGCATCAAACGCAGTCAGCGTAGTTCCAAATACCTAAAGTCGGTTTCATTCACTTCTCTGTTGTGAACGAATCCAATCGCGAAGAATGGTCCTCGTGTCCGCTTTGCTGCCCTTTGACCGATCGATGAGACTCAAATCCTGAGCGTGAACGAGTCGGCGGATGAAGTCGTCGCGGTCGTTATTTTCGGAATTCAAATCGATCACCGACGGATGCACGACGAGACAATCCCAGGTAGGTGGTCCGAAGTTTAGCGACCAATTCATGACCCACGCATAGGAATTGATGAACTTCTCGTTCGATTCTGATTCTGCGGATCTTGGAACCGCAATCAAAACGAGACTCGGTTTGAGTTTCCTTACTCGTTTATTGGCGTCTTGTTCAATTTGAGCCAAAGTCATGTTTTTTACTGGCCACGATTCAACAGAAATATCAGCATCTGGATAAATTTCGAGCAGGGCAGGTTTGATCAATTTGTCAAACGGGGACATCGCCAGCACATGAACCGATTGACCTTTTTTCAGTAACGAGAGTGTCGATTCGATTGCTGAACGTTGTGGAAGAGCATTGTCCAGAGACACGCGTAGCCCGGTGATCGATTGTGCTAGACTTGTAGCGATCTGTCTGTGCCCATCCATATTAGGATGAATAGGATCGCTCATCAGCATTTGCCAATCGAAGTCTGAGTGCGTTCGAACTGCGTCGAGCTCACAGTAACTGTCGCATAGCGTTACGTTCATTTCAGCGGCAACCTCGCGCACCGCGTCGCAATACTGAATGAGCTTCTGCGTTGGACGACTGTCCGTGTTGGTGACATTGTTTGGCGTTGCGAGAACAACTTCGGCTCCGATAGCACGGCATTTCTGGACGATTTCCTTGAGATTCGAGCGGTACTGAGCAAGCGGGACACGCGTCATATCGTTGAGTCCATACATGACTGTGACAAGATCTGGCTTGTGGCGCAACACATCGCGTTCAATTCGTGCCAATGCGTTTACAGTCGTGTGTCCGCTGAGTCCAGCATTGATCATCTCCACTTCCGAGTCTGGTGAAACTCGTTGCAACGCGATTCCCAGCATGTCCGTGTAGGCCCGTCGACTGCCAGAATGATAATAAACACCAGTCACGCTATCGCCGAAACAGACCACTTGAATGGATTCACCTGCGAGTAGCTTGGCTCGCGTTTTCAACTCTGGTCCGATGGCCTGTTGAACAACCGGCAGCATGGTAGCGGTGAGTTTTTGATGCCCGACAGGATTGGGATGACAACCATCGGTGGTCCATTCGCGCAGATTCGCTCCACTCTTTCGCGAATCTGACCACAGTGCAAAGTGATCAACTAACGGTAGTTTCCACTTGCGTGCCACTTCTCGACAAACAACCACGTATGGCTCTAATCGTACGTTGGGGTTCTCACCCAAACCGTTCGGATTTGCGTCTTCCGCCCAACGAGGCTCTGTCATCAGGACCGGTTGAATTCCGCGACGCAACAGTTCAGCGACGATTGTTTCCAAATTGCTCCGGTACGCATCAACCGTGATACGACTCTCGGACTTTCCCTGATCGACATAGCTGTCGTTCGTCCCGTACATCACGGTCACAATGTCCGGCTTCAGTGAGATAATACTGCCTAGCCTTTTCAACGCCTGATCAGTTCGCTCTCCTCCTTTTCCGACATTATGCACGCGTACAGAGGAGCCGGACCCACGCAGCTGTGTTTCAAGTAACGAAGCGAAAGTCTGCCGCAGTGTGACTCCGCTTCGCACACCTTTGGTAATGGAATCGCCTAACGCAACAATGGTGAAGTGACGACGCTCCGGTTGTAGTTTCGATTCAAGAGCTAGAAGAGATTCTGCAAACAGTCGCCCAACTTTGAGCGTTCCCTTCGAATCAAAGTGAGAACGATTGGCAATCGTCGCCGAGGATGTTTCCACGTATTCGCAACGAGGATCAGCGAGAGCCGTTCGTTTTTGTTGATCGACAATTGTTGAGATAAATTCGTTGCTGCCGTTCCCATATTGTGAATTGAGGCCAATCAAGGCAATCAAGTTTTCGGCATCAAGATCGTTTCGCAATGCCGAGAGCATTGAATCAAGAGCTCGTGCATAAGTGGCAGAATCGCGTGCATTTGAGTCGCTTTCACCCTGAATCCACGCGAATGCCCGTGGGCGGAGGATGATTCCCTGTTTCTGTGCTGCAGCGATCGCAGTCCGTGTTTCAGTCACCAAAGCTCTGTAACAGGCACCTTGTTCTCCTGCATCTGCGTGGTTCCAGTCACGATGTAGATTCGTCCCGCTGAATGCAACTTTGACGACCGCCAATGGCTTTTGTTCCTGAGCATAGAGCGTTCTCGCTAAACCGATCTCAGGCCCGAAACCGCCTTCAGGTTGAGCGAAGTTGCCGTATTGCCGACCTTCCTTCGGGAGTTTTGGAGTCCCCGAAGGCTGCGACTGAAGGTGCGCCCACTGACCAGCACTGGTGGAATCAAACTCATCCGGAGGTGGATCTCCAGTTCGCCACCAGAAAAGAATTTTGCTGTCCGCATCATCGTCAGGTAATTCGTCTGGCTTCGCGTCGAATCCGACCGCATTCGATTGACCAGCCACGATCAGCAGGTCCACGACTTTCTCATCTGCATTCGCAGTTGGCATTCCCCCAGCGAGCACAACGAACAGAGCCACTGAAATCCTGCAGGCGAAGACGTTCATCAATCTCAACATGAAAGCTCTCGATAATTGTCGCAATGCGATGAAGTAAAAAAAGACAGACGCGCGGTATCGTACCACGAGTGACTTCTAATAAAAATGAGACTGACTGGTCTCACTCTTCAACTCGTTCACATCCCCAAAGAAGAGTCTGAATGTTTTGAAGGATAGCTCATGCTGATCCAGCAGACTGCATCGCCAACCAATTCTCAATCGCGTACGATGTCTCTTCGATCAAACTCGAAATACTTTGTATCAATAACCAGCAGGCATCACGTAGTCGAACATCGCCTGCGAATGGCAAAAGAAAGACGAAATTTATGCGAGTGTTCATTTCTTGCTTTCTATTTATGAGTCTGTATCCAACGGTGACATTCTCTCAGCAGGGCCTCAATATGAAATTGGAACATCAAGTCGAGAGCCCACTTGATAGCGAGCGATATGACCGCATCGTTCGAGAAGAAAACTGGAATCCCAAAGAGACCGCGATCATTGTGTGCGATGTCTGGGACTATCATCACTGCCTGAATGCGGTTCGTCGCCTGGAAGAATTTGGCCCGCGTTTGAATTCGGTATTAATTGAGGCTCGTAAGCAGGGTGTCACCATTATTCATTCCCCAAGCGACTGCATGCCCGCTTATGAGGAACACCCTGCTCGAAAACGAGCGATGAACACGGCACCGGCAAGCCGTCTTCCAGAATCAATAGAATCGTGGTGTTCTCTCATTCCAGCGGAGGAGCGTGCCGTCTACCCAATCGATCAATCGGACGGAGGAGAAGATGACGATCCGGCTGAACATGCTGCGTGGGCAGCAAAGCTTACATCGATGGGAAGAAATCCCAACCTACCATGGAAGAGCCAGTCCAAAATGATCACCATTGATGCTCAGCAAGATTTCATTACCGACAAGGGAGATGAAGTCTGGAACATCCTCGAATCTCGTAAAATCAAGAACGTCATTCTCACAGGCGTCCATACAAACATGTGCGTCCTGGGGCGTCCGTTTGGATTGCGGCAAATGGCCCGGAACGGGAAGAACGTGGTTCTAATGAAGGACATGACAGACACGATGTACAACCCGCAACGTTGGCCCTATGTGAGCCATCACGAGGGAACTCGGCGAGTCATTTCACACATCGAGCGTTTCGTTTGCCCCACGGTGACCAGCGACCAGTTCCTGGGAGGCAAGCCGTTCCATTTCTCCAATGATCGAGAAATAAATTCGACATCCGAAACCCCAAAGAGTCACAATGGTCTTCCCACCGATCACTGGGTGACAATCAAAATTCCTAGTGACAAAACAATACTCCACAATTCTCAAGGACCAGCCTGGTGTCGATGTGTGGTTCGCATCCCTGAAAAATGGTTTGAAGATTCCATCACTCTCACAACAGAAGGATCGCCTCAAGTCATGAAGGCCTGGTGTAACGGGCACGCAATGAAGCTTTCGCTTCAAAACGAGAAAGAGTCCGTCTTCACCGCTACGGCGAACTCGCTCGTTCCGGACGACGCAAACTTGATTGTGCTTCAACTCCACGAAAATGGAAAATTGGACCGGGCACCGGTTTTGACGTCTGGTCTACGGACTCTTCAACTATCAGGACGTTGGCAAGTTCGTTCAGGGACGGATGAAGCCTTTGCAAACATGCCATTGCCCGCGAAATTCGGTGCCTCGACCGATATCTTCTTTTCACCTCCCGATGCACTTTGGACCGCGCGTGCGCTCACACGTATCGGAGAATTTACTTCTGGAATTGAAGGTCCAGCATGCGATGCGGACGGCAATATCTTTGCTGTTAATTTTCAGAAGCAGGGAACCATCGGAATGGTGACTCCCAGTGGACGGGGTGACATTTTTGTGACACTTCCAGAAGGTAGTATTGGAAACGGGATTCGATTTAATGATGAAGGAGACTTCTTTGTTGCCGATTATATGAAACACAACATCCTCAAAGTGAATACAAAGACTCGGGCTGTCGACGTTTTTGCACACGACGACAAGATGAATCAACCGAACGATATCGCGATGGCACCAGATGGAACACTCTATGCGAGTGATCCGAATTGGGCAGACGGAACCGGTCAACTCTGGCGAATCGATCTCGATGGAACAATCACTTTGCTTAACGGAAACATGGGAACAACAAATGGAATCGAAGTCAGCCCGGACGGGACAACGTTGTATGTGAATGAATCGAGACAACGAAACATCTGGTCCTTCAAAATTGGCAAAGACCGTCAACTGACCAATAAAAAGCTGCTCCGCAAATTCGACGACTTCGGATTCGATGGCATGCGCTGTGATGTCGACGGGAATTTGTACATCACTCGACACGGGAAAGGCACCGTCGTCAAACTCACTCCTGCAGGTCAGGTGCTACAAGAAATTTCCGTTCTCGGTGCGCATCCAACGAATATCTGTTTCGGTGGACAGGATGGACGAACGGCTTATGTCACCGAAGTTGAATACACGCGGCTCGTCAGTTTTCGAGTAGATCGTCCAGGCCGCAACTGGAAGGCTTCAGAGTGACACCATGAAACAACACGGATTAAAAAAGGATTTCGGGATGAGTCGTTTGCAATGGAAGTGCGTTTTTGTGTGGCTGGCGCTTTGTTCTCTTTCAACCGCGCAGGAGCGATCCTGGCCGCAGTGGATGGGTCCGCGCCATGATGGCATTTCTCACGAGACCGACTGGGGAACCAACTGGCCTGCGAGTGGGCTTCCGGTTGCCTGGAAGCGCGAAATCGGCATCGGATTCAGTTCGTTCTCGATGGCGGAAGGTCGGCTCTTCACCATGGGACATGTTGACGGTGAGGAATTTGTCTACTGCCTCGATGAAGAGACTGGTGAGACAAAATGGTCGTTCCACTATCCGTGCCAACTCGTCGACAATTTGCATGAAGGTGGCCCTGGTTCCACTCCGACAATTGATGGAGGGTTTGTATACACATTGGGCAGAGAAGGGCAGTTCTATTGCTTTGAGGCAGCCACTGGAAAAGTCGTCTGGATGAAAGACTTACAGGCGGACCTTGATATTTCTCTGCCGGAATGGGGCTTTTCAAGTTCGGCGTACATCTTCGGTGACCAACTTATTCTGGAAGGAGGTCGCGTTGTTTCGTACGATAAACGGACAGGAAAGAAGAACTGGCAAAGTTCAAAGCATCAGGCCGGATATGGCTCCGCGGCATTGATGACTCACAACGGCAGAACTCTCGTCGTCACATTGGATTGTGATGCGGTCCGAGTGATCAACGCAGACGATGGAGAAGAACTTGCGAGCGAGCCTTGGGAATCGCCTTACCGAACAAACTCGACGACACCAATCATCGTCGGCGACAAAATCTACATTTCCTCTGGCTATCAAATCGGCTGCGGTTTGTTTCGTTGGACTGGCACTGCTCTGGAAAAAGTGTACACCAACCGCAAAATGCGAAATCACTTCAACAACAGCATCCTCTACAAGGGTTATCTGTATGGCTTCGATGGAAACTCGAATCTTGGCCGCGTTGTGCAACTGACATGCATGAACTTCGAAACAGGTGAAGTCGCATGGAAGCAGCGCGGACTCGGCTGCGGTTCACTGATGATTGCCGACGGAAAAATTCTCGCCCTCACCGAAAAGGGCGAGCTCATCTTAGCCAAAGCGACTCCCGATGGATTCCAGGAGTTATCGACCTCATCATTTCTCACCGGTCGATGCTGGACGGTGCCTGTTTTATTTCACGGACGCATCTACGGTCGCAACGCCTCAGGTACGCTCATCGCAGCCGATCTCCCCAAGTCAAATCGCAATTAAGAAGCGAGATGAATGATCTGCCTCTGGAGGATTCACGCAAAGATGTCATGCGCCACGTTTCCGTAGAGATCAGTCAAGCGGAAATTTCGACCGGCGTGGTTGTAGGTCAATTGTTCGTGGTCGAGTCCCAGAGCGTACAGGATTGTTGCATGTAGATCGTGCATATGGACTTCGTTTTCGACCGGTCGGTAACCGAAATCGTCACTCGCTCCATACGTCAGCCCTCCTCGGACTCCGCCGCCTGCCATCCACATCGTGAACCCTTGCGGGTGATGATTGCGACCATCGCCGTTTTCAACCATTGGCGTGCGACCAAACTCTGCGCCCCAGACGACCAAGGTATCGTCGAGCAATCCTCGCTGGTCGAGATCTGCGAGGAGGCCAGCAATCGGACGGTCCACTTTCGCAGACTCCGCGATGCTTCCTTTTTGAACTTCCTTGTGATGATCCCAAGTGTAGTCCGTTGAAACCTGAATGTATCGCACTCCATTCTCGGCGAATTTTCGAGCTAACAGACACTGCCTCCCAAAGTTGTTTGTTGGCTCTGTTCCGATTCCGTACAGAGCGTGCGTCTCCTTCGTCTCGCTCCTCAGGTCCATCACTTTCGGCATTGTTGATTGCATCCGGAATGCTAACTCGTAGTTGGCAATGAGCCCTTCAATGTTTTTGTCCGCAACGTTTTCCTGAAGATGACGGCGGTTGATCGATTGAATCAATTCGAGTTGGGATCTCTGCAAAGTCTCGTTGAAGCGAGGATTTTTCAAGTTCGAAACAACCGCATCGGCGATGGGAGTTTCCGCAGACCCAATCGCTGAGCCTTGATGAACAGCAGGCAGAAACGCGCTGCCGTAGTTCTGTACGCCTCCATGACCTCGCGGTGGTGAAATCGTGATAAATGCTGGGAGGTTTTCACTCTCGCAACCGAGCCCGTAGCTGACCCAGGCCCCCACGCTTGGTCGGACCAGATTTGCTTGCCCAGTATGAAGACGCAATAGGGCTTCACCGTGAGCACTTCCATTTGTGTGCAGTGAGGGAATCACGCACATTCGATCCGCGTGTTGAGCCAGATGCGGAAAGAGTTCGCTGATCCAGACTCCGCCTTCTCCATGTTGCTGGAATTGAAATGGTGAACCGAGAAGCGTCCCGAGATGTTTACGGCTGCTGCCGACCGACTCGCCCGCCAACTGTTCACCAGCGCGTTTATTCAATTCCGGTTTCGGGTCAAACAAATCAACATGACTCGGTCCTCCCCACATGAACAGGAAAATGACTCTTTTGGCCCGAGCCGGTATGTGAGGAATCACAGCGGCTTCGGCGGCCAAGGTCGTTTGCTGTTGACCAGCCATAGCTGCGAGCGCGACGCTTCCGAAACCACATGCACTGGACTTTAGCATCTGGCGTCGGTTCGTTGTTACTGTGAATTGATTGCACTTCATTCTTTACTCCAAAATCTGGAAACGGCTTGAAGCGATGATCGCATGACAGGCGAGTGCCCATGATTGAAGTTCGGCGTTTTCGTTTCCTTGCTCGCC
>DAOUPA010000251.1 GCA_030626405.1 Planctomicrobium sp.
CATGTACTGGTATGCAATGGAACCGCTTGCCGATGTTGATCCGCAGCGTGCGCTCGCGTTGGCGATGACAGCTGGTGAGAACATTCCTTTACTGCGGGACTTTATGGTCCGTCGCTTGGGAAGTGGCAAGCCGGAAGAAGCGGTGAAGTTGCTCGTGGAAGGTCTGGAGAATGCGGAGACCGATGACGTGCGGCTGACATTCCTCAAAGGGATTCGCAGTTCCATCGCCGGGCGCGACAACATCGCTGCTCCAGCGCAATGGACCGCGATCTACGAAACGCTTGCGAAACCGAAAACAACCGCCGCGAACTTTGATGTCTACCTGCACACGCTGGGACTCGGCGCACGATTCGGGAACGAGCAGGCAGCGACACGGCTCGAAGAGATCGCCGTCGATGAATCAGGCGCTTACAAAGAACGAAAAGTTGTCTTCGCATTCATCGTCGAGAACAATTCAAAGAACCTCGCCAAAATCATCGGACAATTACTGACCGGAACAACACTCCGCGCCGAAGCGTTGCGTGCCGCTGCGACAGTCAATGATCCGGCAATTGCGAAGTCGATCATTGCGAATTACAAATCTCTGAACGCCGGCGAACAAACCGATGCCCGCAACACCTTGGCAAGCCGGGCAAACTATGCCCTCGAACTCCTCAATGCTGCCGACTCAGGCACAATTTCCCGCAAAGATCTTTCCGCCGACCTCATCCGACAACTGCGTAATTTGGACGATCCAAAAGTCACAGAACTCCTTCAAAAAGTCTGGGGTGTCGTTCGCGAGAGCGATGTCGACCGCAAGAAACTGATCGCCCGCTATCTGGAACTCGTCAAACAAGGCGACCTCCCGCAGCCAGACGCCCACCTCGGTCGGGCGATCTTCGCGAAAACCTGCCAGCAATGTCATACGCTCTACGGCACCGGGGGTAAAGTCGGACCGGACATCACCGGCGCGAATCGTAAAGACCACAACTACTTACTAAGCAACGTTCTCGATCCTTCGTCCGTGATGGCGAAAGAGTATCAGCCGATCATCGTCGTCACCGATTCCGGTCGTGTGATCACCGGGATCGCCAAAGAAGAAACCGCCGCGGTCCTTTCGATTCAAACATCAAACGAACTTGTGAAGATTCCAGTCATCGAAATCGAAGCCCGCAAGCAAAGCGACAAATCGATGATGCCCGACGATTTACTCAAGAACCTCAGCGATCACGAATCCCGCTCGCTAGTGGCGTATCTCTCTGGAACCCGCCAAGTCCCTATGGCAGCAACCAGCGAGAACTTGAACCGATTCTTCAATGCGAAAGACCTCACCGGTTGGCGAACAACACGCCAGGAAGATCAGGCACTCTGGACTGTTGAAGATGGCGAGATCGTTGGACGTTCGACAGGACTTCAGCACAACGCATTCCTCGTCAGCGAAATGGACTTGGGCAACTTTGAATTTCGCTGCGAAGTGAAACTGATCGACAACGTCGGCAACAGCGGCATCCAGTTCCGCAGCCAGCCAGTTCCCGGTGGTGAAATGAAAGGCTACCAGGCCGACATCGGCGTCGGCTGGTGGGGCAAGTTGTACGAAGAAAGCGGACGAGCACTTCTCGTCGATCAGGACAATTCCGCACACGTCAAAAAAGGTGAATGGAACGAATACGTCATCCGCGCCGTTGGCAATCGTGTGCAAACGTTCCTGAACGGTCAAAAGGTCGTCGACCTTGTCGATCCCCTCGGAGCGAAGTCCGGACAACTCGCTGTCCAGCTTCACTCCGGTGGACCAACGGAAATTCGCTTCCGCAAGCTGGAGCTGAATCTCCTCGATCCGATTCCACCGTTTGTCGGGCAAGGCGCTCCTGCGAATGGCTGGCCGGTTTCAACGACTCCGGCAGAGAACAAGAAAATCACCTGGCAGAAAACCCAACTCGATGACATCTTCCGCAGCGAAGGAGCCGCCATCGCGGACTTCGACAACGACGGAAAGATGGACATCGCTGCCGGAAGCCGGTGGTATCCTCTTCAAGGTCCTCGTAAAGGAATTCCAATCACCGTTCCGCCGCAGGAATTCGACCCGAAGGGCTACAGCAATAGTTTTTGCAACTTCGCAAAGGATGTAAACAACGATGGCTGGGTCGATCTTGTCGTTGTTGACTTCCCTGGCAAGCCAACGTGGTGGTTCGAGAATCCTGGCAAGACTGAAACAGAAACCGCCTGGAATCGTCATCAGATCACGTCTGTTACCAATAATGAAAGCCCACAGTTTCTGGACATTACCGGCGATGGAATTCGTGAACTGTTGTGCGGCTTCGATAAAAAAATCATGGCATTCGCGACACCCAAGGCTCTGCCGACAGCCGAGTGGAAAATCAACATCGTCGACGGTCCCGATGCGCCAGGCACAGATCGATTCTCCCACGGCATTGGCTCTGGAGACATCAACGGAGATGGTCGCAACGATATCCTCATCACCAACGGTTGGTGGGAAGCTCCCGAAGCTCACGCAACTGACCTCCCCTGGGACTGGCATCCTGCTCCGTTCGGGCAAGCCTGTTCGCAAATGTACGTCTACGATTTCGACGGAGACGGCGATAACGACGTGTTGACGGCATCGGCACATGCGTACGGCATCTGGTGGCATGAGAATAAAGGGCGGGGTGAAGGAGAAGAATTAAAATGGGAGACGCATACGATTACGGAGGATTTCAGTCAAACACATTCGGTTGTCTTGGCGGATATCAATGGGGATGGGTTGCCAGATTTCGTGACTGGCAAACGTCACTGGGCGCATGGGGGTCATGATCCTGGTGGCAACGACCCTGCGGTTGTTTACTGGTTCGAACTCAAAAGAGAGAACGGCAAACCAGTCTGGACGAAACACCAAATCGACGACAACTCCGGAGTCGGCACGCAATTCGACGTCGCCGACGTCAACGGAGACGGTCTGCTGGACATTGCGACGTCAAACAAAAAAGGAACGTTTTTGTTCATTCAAGGAAGAAACTAGCCCCCGTTTAGTGACGCACTTCAAGTGCGTCACTTCCCTTGCGAAAGCCTCGCCCTCATGGGACTCGAAATGGTCGAACTCGTCATTCGCGTTGAAGAGGAATTCGATGTCTACATCGCTGATGAAGATTATGAGTTTCTGAAAACCGTTGGTGACCTGGAGATGTACATCGCAGGTCATACAACGGACGTTTGGCCCTGCCCTCACATTCCGGCGTTTTCAAGACTTCAGGCAGGGTTGGTGAGAATCGCAAACTGTTCGGAAGACGAGATCCACTTGGACACACCACTTGCGAAATTCTCCTTACCGACCGAGCGGATTACGTTTTGGAAACAACTTGAAGACGAGACTGGATTGAAGCTTCCATCGCTTCGAACACCTGCAATCTTGAATGCGGTGGGGTGTTTTCTCGCATTGGGATTTTTCTGTTCTCCATTCTTGATACTGTTTGAATTGATAAGTGTCACTCACTTCCTCCTTATCTTCTTGTCTTTATTTGTTGTTCCGATTTTGTGCATGCCAATCATTGATCATCTCATTCAAAAATTTACTCTACATTGCAGCAAACGTTTTTCCTGGGCGGCACCAAATTTCTCAACACCTACGCTCCGCGAACTAACAAAATCTGTGGCGTCGATGAATCGTCCTCAACTCGTCACACCAGTCTCCAAACATGATCAGGAAGTCTGGCCTCGACTGGTTGAAATCATCGTAGACACGATTGGCGTTGATTCAGATTAAGTGGTCCCGGAAGCACGGTTCATTGAAGATTTGAGCTGTGGCTGAATCTATTTTCACCTGATGAGACCCAACCCATGGACGCAATTGGAGAATTGATCGGGGCGACTGTCGGTCTCATCTTTGACTTGTTGATCTCGCTGCTGACTCTTGCAATTCGTGGGTTTCTGCATTCGATTGAATTTATGTATCTCGCGGTCACGAAAGGGATCACAGCCGCTTGTCAAAACACAAAGAAGTCATGGGCGGATGAGCGAGAAGTTCGGCGCACGAAACCATTGGAGAAGCAGCAGCAAGCTGCCACCAACTCGGCAATGAGTGATCAAACTATGATCATCATCGGGCTGGTGGTTATTGCCAGTCTTGTCACTGGCTTGACGTTTTGGGGCTTGGAATCCATTCAACAACGCCGAATCGAGTCGACAAGAACTCAGGTACGGCGAATTGTGAATCGCATCGCCAAGGATGCAGAGATGGGCATCCCACTCCCCGTGCAAGGAGACCTCGCAGAACGCGATGCCTGGAAGCAGCCGATACGATTGTTCGTTGACGAAGCCTTGCTGGGAGAGCTCTACGTTGTCCGTTCGAGCGGTCCTGACAGAAAGTCTGGAACCATCGACGATATCCTCTCTCCGGAAATCAGGATTGCTTCGCTGAAAGAAGTCTCAGGCGAACTGATTGATCGTGGTCATAAAAAGGTCAAAGAGAAATTCACCGAGACTCTCAACCGCTTTAAAGATCGAAACAAGGCCAACAAGCCTGAAAGCAATTGACAATACCGCTGAGATCATCCTACTATTTTGGTAACTTCCCACCTGATCTCCCTCCAAGTTCCCTGGGTTTTGCTCGTCCCGCCTGCAAGATTCCAAGAGGAGAAAGACTCTTGTTCCATCAGTCAGCATTAAAGCTGTGGCAAATAAATTTCTGCTGCGCCACTGCTCTTTGTCTTCTTCTTTGCAATCCCGCTCTTGTTTATGCTGAAGAAGTGGTCACTGCACAGGTGGTGACATTCGAAAAGGATGTCTATCCAATTTTGCGGGCGCATTGTTTTGATTGCCATGGCGCGATTGATGAACCGGAAGGTGGTCTCGATTTGCGGTTGGTGAAGTTTATGAAGCATGGCGGGGATTCAGGACCTGCGTTTGTCGCTGGGAAGGCGCCGGAAAGTTTGCTGGTCGAACGGCTTCGCAGTGGAGAAATGCCGCCGGGAGAGGCGAAGCTGTCCGAAAAAGAAATCGCCACGTTCGAGCGGTGGATTGCAGACGGGGCGTTGACCGCGCGTCCGGAACCAGAAACGATTGGACCTGGTGTTCCAATCACGCTCGAAGAGCGCAGTTGGTGGGCCTTCCAACCAATTCAGCGTCCTGAGATTCCGAAATTTCAATCAGAGTCGCGAGTGCGAACTCCGATTGATGCGTTGCTCCTCAAAGCAATGCCGGAAGGCCTCAGCTTTTCCAAAGATGCGGACCGGCGAATACTCATGCTTCGAGTCTACCTCGATTTGACTGGCCTTCCACCCACGCCTGCTGAAGTGGCTCAGTTTATGGCTGATGAATCGCTCACCGCATACGAGAAACTGGTCGACCAACTTCTTCAATCTCCACATTACGGAGAACGCTGGGGTCGGCACTGGCTCGATATTGCCGGCTACGCCGACTCCGAAGGTCGCACGACGAAAGATGCCGTGCGAAGTTGGACATATAAATATCGGGATTACGTTGTTGCCTCATTGAATACTGGCAAGCCATTTGATCGCTTCCTGCACGAACAACTTGCCGGTGATGAACTTGCCGGAGTGATCCAGGGTGACATGACTCCCGAACAAATCGAACTTCTCACGGCAACGGGCTTCCTGCGAGCCGCCGCTGATGGAACCGGCAGCGGAGACAATTCCGAGGCAGCCCGCAATCAAGTCATTGCGGACACGATCAAGATCGTCAGTTCTTCTTTAATGGGATTAAGCGTTGCCTGTGCGCAATGCCATGACCATCGCTATGACCCTATTACTCATACAGACTACTACGCGATGAGGGCCGTGTTTGAACCAGCCCTGGACTGGAAGAAATGGAAAACACCGCCGCAAAGATTCGTCTCGTTATACACGCAAGCAGACCGAGACGCCGCCGCCAAGGTGGAAGTGGAAGCAAAGGTCGTTACCGCCGAACGAGCAAAGAAGCAAGAAAAGTATATGGCGGACGCGCTTGAATTGGAGTTGAAGAAACACGAAGAACCGCTGCGTGAACAGTTGAAAACCGCATACAAAACGCCCGTGAAAGAACGAACCGAAGAACAGAAATCTCTGTTGAAGAAAAACCCGAGCGTCAACATCACGCCAGGAAATCTCTACCAGTACAATCAGAAATCCGCAGATGACTTGAAAGCGGACAGCGCTCGCATCGCCAAGATCAGAGAGAAAAAACCGAAACAGGAATTTCTGAGAGTTCTGACCGAGCCGGTGGCTCATGTCCCTGAAACGAAACTCTTTCATCGTGGCGATTATCGACAGCCGAGGCAGACAATTCCACCAGGTGCGATGACTGTTCTCTCTCCGCTCGATTCGTACCAAGCCTTTCCTGTGAATGATCCGGAATTTCAGACTACCGGTCGTCGGCTCGCGTTTGCTCGTTGGTTAACTGGTTCCAGCAATCCGATCACATCCCGTGTTTTGGTGAATCGTATCTGGATGCACATATTCGGAAAGGGACTCGTCAACACGCCCGCCGACTTTGGTCGTCTGGGGGCGATTCCTTCTCACCCGGAGTTGCTTGACTGGCTCGCTTCGGAGTTCATGACTAATGAGTGGGATCTCAAACAACTGCAACGGACGATGGTCCTCTCGACAGCCTATCGACAATCATCTTTCAGGGAGCCTGCGAAAGAGGCAATTGATAAAGAGAACAACTTTTACTGGCGAAAGCCGATCACGCGACTCGATGCAGAAATTGTTCGAGATCGAGTCTTGGCGGCAAGCGGTCGCTTAGATCGCTCGCTCGGTGGTGTTCCGATCACTGTGAAAGAAGACGACTCCGGTCAAGTGGTCGTCAGTGGAGAAAACCGTCGCCGAAGTTTGTACCTCCAGCAACGTCGCTCTCAACCGGTCGCCATGCTTCAGGCATTCGATGCCCCGGTCATGGAGACAAACTGCGAACGCCGACCTTCTTCCACGGTCGCGACGCAATCTTTGATGTTGATGAACGGAAACTTTATTCTCGATCAATCAAAGTTTTTGTCTGAGCGAATCATGAAATCGGAGTTGTCGATCATTTCTGAGGAGTTTGCAAGTCGGCTACCTACGCTCCTTCCCCCACAAGCACCGTTGTGGCAATTCGGGTATGGCAGTTTTGATGAAGCTGCATCCCGGACCGGCAGCTTTACTGAGCTTCCGCATTGGAATAATGGAACATGGCAAGGGAGCGCAGAGCGACCAGATCCCCAAACCGGTTGGGCCTTTCTAACAGCAACGGGCGGACATACCGGCAACAATCCTGATTTCGCCCCGATCCGCCGGTTCAGAGTTCCGCGGGCAGGAGAATTACGCATTTCAGGTTCGCTCAATCACCCGAGTGAAAACGGCGATGGCGTCCGTGGTCGTATTGTCTCCAGCCAATCAGGATTGCTAGGTGAGTGGAGCGTCAAGCACCAAACTGTCGAAACGTCAGCGAGTACAATCAAAGTTCAAGCTGGTGAGACAATCGATTTTATCACCGACTGCATTGGGAACGTCACTTCCGATTCGTTCAACTGGTCCGCCGAAGTTGTTTTATCTGCGGGAAACGACTCGGAAAAAATCTGGAAGACAACTGAGAGCTTCCACGGACCAGTTTCTGAATCAGAACAACTCAGAATTGACCATCTTGCCAAAGCCTGGGAATTCACCTACTGCCGTCCTCCTTCACATGAAGAACTTGAACTTGCCATAGAATTCATCAACACACAAGTCCAAACGATGAACATGCAAGTCGGTCCGTTGCCGAAAGGGGTTTCACCTTCGCAGCAGGCGCTCACGAATCTCTGTCAGGCGTTATTGACTTCGAATGAATTTTTGTATGTTGAATAAATCAGCCGTGTGGAATCGATCATGAATCACATCTCCTCTCGCCGTCAATTTCTGGCTGAAAACGCCATGGGTGTTGGAACAGTTGCGCTCGCGTGGTTACTCAAACAGGATCAGGCGCACGCAAAACCATCGAAGCTTCCGAAAGACATTCAGCATTACGATCTCGCGCCCAAGGCACCGCCATTCCCTGCACAGGCAACGGCGATGATTTCGCTTTTTCAGCATGGGGGACCATCGCATGTTGACCTGATGGACCCCAAGCCTGAACTCAGTAAGCGGAGTGGAACCGATTTTCAGGGTGACATTCAATTCAGTTTTGTGAATCGAGCCACCAAGAAGTTGTTCGGCTCACCATTCAAATTTTCTCCGCAAGGTGAATGTGGAACAGAACTTTCCGAACTCCTGCCGCATCTGGCGGAAATTGTGGACGACATCAGCATTATTCGTTCGATGCACACAGGCGCAAACGGTCACGAGGTTTCCATTCGCTATTTTCATGGTGGGATTCCCGGCGTACTGGGGCGACCGACTTTAGGATCGTGGCTGGTGTATGGACTTGGATCAGAAAACCAAAGCCTGCCCGCCTATATGGTCCTTACCGATCCTGGTGGGCTTCCGGTCGATGGTGTGAACAACTGGTCCAACGGCTTCATGCCTCCATTGTTTCAAGGAACAGTCCTACGTCCGAAGGAACCACGCATTCTGAACCTCAATGCGCCTCCGCACTTGAAAGGTGATTTGCAATCACAGAACCTGGACTTCCTGCAAACACTTAATCGTCGGCATCTGGCCCAACATCCTGGCGAAACAGATTTGGAAGCCCGCATCGCTAGCTATGAATTGGCTGCCGCGATGCAAACGTCCGCGCGGGAAGCACTTGAGATTTCACAGGAAACTCAGGCAACGCAAGAGATGTACGGCCTGAATGATCCTAAGTCGCGCGAGTACGGTACACGCTGTCTGATCGCCAGAAGACTGGTCGAACGGGGCGTGCGTTTCGTGCAGTTATTTCACGGCGGACAGCCTTGGGATAATCACCAAAACATTAAAACGGCGTTGCCTTCGATTTGTAAAAAGACTGACCAACCCTCGGCAGCGCTTGTGAAAGACCTAAAACAGCGCGGGATGCTCGATTCGACACTTGTTCACTGGGGAGGAGAAATCGGTCGCCTGCCCGTAACAGAAAATCACGGCGATGTAGCCAAGGCTGGACGTGATCATAACGGACAGGGATTCAGTATCTGGATCGCCGGTGGAGGAATCAAAGGGGGGATGACATTCGGTGAAACCGACGAATTCGGACATCGTGCCGTGACAGATGTCGTCACGCCCAACGACTTCCAGGCAACCCTGATGCACCAGTTCGGACTCAATCACGCAGAATTGCTGTATCAATACAACGGACAAGAACAACAAATCACAAATGTCCGCCCTGCCCGTATTGTTGGAGAAATCTTGAAGCATCCTCCCATGAAATCCTAAGAGTGAATTCACCACGGAGGCGCAGAGACACGGAGAAAAGACGGAAACGAATATGGTAACCGTTCACGAGTTAAGAAATGTTTTTCCAGTCTTCGAGCGAAAGGAAAATTGAAACACAGAGGCACGGAGTTCACGGAGGAAAAATTCTTCTCTGGTAACTCTTCTTTGGCTTGAGGAAGATGATGACCATGAAGTGCGAAGAAAAAGCCAGGGATTCGACAGTTTGTGACAATCGCACACTCCCAGATTTTTACATCAGTGCCCATAGGTGCTGACCCATGGCTGAACTTGAATTACTTGTCTGGTGTTCTGGCCCTGATTGATGACTTGGAAATGATGGACTGGTTCATTTCATTCTTGTTCGAACAGGAGGAAACAGAGAGTCAACCTGCACAAACAGATATCAACTCTGTGTTCTCTGTGCCTCTGTGTTTCCATACTTTTTTGGCGCATGATCACAGTGAGATTC
>DAOUPA010000610.1 GCA_030626405.1 Planctomicrobium sp.
CAATGGTCGACCAGCAGTCGTCTTTACGATAGTGAAGCAGCCGCATGTCGATACTCGCTCCTTGACGGATCGACTCGAGCATGCGTTACAAGAGGCGGAAGCTTCGTTGCCAGCAGACATCGTCATTAACCCAGAGTTGTTTCAACTCCGCAATTTCATCGATCGCGGCATCTTCAATGTGGGTGAGGCACTGGTCATTGGTGCTTTTCTGGTGTTGATTATACTTTTCCTGTTTCTGCTCAACTTTCGTACGACGTTCATCACACTCACGGCAATCCCATTATCGTTGGTCATTACCGCGCTCGTGTTTCGATTGATGGGATACATTTCAGGAACGCATCTTTCCATCAACGTGATGACCCTGGGCGGGATTGCAGTAGCAATGGGAGAACTTGTCGATGACGCGATTGTTGACGTCGAAAATATCTTTCGCCGTTTGAAGGAAAATAATGCACTCGACGAACCACGGTCAGCATTGCAGGTTGTCTACGAGGCCAGTAAAGAAATCCGCAGTGCCATCGTCTTCGGGACGGCAGTTGTCATCCTGGTGTTTCTACCGTTGTTTGCTCTCTCAGGCGTCGAAGGCCGACTGTTCGCACCGCTGGGAGTCGCGTACATCGTTTCTATTCTCGCGTCGCTGGTTGTCTCCCTGACCGTGACCCCGGTGCTATCCTACTACCTTCTGCCGCAATCGAAAGCCACACATGCAGAGACAGACGGATTGCTGTTGCGAGCATTCAAGCGAATCGCGAGCTACATGATTCGCCTGAGCATGGCTCAACCCGTTTTACTGTTGCTCATCACGTGGGGCATGGTTGGATTCGCGGGATGGCAGATGTCACAGCTTGGCAGAAACTTCCTACCAGAATTCGACGAAGGGAGTGTGCAGATTAACCTGACTCTTCCACCCGGTTCCTCGTTAGACGCATCAAACAACGTCTCCGGGATTATTGACCGCAAACTCCGTGAGATGCAGAAGTCAGAGAAGAATCCGAACGGGGAAATCCTGCACTTCGTTCGTCGTACAGGGCGGGCGGAAATGGACGAACATGCGTCTCCTGTTAACGCTGGCGAATACATACTCAGCATGAATCCCGATAGCCGTCGTCATCGCGAAGAGATCCTCAAACAACTTCTCGACGAATTAGGCGACGAAGTGCCGGGCGTGGATATCGAAGTTGAACAACCACTCGCTCACTTGATCAGCCATATGGTATCTGGTGTCTATGCACAGATCGCGATCAAGATTCACGGTGACGACCTCGACACATTGCAGCAGTTGTCAGAGCGAGTGAAGACAACCGTTCAAAACATCGATGGTATTACGCCGCCTGTGATTGAACCGATTCGACAGACCGAGGAACTCCACATACGGCTGCGTTCGGATGATCTCGCCTTTCATGGTGTGACACGAGCTTACGTCGCAAAATTCGTCCAAACCGCACTTCAGGGTGAAGTTGTTTCGCAGGTGCTGGAAGGACAGCGTCGATTCGATTTGTTAGTCAGGCTGGAGGAAGACTATCGGACCGACTATGCCAATCTTGGTCGACTGCGAATCGACCTGCCGAATGATCGAGGCCAGATTGAACTTCGCGAACTCGCCGATATCGGTCAAGGCACCGGTCCCAACGCCGTCAACCGGGAGAACGCCCGTCGTCGCATGGTCATTCGCTGTAATACTCAGGGCCGCGATCTTGCGAGTGCCGTCACGGAAATTAAGAAGCGTGTCGAGAGTGAGGTGGATTTGCCCCAAGGATATTTTATTGAGTATGGCGGACAATTTGAGAGCCAGCAGCGAGCGACACGAACGATCATGGTGCTGGCAGGAGTTTCTGTGATCGGCATGTTTGTTGTGCTGATGATCCTGTTTCCGTCGGTCCGAGTTGTCCTTCAAATCCTCAACGCATTGCCGACGGCATTCATTGGTGGTGTGCTCGCGTTGGTCATCACCGATCAGTCGCTCACGGTCGCAAGTCTTGTCGGTTTCATCTCACTAGGTGGCATTGCCGTCCGCAACGGTATCTTGCTCGTCACGCATTACTTTCACTTGATGAAGGAAGAGGGCGAAGACTTCACACGCGAAATGATCCTACGCGGCAGTCTGGAACGGCTTGCTCCCGTACTCATGACGGCATTGACAGCAGGGATCGGGTTAATGCCACTTGTACTCGGTGGACAAGAACCAGGACGGGAAATTTTGTATCCCGTTGCGACCGTCATCCTTGGCGGACTGATCACATCGACGTTCTGCGAATTCCTGATCCACCCTGGGATTTTCTGGAGATTCAGCGGACAGGAAGCACTCAAACTGGCTCGACTAGAAGGCTCAGCAGAAGACATCACCCCCTAAACATCAGCACCTTAATTCACTGGTGCTGTGACTGTTCGTCCGGCATCACATACTATTTTCGTCCCTGCAATGTCGCATGGGCACACATCACGCTCGAAAAGGAAATTCAAATGAAGACCTCTCAAGTTTCACTTTTTACAGTCGCAACGCTTTCCGTCACGCTCATGGTTGGCTGCGGAGCCAAGCCAGCTGATGAACCGACAACTGAGACAGCGGCATCGTCAGAAGAATCAGATCATGGTCATCCTCATGAAGAAGCAGGCGGTCATGGTCACGGAGCCGGGCCGCACGATGGCACACTGGCTGATTGGGGTGGTGGAAAATACCACGTTGAGTTCACAGTCGATCACGACAAGCAGGAAGGCACGGTCTACGTTCTGGGTGACGATGAGAAAACGCCCTCACCCATCAAGACAGCAGAAATCCAACTCAGCATTAAAGACCCAGAGATGCAGGTGACACTCAAGGCTTCACCACAAGAGGGTGACCCGGAAGGCACCGCGTCACGTTTCGTCGGCAATCACGAAGGTCTTGGTGTTGTTCAGGAGTACGAAGGCACGATTACAGGTGTCGTCGATGACACTCCATACTCGGGCAACTTCAAAGAAGAGCCACACGACCACGAGGAGTAGACCCTGTGGCGACAACCGGCAGATTCGGGATACGGTCGGGAACTAACGCCACTCATTGACACAATGTTGTTATTGAGTGGCGATCAGTCCCCCTGAGAGGATCAATGATATGTGGTGGAGAGCGGTAATCGCCGGACTGATCGTCGCCGGTGTGTCAGAACTGTCCAACCGGAATCCAAGACTTGGTGCTTTGCTTCTGTCGTTACCGATCATCAGCATCATCGCTTTCATTGCGGTCTGGACGAAGGAACAAAACATCGAGACAACGGCACGACTCGCTCGCGAAACTTTGATCCTGGTACCACTCGGTCTTCCGTTCTTTGTTCCACTTGCGTTCTCTCAGCGGATTGGTCTGGGATTTTGGAGTGCGTTTGCTTTGGGAATCCTCTTGGCATCGGTCACAATCAGTCTCTGGCTCGTTTTCGGGGAAGAGTCAACAAAATAATTTGCAGTCCAGATGTCGGTGTGGCTTCTCACTTGAAGAAATGGGCAACGGGATGCTTGGCGTTGGGATTCAGCGTTCAAGTATTACGAATTCTGGAAACTATTCACCCTCTCCTTATGAGTTGGTTTGGATTCCGAAAAAACGTTGGAATTTTCGCTCACGAAACTCGTCGATTCTCTCCGACCAGCCAGGCTGACGAAAAACAGACCCGATTCTCAATATACGTATGGCATTGATGACACGAAATTCGTGTGTCAGAAAACGTATGGGAATCCAGCACTGTGCTCAG
>DAOUPA010000168.1 GCA_030626405.1 Planctomicrobium sp.
ATCCAGCACACCCATACCAGCTAAGGCGGCAGACATCCACGGATAGTGGTCCGCATGTTCCTTGCGTGGTTGCTCAACGATCAGAATGCCAGCGATCGCGATCGCCATGAGACCGCCGCATGCCTCTATGAGCGAATGGATCGGCAAGTGTGCGAAACGCGATTCGGGAAAAAACAGTGCCGAGACAGCGCTTCCGACGATCGGCAGCACCAGCGACAATGTTATCCCAAATACAATCCAGTTGAGTCGCGTTTGGACACGCAAAGCGACACCCTGATTTGAGAAAGAGAATAGCAGCCGATTGATATTCAAATTATAACAAAGGCCACTTGTTTTTTACAATCAGGTGCTCTTGTTTGGCAGGCGAGTCGCCCCTGCACCATTTTGGCTGTTTCTCGTGTCGTCTGCGGCCACACCCGGCTTGCCCACACTATCACGATCAACTTCAGTAGTTATCTCAGCAATGGGTTTGGTTTTCGTTGTACCGATTCAAAAACTGGCCCGACTCTCTCGCCAGATGTTTAACACTGGCTTGATTGAGAACACGATGCAAAACAAGACAGCGACCTGCTCCACTTTTCTGAACTATTCATTTTGGGGGATTACTACTTACGCAAAATTTCGGACTTGGCGTCGCCCAGTCCTGAAAACAAAAGCACCCATCCGCCGATCAGGGTCCCACCTACGGGCCACGGCATGCCAACACAGATTCCCGCGATTGCCGCTTTCAGCAACGCCTTCCATGCAGGATTGCCAGCGAACCGCCGTTGAAGAAAGTACGTTCCGACGCTGCCAGATATGAAACCAAGGACAACAATCACCGGCGTAGCCAGTCCGGCTGATAAAACATTTGAAGAGAATAGCAGCCAATCTAGTAAGAAGACCCAGAGCCCCGTGATGGGCAAGAGGATTCTCGGTTGATCCGGAGCAAAAAGCCAACGAAAACGACCGCCCAATTCGGGAGACGAAATTCGTTCTGCGTGGTCGGGAATTTCGCTGAGTGTCGATTGCTTTTCGGGATTTGAGTCACTCGGTTGGATCATGCGTGAAACAACTTGCTCAGTGAATTAGAGATTGGGAACACGCCACCTGACCTTTCCCCCCTGGAACTGTATCAGTCTTTGCCTGATGTTTACATTCGATCGTCGACAAATGACCTCCCACCATGGAAATGAGTTGTAAACGTTTACAAATGAAATGGCAGCGTTGGAGTTCGAAATCGGATCAGCTACTTTTGCAATGAACTGTAGTCAACCTGCAAGGGGCATCCTGAGATCTATTCTCTCACTTGGTCGAAATATGAAAAGCGTTAAAATGGATACCATGGGTGTTGACCAATGAGTTCTTGTGAACTGATGAGTCGGGTTAAGAGGAACCAAAATTCGACAATTGAGGATGAAAGTGAAACAGATGAGGGAAAAGTTTAGTTCAGTGAAACTGGAATATTGGGTGTTGCTGATTGTTTTTGCCGCGCTCGTTGTCATCGACCGGCAAGCGTCGGCGGAACCCGGTTCCAGTGAGTCGCGACCGAATGTCCTTCTGATCATGACAGACGATCAAGGGTATGGTGACCTTCAGTTTCATGGCAACAAGAAAATCGACACGCCTGTTCTGGATCGATTGGCGAAAGAGTCGACGCGGTTTGAGCGATTTATGGTTTGCCCGCTCTGCTCGATGACGCGGGCGACGTTGCTCAGCGGTCGCTACAACTTACGGACGGGATGCGCGTCGGTCACGCGCGGTCTCGAAACGGTGCGGGCGGAAGAAGTCCTGATTCCAGAGGTTCTGAAGACCGCAGGCTACTCGACCGGTTGTTTCGGGAAGTGGCACATCGGAGAACACTACCCGAGCCATCCCAACGGGCAGGGATTCGACGAGTTCTTCGGAATGCCGCAAGGCCATTGGGATGATTACTTCGACTCAATGCTTGAGCACAATGGCGAAATGGTCCCGACCAAAGGATACATCACCGACGTGCTGACCGATGCCGCGATGACGTTTATCAACAAGCACCGCGACCGACCTTTCTTCTGCTACGTTCCGTATAACGCGCCACACACGCCAATGCAGATTGCTGATCGTTACTTTGACAAGTACAAAGGACGAGGTCTCGCTGACAAAACCGCAGCGATTTATGGAATGGTCCAGAACATTGACGAGAATGTCGGACGGCTGCTCAATCAACTGGACGAGTTAGAGATCGCCGAGAAGACGGTCGTCATCTTTCTTTCAGACAACGGTGCGGAAGGGCCAGAAGGTAGCCGGTACAACGCTGGCATGCGTGGGATGAAAGGGAGTGTTCACGAAGGTGGCGTGCGCGTGCCGATGTTCGTCCGTTGGCCGGGGAAGATCGAAGCGAACCGGAGTCAAACGCGACTGACTGCTCACATCGATCTGCTACCAACGATTGCAGAATTGTGCGGCGTTACAAACTTAAAAACGAAACCGCTGGATGGGCGGAGTCTGGTTCCGTTACTGCTGGAGCACAACACGAATTGGCCGAAAGACCGTATGATCTTCAGTCGCAGCCCCAACTGGAGAACTCTGGTGGGAGCGAACGGAAATCCGGCAGAGGAAAGCGTCAATCTACGTTTCCCCGGCTCCGTCAGAACCGAACGTTGGCGAGCTGTTAACTTAGGACAAGGCTGGCAGCTCTTCGATATGGGTGTTGATCCTGGACAGACGAAAGACGTAGCAGAGTCTCACTCCGAAGTTGTTGCACGGCTCTCAAGTGCGTATGAAATCTGGTTCACCGACGTGACTAGAGTCTCCATCACGAGGCCGGTGATCGACATCGGACATCCAACGTGGTCACAGGTCAAGTTGACCGTTCCAGAGGCTTACTTCACCGGCAAAATCGGTTGGTACAACAAGTTTGGTTTTGCTCACGACTGGCTCACTGGCTGGTCCGACACGAAAGACAAGATCTGGTGGGAAACGAATGTCGTCACCGCCGGACGGTATCGTGTCACCTTAAAATACGCCTGTGCGGAAGATGCCATCGGAACCAAACTACGGATCAGCGCCGCTGGTTGTTCTCTCGATGGAGTGATCCAAAAGGCACACGCACCAAATCCCGTGCAGCGTTCGACTCGTATCATCAAGAAACGTTTCGTGCAGGCTTTCGCCACGCAGGAGTTGGGAGAAATTGACCTTAAGCAAGGAAACACGCGAATCGCCATCGAAGCAATTCACAATCCTGGCAGCGAAGTGTGCGAAGTGCATTCCCTGATCCTGACTGCAAGTGAGAAATAAGGATAGCCCCAGCGGTTGGTCGTTCTTCTGTGGTCGGCTTCTTCTCTGGTTCAGCAGCATTCTGAAATCTGAAGGATTCTGATGTTGAATCGATCCCGGCGACCATGCTGCAGTCTCTATGTCCGACATCGATAGTATTGGGACTATGCGTCCTGCCCGTGCTGGGTGTGTTTTCTCCTGCCTGTAGGACCGATTTAGATTCTGACGCTGTCCGCTTTTAAGAAATGATTTCCTCAATGACGTGTCCGTGAACGTCGGTCAAGCGGCGATCAATTCCGTTTTGGCGGACCGTGAGTCGCTTATGATCGATGCCCAGAAGATGGAGTATTGTCGCGTGAAAGTCGTAGCAGTAAGTCTTCCCTTCTGCAGCCTGATAGCCCCAGTCGTCGCTCTGACCATGGCTGACTCCCGCTTTGATCCCAGCTCCTGCCAGCCAAGTGACAAACGTGCCCCCATTATGATCACGTCCGTCACCACCTTGTGCGAATGGTGTACGACCAAATTCGGTCGTCCAGATCAAAAGTGTATCTTCGAACAAACCCCGTGCCTTGAGATCACGAATCAACGCAGCAATAGGGAGGTCGACCGAAGCAGCAATAGGAGGCAGTTCCTTGGGGATGCTGCCGTGATTATCCCAATTCCCGGTCGCCCCTTGTGGGCCGCTCCAGACTTGAACAAAGCGCGTCCCTCGCTCGACAAGTCGACGAGCCAGCAAACAGCGCCGACCAAAATCTTCAGTGATCTTGTTGTCCAACCCGAAGGCTTTGTGAGTCTCCTCGCTTTCGCGCGAAATGTCGAACGCTTCCGGCGCCGACAACTGCATTCGGGCAGCTAATTCATAGGACTTGATTCGGGCATCGAGCTGCGAATGGTCCGAAAACTCCGCAGCATGTTTTGCATTCAATTTCTGTAACAATTCGAATCCATCACGGTCTGCGGATCTGGTCGCGAAGTCGTATCGCTCGTTCGCAAACAAATCGCGAATCGGACGTTGATCGGCGGCCTTGATGACTGTTCCCTGATGGACTGCGGAAAGAAATCCAGAGGAAAACGGGCCTTTCTGGTTATACGGAAGCCCCTTCGCATCCGGCAGTACCACAAAGTTGGGCAATTCCTCAGTCAGATTTCCAAGTCCGTATGAAACCCAAGCGCCCAGGCTCGGAAATCCAGGCAGCAAAAAACCAGAGTTCATCATGTAAGTGGCTGGACCATGCACATTGGTTTTGGAAGCCATCGCCATCAAGAATGCCATTTCGTCGACTACTTCGGCTTGGTGAGGGAAGACGCTGCTGACCCAACGACCACTCTCTCCATATTGGTTGAACTTGAAGGGGCTTTTCATGATGGCCCCAACAGGTGCCGTAAATCCTTCTGGTTTTTCTGTCGGTCCTAATTTCTGACCATGTAGTCTTTCCAACTCCGGCTTATAGTCGAATGTGTCCATCGGACTGGCACCACCAGTCATAAACAGTTGAATCACTCGCTTGACTTTTGCCCGGTGATGCAAGCCTCCGTTGAACTCTGATCGCGGTTGTTTATTCTCAACCGATAACGCTTCTTGGGCAAGCATTTGCGAAACCGCAAGGCCGCCAAGCCCACCGCCGATATTCCATAAAAAATCTCTTCGAGAGTGATTCATTCTTAGTACACAATCATAAATTCGTTGCTATTCAAGAGAACTCTACACGTGGCCGCCAGACCGTGCTGCTGTGCATAGGCAACCAGCAACTCGATCTCGTTCGAATTCGATTTTCGTAAGTGAATCAAACGCAATGCCTGGACCAATTGCTCGTCAAGATTCACATGTTCGGCTTGTAGTTTGTTGGCAAGAACCTGACTGTGGTGCAACACAAAGTCATTGTTGAATAATGCCAGCGCCTGTAATGCGGAGACCGAATACCCACGTTTGGCAGGTAGCAGCCCAAGGTCAGGGAAATCCAAAGACTCCATGAATGGATCGGGCGTTCCTCGCCAGACAACTCGATAGATACTTCGCCTCGCAGCTTCTGGTTGCTTCCAGTCGAAGGCGCCATAATCAAGATATGGAGTTAACTGCGCCCCCTTGGTTTGAGTGAACTGCTGCACGCCGGGTCCACCGGCTGAGAAATCAATTCGCCCTGAGATCTGTAAAACAGCATCACGAAAAGACTCCGCGTCCAGGGGACGCGGGGTCATCCGCCACAAGAATCGATTCTCGGTATCGAGTGCTGGGCCATCATTCTCTGGTGAAGCGATTGTCGATCTCGAAGTGATCCGTGCCTGCTGCTTCCAGGTCGACGATGAAAGAATCAAACGATGCAATTCCTTCAACGATCCATTGGCATCGTCGCGAAACCAAACCGCGAGCCAATCGAGCAATTCTGGATGAGACGGAACACCTCCCATGCGACCAAAGTCATTTGGTGTCTCGCAAAGACCACGACCGAAATGCTGCATCCAAACGCGATTCACGATACTCCGCCACGTCAGCGGGTTCTCATTTTCTGCCAGCCAGTCAGCCAATGCGGCGCGGCGCGATGCTTCATCGTTCGGAGTTTTCAGTTCGAACCGACTCGGCAAAATTTGAATTGCGGACAAGGCACCGGGCATGGCGACGTTGCCTGGTTTTTCAATGTCACCTCGCCGCAGCACGTGAACGGTCTTGGGCGTCATCGAATTAGGGAGCTTTTTCCCGTGCGAATACTGACTGGACCATGCATAAACCGATGTTTGTGAAGGCAAATCGGCGAGTTCCTGCTCTGCTTTCCTTTGTAATACGTAAGAGGCAACCGCCAAATCCTGTTGGATCGATCGGTCGTCACCCGGCAGTTTGATCGCAGTTCTGACCGCATCCGGAAGGACAATCGCAGTGGCGCTGTCGGCATCGGTGACGTAGAGCTTAAAGCGACCAATCAAGTGTGAACCGCCATGCTGTTGTTGCAGTTGGATCACAATCTGGCTGGAATATGTCAGCTCAACCGGCTGTTCCAACTCGAACACCGCATAATGCGAATCTCCGACTTTCGGAAAGATTCCCCAAGCGGTCTTTATATTTCCATCAATCGCGTGGTCAATCGTCCAACCGGATTGATTCCAGTCTGCTCTGGCCTTACGGAAGGTCAACTGTTTGGGTTCTGCGTCTTCCGCGTCAAAAAGAAATGCCGAAATTTCACTCAGATGCAAGTTCCCATTATCGCATCGTCCCGGACCTTTCATCGGGAGACGATCATCAGTCAGGACATCCAGTCGCAGAGAGGTCAATGTCTTGAGTGAAGGTGAGGCACTGATTGTGTAGGTGTCTTTGTCGGGGCGATTTCCGGACGCAAGTAACGAATTGTCATCCAGTCGGGTGAGAGTAGCACCGTCAGAGGAAAGGAATGTTTTGGGGAAAAGTGGTTGCCAGAGCGACGTGTTCTCGCCGAGATTCTGCTCCCACATCGCGATCGATTCTACGTGTTCCGGTGACAGTAATTGCGATTCATCTTTGTTCTTAGCGGCCTCCAGCACAGCGTTCCATCGTTGCCGTTTTTTTGCAACTTCTGGATCAATGTCATATTCAACATCACCTTTTCCGCCGCCAGCGAAAACGGCTTGAAGTGAGTAATAGTCATCCTGCGTGATGGGATCGAATTTGTGAGTATGGCAGCGAGCACAATTCGCAGTGGTACTTGCAAAGACCGCCATGGTTTGAGTGACAATGTCATCTCGCTCCAGATAATCGAACGTCACCGGCGCTGTACTCGCTCGACTGAGTTCCAACGGACCTGCGGAAATAAATCCTAGTGCGGCGGTGAGGTGAGTTTGCTCTGGATAGAACCAGTCTGCTGCCAATTGCTCACGAATGAAGCGAGACCATTGAGTGTCACGATTAAAACTGGCGATGACATAATCGCGATAATGCCAAGCATTGGGACGGAAGACATCATGTTCGCAACCATGTGAATCGGCAAAGTGAACAGCGTCCAGCCAGTGACGTGCCCAGTGTTCTCCGTACCGCGGTGAGTCCAGTAATCGATTGATCAATTTCATGTACGCCGCAGGATCGAGATCGTTTTCGAATGAATCAACTTCATCCGGAGAGGGTGCCAGTCCATGCAAATCGAAGGACAAACGCCGAATCAATGTCCGCCGATCAGCGCGAGGAGTCGATGTCAATCCTTTCGAACGCAATTGTCGACGAACAAATGCATCGATGGGATTGATCTCTTCCCCTTCTGTTTTCGCCGTTTGAGGAACAGCAGGTCGTTTTAGTGGACGCAACGACCACCAATCTGTCGGGTCGCCTTGATCGGACATTTTCGGCTGATTTGTTCTAGGATCGGGCGCACCTCGTCGAATCCATTCGACGAGCAATTCGATTTCTTTGTCTGAGAGCTTCTCTTCCGGCGGCATTTGAAGATCGGCACCTGAGTGCTTCACAGCCTTGATTAACAAACTTTTCTCCGGTTTTCCCGGTACGATTGCTGGACCTTGATCACCGCCAACTGCCCACCCTCGTTGCCAGTCCAAGGTCAATCCACCTTCCATTTCACCTGATGAATGTGAATGGCACTCCAAGCAATGAGTCTTCAACACCGGTTCAATCTGATCTAGAAAGAACCGCTCACCATCAGCGTCCTGTGTCGATTCTTGAGCAGCGACAGCAAGGCACAGTGCCATCACAATCAAGATTGGCAAACCAATCGAGGGGTAGAACTTTCGATGAGTTTGTCGGTGCCTCACAATGCATCGCCTCAGTTTTTTGTGCTCCACTATCGCACTCCTGAAAACCTGCCGGTTTCGGTTCATGCATTAGTTTTTGCACGGAACGTTCAACATGAGCTTATCGATTGAGGAACTGGACACCAACCTAGTCGATGAGACCCAGCCTCCCATGTTGCTATCAGTGTTAGGGTCGCAGGTCATGATCGAAAATTGTCAGGTCAGCAGTGATTGCATGACGTTACCGTGAACGTCGGTCAGGCGGTAGTCACGGCCTTGCTGGCGGAAGGTCAGTCGCCGGTGGTCCAGCCCCAGACAGTGAAGCACTGTTGCATTCAGGTCATGAATGTGAACAGGGTCTCGAACGATGTTATAGCCGAAGTCATCGGTTTCGCCGTGTACATAGCCACCACGAATTCCGCCTCCTGCCATCCACATGGAAAAGCAGCGACCGTGATGATCTCGACCGTAGTCTTCCTTCACTCCCCCTTGTCCGTAAACTGTACGTCCGAATTCCCCGCCCCAGATAATCAGCGTGTCGTCCAACATGCCGCGCTGCTTCAAATCCGTGATCAATGCCGCTTGCGGCTGGTCGACGTCTCGACATTGCTTCGGGATGTTACTCGCCAAACCGCCGTGCTGATCCCAGCCCCGGTGGTAAAGCTGAACGAAGCGGACGCCGCGTTCCAGCATGCGTCGTGTCAGCAGACAGTTGGCCGCAAAGGTCCCAGGCGTTCGTGACTCTTCACCATAGAGTTCGAATGTACTGGCGGGTTCTGATGACAAATCAACCAAGTCTGGGACTGACTGCTGCATCCGAAACGCCATCTCGTACTGAACGATTCGAGCTGCGATTTCAGGATCTCCAGACGATGCCAATTGGTGTTGGTTAAGTCGTGCCAGTCCATTCAGCATTTGTCGTCGAAAGCTGCGATCGATGCCTGGTGGGTTCGCGAGATACAGCACAGGATCGCCATCGCTACGAAGCTTGACTCCCTGATAGCTGGACGGCAGGAATCCGGCCCCCCACAGTCGCTCGAGCAGTCCTTGATTCGCATCCTTTCCAGAACCGTGCGAAATCAACACTGTGAACGCGGGCAGGTCGTCGGCTTCATTGCCGAGTCCGTAGCTGACCCAGGCGCCCATCGAAGGACGTCCCGGCTGTTGTGAACCCGTCTGAATCAGTGTGATCGCGGGATCATGATTGATGGCTTCTGTGTGCATCGAACGGATGACGCAGATATCGTCCATCACGCGCCCAGTGTACGGCAATAGTTCGCTGAGCCAAGTCCCGGCTTGACCGCACTGCCGAAAACTGAACTTCGGTGCGATGACGGGGAAACTGTCCTGACCGGACGTCATGCCGGTTAATCGTTGACCACGACGGATGGAATCCGGAAGCTCGCTACCGTGCAGCTTTTTTAGTTGAGGTTTGTAGTCCAGCAACTCCAGATGCGAAGGGCCACCAGATTGAAACAGGTACACAACTCGTTTCGCACGCGGCGTGAAATGTGGAGCACTGACATTTGGTCTGCGCGATTCGGCAGTCGCATCTCGAGCTAGTAGCGACGACAATGCAGCCAATCCGATACTGCTCGCCGACCCTTGGAGAAGCAGTCGACGATTAAGCAATTGTTGGTGTTCAAGAATTGGATTCATGGCTTCGAAATTGTTTCGTCAAGATTCAAGAGAATGCTAGCCACCGACGTCCATGCCGCTAGTTCGGCAAGCTCAATGGTCGAGATGTACTTTGAGCTGCCAACCGATAACAGCTTTTCCGCAGCATCCGGCTGAGTGGTAAAACGCTTGCGAGCGGCAGCAAGGAGGTCTTTGACTACGGCTCGTTCAGCTTCTTCAGGGAGCCGAGACACGGCGCGCCGAAAGGCGTAGTTCAGACGCTGAGTGTCGTCGCCATCATGTTGAGTGATCAGCTCGGCGAACGCTCGCGCTGCTTCGACATAGGTCGGATCATTTAACAGGACAAGTGCCTGCAACGGAGTATTTGTCCGTGCACGGCGGATGACGCAAGTCTCGCGGTCGGGTGCGTCAAATGCTGACATGCTCGGCGGCGGGCAGGTGCGTTTCCAGAATGTATACATGCTTCGTCGATAGAGTCCCGAGCCTGTGTCAGCAACGTATTTATCACGGCGTGACACGGAGACATCTTCCCACAAGCCAGCTGGCTGATACGGCCGCACGCTGGGGCCACCTACTTGACGGTGCAACAGTCCGCTGATTGCCAGCGCGTTGTCACGAACCATTTCGGCTGGCAACCGCCACCGAGGTCCACGAGCCAGCAAGCGGTTCTGAGGATCAGAATCCAGAAGCTGAGGCGTGACATTGGAAGATTGCCGATACGTGGCTGAGAGTACAATCAGTTTCAGGATGGCACGTTGGTTCCACTTCTGCCGAATCAACTCGGCCGCCAGCCAGTCGAGCAATTCTGGGTGACTAGGTTGGGCCCCTTGGACGCCAAAGTCCTCCGTTGTCTCCACCAGTCCGATACCGAATATCATCTCCCACCAGCGATTCACGGCAACACGTGCCGTTAACGGATGAGCGGGATCGATTAACCAGTGCGCCAGATCGAGACGAGTTGTCTCAGGTGTCGTACCTGGAGTGATCAGAAAAGTAGGAAGCCCGGGGCTGACTTGATCTCCGAGCATGTCATACTGCCCGCGTTTCAGGATGTGAGTAGGCCGTCGTTCTTCCATTTCCTGCATCACCATCGTCACGGGGATCGCCTTTTCTACAGATTCAATCCGACCGAGAATTGTCTTCAACTCATCCCGCATTCGGCGCGATTCCATGTCAAATCGATCAGTGTAGATTTGCCGCAACTGCTCCTGCTGTTCTTTGCTGCGGTCCTTCGGCTGAACTGCGAGGATCGTAGAGAGGCGTTCGGGGGGGCGACCTTCTTTGGCCAACAGCATGGCTTCAGCAGGAGAAAACCGGAGGGAAAACACCTGCACGTCATCAATCAATCCGTGAAATGGAACCGAAGCATGTCGGCGACCGATATGAAACGGCTTGTCGGTTGTTAACGGTCCGTCGAGTCTATTGTTCGTGGTGACATCGACTTCTTGGAGTTGGCCATCAATGAAGAGCTGTACTCCTTCAGCTTGACGAGAACCATCGTAGGTCACCAAAACGTGATGCCACTCATTGAGCGAGATCGGTTGTTTCGTGACGGTCAAGAAGGCCTTGTCCGGCCAATGGTTCACAAAGTGAGTTTCCAGTTTGCCGTTCATAACCAGTATGTCATACCCGCGATAGGCATTGCCATCGTCCATCTTCGACAGTATCGCCCCAGCCGAAGCGGAATCTGCTCGAAACCACGCCGCCAGCGAAAACGGTTCGTCACCGTCAAAACTACCGACTTGCCCGGCGTTCACATGAGTCGAACCATCAAATCGCAAAGCCCGTCCTTTCACACCCTCAACTCGAACGACAGGCCCGTGAATCACACCGCTCCGACTTGGATCGACAGAATCGAACGTCTTGTCACCTTCGGTTTCATCGAATCCGAAATGTACTGATACCCCCAGCGATCCTAGTTCTAAAATCGCCTCTGGAGTCAGTGTCGTTTCCCAGATCGTGACGTTGGCGTCGATGCTGTCTTCTCGCGTTTTCAATCGAGCCTGCAGTTGCTCCCGTTGAGCATTGAGTTGGTCCAGTTCCTGCCGTTGGACAAGCGAAGGGACTTTCAGCACAGGCTCAGCCATTCGCGCCGAGTCATACGCAACAATTTTGTCTGGAATGTTGTTGAAGTAAGCGGCAAATCGATAAAAATCACGCTGTGAGAATGGGTCGAATTTATGATCATGACAACGAGCGCACTGTAATGAAACGCCCATGAACACGGTTGCGGTTGTGTGGACTCGATCAGCAACATACTCCGCCTGATACTCCTCTGGGATAATCCCACCTTCGGTTGTCAGCACATGGTTGCGATTGAATCCAGTGGCGACTCGCTGGCTGATAGTGGGATCAGGAAGCAAGTCGCCAGCCAGTTGCTCGGTCAAAAACTGGTCGTACGGCATTCCGGAATGAAATGCATCGATCACCCAATCCCGCCAGGGCCACATTGTTCGGGTTTCGTCATTGTTGTAACCGTTGGTGTCTGCGTACCGAGCCGCATCTAACCAGTGAAGCGCCATCCGCTCGGCATGTGCTTCCGACTCCAGAAGCCGATCAACGACTTGACTCTCCGCGTTCAGCGAATCATCGCCCAGGAAGTCATCCAGTTCTTCGATGGTCGGCGGCTGACCGGTAAGATCCAGAGTCACGCGACGCAGCCATGTGTGGCGTTTCGCTGCCGGGGACGGAGAAAGTCCAGCTGATTCTAATCGATTGAGAATGAATCGATCGATGGCATTCCGTGTCCAGGTACTCTCGCGGACCGCTGGTGGATTCACTCGCTGAGGTGGACTGAATGCCCAATGCCCCGCGTACTGAGCACCGCTAGCAATCCAGCGTTCCAGGATTTCTTTCTCGGCATCTGTCAGTGGCTTCAGCGCATCCGGTGGTGGCATTACGACGTCCTCGTCAGTCGCTCGGATACGGAGAATCGCTTCGCTGGCATTCGGCTGTCCGGGAACGATCGCAGCCACACCATCGTTCAGTTTTAAAGCATGTTCGCGCACATCCAGTCGCAGCCCGGACTCCCGGCTTCCTTCGTCAGGCCCGTGGCAACTGAAGCAGTGATCCGAAAGAATGGGCAGCACATCGCGAGCGAATCCCAGCGCATGCTGCTCCGAAGACTCATTTGCACCTTCGGCCAGCGAAGCCAGCACTACGAACGGACTGATCACAATGGCACACGTGATTATTCGAGCTTTCATCTGCATAGGCTCTTACCAGTACGAATATTAACGGTGCGCATTCTAACAGAATGTCTGTGTCAGTATGTAATTGTTTGAGTGCCACGCCGAATCGTTAACCAATGAAGAAGAGACGTTTCCTCTCATCGCAAGGTGCGAT
>DAOUPA010000037.1 GCA_030626405.1 Planctomicrobium sp.
GACTCAAGTTTGCATTCGGGTTTATCTATCTTGATCGAGAAGATGTGTCGGCTCTTCCGGTGGCTGGTGTGACTTACGTTCCAGAAGGAATGCCAGAACTTAAGTTTGATATCATGTTTCCGAAACCGAAAATATCGTACCAGTATTTCAACGACGGAAATCGCGAACGGTCAATTTACTTAAGTGGTGAATTCGGAGGAGGAACATGGGCGATTGAACGATCCAGCGGAACCGACGACGTCGCAACGTATGGAGACCTGAAACTCGCGCTCGGGATTGAGCATACACAGGCGGAAGGTTCGACTTGGTTCCTTGAAGGTGGCTACGTATTCAGCCGTGATCTCGAATACACATCAGGTGCAGAGTTTGACTTGGACGACACCGGCATGATTCGAGTCGGACTGGCGCGTTAGGTTGCGCCTGGACAAGGGGAAAGCAGCACTCGACCGGCACATTCGGGCCTACTTCCTTTTTCCCTAGCCCCTAGTCCATCCCCCGACTGGTCTTGCTAATTTGACACGAGTGTGGGAAAAGGGAGTGGTCATCTTCATTCACAAAAAACGATTTCCATGTCGACTGTTACTGACCCAGAAAAGAATCCTGTTGTTGAGGACTCCGGCAAAGAGGAGGAATCGACCGGCTGGCTCGCTGATTACCTCATCGCCAGCACCGAGCAGATGATTATCCTGTTTGGACTATACGTCTTTTCAATCGGTCCGATGTACTGGATTTGGCTTGGCGCCAAGTACGTCGATGGCAGCTATTACGTGGCAGCATTTTATGAGCCATTGTGGGTTCTTTGTGGAATGATTCCTTTCCTCGGAGACTGGGTCAACTGGTACGTCAGGCTCTGGATTTTCTGAGAGTTCACCGTACATTCTGAAAAGTACGGCTGAAGATGTCTCTCTACTGTTTCTCGACAACGCACGGTTTTGCAAGTTGCTTGAGTTGCGGAATATCAAATGATTCTAGCAACCCGAAGCAGAAGAGTTCCGGCGCTTGCGAGACGTTCATGTCTTGTTCGATGATTTGCTTGAGACTGTCGAAGCCGTCTTTGATTTCAACACGACTCAGCAATTGCGGGTTCAGTGCGGCGGTCGTGAGAGCAATCAAGCCTGTCCGTTTTCCGAGGGCGTGAATTTCAATGGGGTCGTTGCTCTCCTTCTTGACCCACTCGGTGACGGCAGAAACTTGAGCCACTTGAATACCCAATGGTCGCTCGCCGACTGTAGAGACGAGCAGTCCGTACAGAAAGTCTCGTTTCGAAATTTTCGATTCCCCAAAGTAGAACGGGTCAATCGCGATGACTCGCTTACCAGCGGCGAGTAGCGCCGCGACTGAAGTTGCCGTGCTTCCACGACCTTCATCGGATATTAAAATGACAGTGGCGTTCGCTTTGCCTTCTGGAGTGAACTCAGTCGCCGGGATCGTCCAGTCGCTACCGAGCTTTAACCGCCAGGCTTTGGCTGTTCCCTGCTTGCTATCCAAGTCAATACTTTGCACAGGCTGGACTTCGTAATGTTCAAGTCGCAGGATTGCTTTCAACTGTTCGCGTTGTTGATCGATGCTCTGTGAAGACTTGACCGGAAGGTCTTTCATCAACTTCAAAGCAATCGTGTGGAAGTCAAAATTCTCTTCCGGCAAATCGACATGCAGTTGCTCTTTGGTTTTGATTTCGTCAGCAGAGGCAATTTCTTCAGACGAGAAATTCGAGTCGCCTGTGAAGAAGTGATCGCCGATCATTTTGTAGAGTTGCTGCCGATTGTCGAGACCGAAATTGTGCGTCCCAGGATCGGTGTTCACGTGCGTGCGTAGGTTGTCGCTCTTGTTGTAAAGACCAAAAATTGGCTGTGACGCTGCGACCAGCGGACCAGGGGCGTGGTCGGCTTTGAAGCAGCAATTGTCTTCGGCGTTGAATGTCAGCAACGTCGGGCGCGGAGCGCGCATTGCGGTCAGGTGGTTGTAGTCGGCAGTCATGCCGAGGTCGACGGGTGTCTGTTCCGAATCTCCAAGGTCGGTGGGAAACCTCGCTCGCGTTTTGTAACTGGAGTACCCGGCGACAGGGTTTGAGAGAGTGACTCTGGAGTCAAGCGAAGTGATGAAAATCGTCTGCCAACCCCCTCCTGAAAGACCAGCAACGGCAACACGTTTGGGATCGGCATGTGGGTGTTCCAGAAGGATGTCAAGACCTCGCGTCATGTACAGGAAATGAGTCGCGATGCCTGAGGTTCCACACAAATCGATCTGATTGCTTTTGTAATGGTTAAATCCATCAGTGCGAAGTTGTCCCATGCCAAGCCATTCGACATTCAAAACGATCATACCCCGTTTGACATGATTGATGCAGCGGAGTTGTTTGTATTCGGCAACCTTGCCTGAGCCATCGTGACCGTTCACGTTCATGACAACCGGAACTTTCCCGTTCAGGTTCTCAGGTTCGTAGAGCACTGCCGGAATCCAGAGCCCTGGAATTGCTTCGTATTGCAGCTTGCGAATTTTATATCCCGGACCACCTTCAATGGTGTCCAGCCACACAACCTTCTTTTCTGCGTCGCGCCAGCTTGCTGCTTCACCTCGAAAAATTACATCACTGAAAACGGCTTGCCGTCGACCTTCGATGTACTTCTCCCAAGCTTTGATCGTCGTCACCTCCGGCATCGGGCGAACGCGAGATTCCGTGTATGTTTGCACCTCTTGCCAGGATAGATCTGGCTCAATCACGCGATGCTGAAGCGCCTTCTCAATTTCGTTCGATTCTTCAGACCACGATGTGGAAGCGATGCAGAGGAGCAGTAGAGAAGTAATGACAAAACAACGCATGGAGAAAATCCTTGGATCTTTATTGTGAGAACTGGTCAGCCAACAACTGACGCATTCCAAATTCTAAACTCGTATTCGTAATTCTACTCTTATGTCACTTTCATCAGCGTCTCTTGAAAAGCCGCTTTCGTCAACTCCCACATCTTCGGGGAGAGAACGTGACCCGTGTCCGGTTCAATATATGATGTGAACTGTTCACCTGCACCAGCGGCGGAGTAGGCGTCTTGAATGGTTTTGATGCCAGCTCTGACTTCTTCTATTGGTGACCCGCCATCGGTCTCGCCGAAATTAAGATGCAAACGGCGCGGAGCGATCAACCCGGCGATGTCTGGAGTGTCTCCATATTCGTAAATGCCTGGGATGAAATTCGGGAAGCAGTGCAGGATTTTTGCTCGATCAATTGCTGCGTATGTCGGCAGGCAGCAATTGCCGACAAGGCATTTCAACCGTTCGTCCCAGGGACCGACCAGCCAGGTATGTGTTGATCCCATTGAATGTCCGTAGCAACCGAGTTTGTCCGCGTCGACCTCCGGGCGAGTGGAGATGTAATCGACCGCGCGCCGCATGTCGAGAATATTCTTCCACGCCATACATTTCCCGGAGACGGTTTGCTTCAGGAATTCATATCGTTCGAACGCGCCTCCTTTCAGTTTCTTGTCGGAGTCTTGCCGTTCTTCAAAGCAAAGTGCATCAGGACACAAAACAACATACCCATGCTTGACCAGTTCAAGACCAGTGTGGTGCATCGGGTTCCCGTCCAGTCCGGCGGGTTCGGTCTTTCCCAAGTGCCATTGCCCGGCGTGTTGATGCCAGACGCAAATGCCTGGCGCTGGTGATTTGGAAGAAACTCCATCAGGGATCATCAAGATCGCCGGAATCGCATCACCCGGCTCGGCTTCATATGTCACCCACTGAAGTTGATAGCCTACCTTCTGCTCAGTCTTGATGATGACTGGTTTCAAATCGTTCGCTTCAGGCCAGGGACCGCCGAGGCATCTTTGCAGGTGATCGCGAAACGAAGGTTCCGGCGCTGCTGTTTCTGATGTCGCGGCGTTCGCCGATTGATTTTCACTCATTGAAGCGATTCCTAGCGCTGTCAACGTTGACGCCTGGAGAAAATTTCGGCGGTTAGTGTTGGTCATTGATGTCGCCTTCTCATTGTGAGTCGTTGAAACGTACGAACCATGCTAACCTGATTGGTTCTGAAATTCACTTAACCTGATAAATATGAAGATGGAAAAATTCATGTCGAAGACCTTGATTACTTCTGTCGTGCTGATTCTTGTACTGACCGGACAAAGTCGAGCCGCCGAACCGGTGACGGTCTTCAAAGCGAAGACGGAAGGTTACAACGTCTATCGCATTCCGGCGATCATTCGGGCGGCGAACGGTGACTTGCTCGCGTTCTGCGAAGCTCGCGAAGGCGGCGATGCCAGCGAGATCGATCTTGTTGTAAAGCGGTCAACAGATCAGGGAGCCACTTGGGGAAAGCTGCAAGTTGTGCAAGAGAGTGATGGCTATCAAAAACTCTATCCTGGCAATCCGGTCACTGTCGGGAATCCGGCGCCGGTTGTTGATCTGTTGGACCCCAAGCATCCAGGTCGAATTTGGTTGCCGTACACGGTTGAAAATGATCGCGTCTATGTTGTCTATAGCGACGACCACGGCGCAACATGGTCGAAGCGACGCGAGATCACTTCGGACGTCAAACTTGATTCGTGGGGTTGGTACGCAACCGGTCCGGTTCATTCAATTCAATTGCAGCATGGAAAGTACAAAGGACGTTTGCTCGTCCCTGCCGATCATCGACTTGGCGACGATGGAGCCGACAAGGGACCACTTGGCATGCAGGCCTTCTACAGTGATGATCACGGCACGACCTGGAAGATGGGAGCCATTGATGACACATACGAAGACGGCATCAACTCGAATGAAACAACTGTGGTGGAGTTGAACGACGGGCGCGTTTACTTCAATTCGAGAGATCAAAACGGCAAGGCACCAGGGTCTCGTGGACAAGCCTACAGTAACGACGGAGGCGAAACGTTTCTGCCGTCACCACAAAAACAATACAAATGGTTGTTTCCTATTGATGCAACAATAGATCCTCCCGTTGTTCAGTGCGCCGTATTGCGTGCTGCGTCGACGGCGAACGGCGACAAACAAAACGTCATTCTTTTCTCAGGTCCAGATGAAAACGGCCCAACCGGCAAAGGTCGTAGCGACTTGCGTTTGCGTTACTCGATCGACGAAACGAAGTCTTGGAAAGATGGCCCGCTTTTGCACAAAGGGCCTGCTGCATATAGCGATTTGGTTAGGCTCACGCCCCAGGGAGATCAATTTGGTCTCTTTTTCGAGGCAGGAGATCTCGGCGGTTCTGCATATCAAAGAATTGATTTCATCAAGTTCTCTCTGGGCGATGTCCTGAAAGACTGATCAACAATTGTGGATGCGTGAGCGTTTAGTTCTCGATTGGCATTGAGGATTTCCTTTCATCTGGTTAGCATTTTTCGCTTCCCTTCGCCGATCCTTTGGTCGGCGTTTTCCTTTTCTGCATTGGTTGAAGCTCGCATTTCACTGTGAATGTGCCTTGATATTCACAAATTTCGGCGGTGATTCAATTCGATCCAAGAGATCTGCGGTGGTGTGATGACGCGAACTTTCGTCAATGAATTACAAGATGGAGACAACGTCGAGGAGATTTTTCTCCTTGCGGAGCGACAGGTTCGCGCGAATCGAAATGGCGACAGCTACTTCCTGAGCCAGCTTCGTGATCGAACCGGTCAGATTTCCGGACTGTTGTGGAACGTGAACGAATCCGCAGTCAATCATGTTGTCGAAGGTGACTACGTTCGCGTGAAAGGGAAAGTGCAGCTCTTTCAGGGAAACCTGCAAATGATCCTGATGCGGATCGATCCAGCAGATGGAGAAGAGATTGATCCAGAAGATTTTCTTCCGAAGTCAAACACGAACGTCGAAGAGCAATTTGCCAAGCTGCAGGAAATTCTGCTCGGAATCACCGACGACGACTTGAAAGCGCTGATGCAATCGTTTCTGTCAGATCAGGAAATTGTTGATGGCTTGAAGTCGGCTCCAGCGGGAATCCGGTTGCATCATGCGTACAGTGGCGGATTGCTTGATCACATCGTCAATTTGTCCGAAACCGCTGTTCGTATTTCTGATTTGTACCCGAACGTTGACCTGAATTTATTGTTGACCGGAATCTTCCTGCACGATCTCGGCAAGATACGAGAACTCAGTTACGACTCGTCTTTCCAATACACAGATGAAGGGCAATTGATCGGTCATCTGGTGATGGGAGTTGAGATGCTTTCTGACAAAATTCGAGTGACAGAAGAAACGACCGGACGTTCGTTTCCGCAAGAGACAGTTCTGCGCATCAAGCACATGATTCTCAGTCATCACGGAACGCAGGAGTTCGGCAGCCCGAAGGTTCCGATGACACTTGAAGCGATTGCGTTGCATCATCTCGATAACCTCGACGCAAAAACAAACGAGTTTTATTCGCTCATCGATTCCGATCCAAACGCGACTTCGAACTGGACTCCTTACCAGCCGAACATGCAGCGGAAGCTGTACAAGGGTGGGACGGAATAAAACAAAATTTGGCAGATTTCAGCGAACCGAAACTCCGCTGCAACTGTCTATTGATTTTTCTACGGTATTGCATTTCCACGATAGCACGATAACGGGAGAGCATCTTCCATGAGACATCTCACTTCTCTTTTTGATCTGACGACCGCTGAGGTTGGCGAGATCCTGAAACTCGCGAACAAACTCAAAGCCGAAACGAAATCTGGCACACGAATCGCGCACTGTGCAGGGCGCGTCGTTGTGCAAGTCTTCGAAAAACCATCGCTGCGAACGCGCGTCAGCTTTGAAGCTGGCATCAGCCAACTCAGCGGGACAAGCATCTTTCTCTCCGGAAAGGAAGCGGGTCTCGATGGTCGCGAAACGATTGAGGATATTTCCAAAGTCCTGGGTGGGTATGCGGACATCATTATTCTGCGAACCTTCTCGCAAGAGCTGATCGAGACCGTTGCCCAACATGCCGGTTGCGCAGTCATCAACGCATTGTCGGACGACTACCATCCATGTCAGGCACTCACCGATGTAATGACGATTCAGGAACATCTTGGCGGCATCACCGGAAAAAACATCGTCTACGTTGGTGATGGCAACAACGTCGCGAAATCTCTCGCAATCGCTTGTGGGCACTTGAAAGCGAACATCACTGTTGCCGCACCTGACGGGTACTGGCTGAGCGACGACTTCGTCATTCGTGTGCAGAAAGAGTTTCCAGCACTCCAGTTGACGCAGACCAAGAACCCCCAGGAAGCAGCTGCGGACGCGGATGTCATCTACACCGATGTTTGGGCAAGCATGGGGCAGGAAGCCGAAAAAGAAAAACGCGCCGCAGAGTTCGCCGACTTTCAGGTGAATCAAGAATTGCTGGATGCTGCCGGTGACAATGTCTTATTCATGCACTGCCTGCCAGCCAGACGAGGACTTGAAGTGACCGAAGAAGCCATGGACGACCCACGCAGTATTGTTTTCGATCAGGCAGAAAATCGAATGCATCTTGCGAAAGGCTTGATGTTGTGGTTGCTGCGACAGAACGAAAATGGCTGAGGAGTACGCACTCACGCAATACGCATTTCACAATAACGTCCACCAGGAATGGATTCGCTCGATGAGTCGTCGGAACCAGACGTAACCTGTGGGGGCTTCACCGCAATCAATGCGAAAGAGCAGGGTTGTTCCGGGGCGAATTTCCGGGATCGTCTTGCGGTCCACTTTCGCTTCGAGTACCAGCGTTGTCCCGCTGATCGCGTCGGTAGTGACCGTCGGTGCGATCTCTGTGATCGTGGCGGCTTTGGGTGATTCTGGAGTGTCCGCTGTGACGAAAGTGATTGAAATTATCTTTTGGTCGTACGCATCAAGGACTGGTCCGATGTCGCGATGATCAACGTGCAGCTTTGCCTTCCAGGCACCGGATAAATTGGCAATGGAAAGCAATCGATCTGCTCGCGAGACAGGTCGGTCTTCGGCGAGCAGAGATTTGAGATTCCAGGTAATCACTTCGCCGCTAATGGGGCTGAGGAGAACGAGATCGGCAGATTGTTGGGCAAGTTGATCGAGTTGCTGCTGAAGACTCTTTTCAACGGTTTTGAGTTCTTCACCTCGCGCGGCGAGTTCGTTCGCGGTTTTCTGTAACTCAGCGGCTCTGCGAGGATCGGTTCTCAGCTTCTCCAAATCAGAAATCTGCTGACGGACTGTTTGAAGCTCACCTTGACGGCGATTGATTTCAAATTCCAGTTCCGGGCTACGCAGTGTGATGAGTTCGTCTTGCGCCTGAACTTTCTGCCCTTGTGAAACATGCAGCGTCTCAATCAGTCCATTAGAAACAGCGAAGACATCCTGCTGCCGAGCTGGTTCCAATAAACCTGTCCCAGTGATTGTGAGTGTTGTCTGTTTCTGGCAAAGAAAGAGAGCCAGTGCGAAAAGCACCAGGACTGCCAAAATTGTTTTTGCAAAACGCTTTGAAAGAACAGCACGAACAATTCGCCGAACAGGAGTTGTCTTTGCGAATTCATATTCAAGGGAATGCTGGAGAGCTGCGGCAACATGACGAGAGGCAATCTGGAGATCGTCGACCGTTCGAACTCGTTGTTCGGCCTGATCGAAGCAGTCAAAAATGAGACTGCCAATGAAATGTTGTTTTTGAGTTCCTGAATCTCCATGAAGGGAAATGACGGCGACGTGCTTTGAGTTTGTTCGTGTCTGATACTCTTGCAGGATCTTATCTGGCAATTCCTGAAATGAACTGACTGGCTCTACTTGATCAGCGAATGCGTTCGCAGTTGATTCCAGAATCGTGACGGTCGTCGACCGAGGGTCGAGAACATCCACACCGCTGACAGACTTCAGCTTCAGCTTTTTCCCTTCTTGAATGAAAAGACTTACGCGATCCCAACCCGACCATGTACGTGTTTCATTCGTCATGGCGAAACACGTTTTATCGAGATCGAGATGTCGATGAATCTGAGTCAGCCAAGTCGCGAAATCAACGGCGGAAGAATCGCTGGGGGGTGTGACCTCAGCAGGAGCGGCCCAAGTGAGTAGCTGACGGACCGAGGCTTCAATCTGTTCGAGCGGAAGTTTCGCCGGTTGCGGGAGAAACAGTTCGAGTACCATCTGAACTATTGACTCTGACACAATGGGCAACAGCAACAGGTGCAGTGGCTGAACTTTCCCTGCTTGTTCAAAATTTGCATCGAACGTTTTGGATTGCCTGGTGTCGATGACCGTGTTCAGGCATTCAGCGTGACCAGACCAGAGCTGATGGACTTCATCGAGACGTTGCTCACCAAGTTGATGCTGAGTGAGCAGAACCGGTTGCTGATGCTCAACGGACCATAGCGCTCCCCCAGAGGCTCGCGAAACGGTAACCGCCATTTCGAGAAACTCGTGCCAACGTTGTGCCTGAACGTTCGTGGAGTTGAAAATTGGTTGAGGCTCTGAACCGGCCATGTTCGTGAACTAGATGTTATTAAGGTGGATGAATGCGAAATTGATGGTCAGTTTTCATTCTCCAAACGAATGTCAACGCTCGCCCGGTGTGCAGTGAGGCCTTCCTTGTCGGCCATCGTTTGGATAGCAGAGGCGTCGCCAGTCAGTGCCGATTCGTTGTAGGAGATGATTGATGATCGTTTCAGGAAATCGTTCGCGCAAAGTCCGTTCGCAAATCGAGCTGTTCCACCGGTTGGGAGAACATGCGAAGGCCCGGCGACGTAATCGCCGAGTGCAACAGGTGTGTAATGTCCGAGAAAGATCGCGCCGGCATTCTGGACCCTGGCGAGGATCGATTCCGGGTTGTTCGTCGAGATGTGTAAGTGTTCGGTGGCGAGTAAGTCCGTCAGTCTCGTCGCTTCGTCCTCATCGCGTGCGAGAATGAATGCTCCGTAATCTTCCAGACATTGCCGCGCCAAATCGCCTCGGCTTAACTGGCTCAGTTGCTTCTCAAGTTCATCTCGTACGGCGTCGATCAACTGAGCGTGCCAAGTGATGAGGACACCGGAGCCGGGGCTATGTTCCGCTTGGCAGATGAGATCACTCGCGACAAATTTGGGGTTTGCCGAATCATCGGCGAGGACGATGACTTCACTCGGACCGGCGATGCTGTCGATGTCGACTTCGCCGAAGACGTGTCGTTTCGCGAGTGCGACGAAGAGATTGCCTGGACCGACAATTTTGTCGACACGTTCGATGCCTTCCACTCCATACGCCAGTGATGCAACCGCTTGTGCCCCGCCAACACGATAAATTTCAGTGATTCCGAGTTCATGACAAGTCGCCAGCATATCGACATTGTAAGCCCCAAATTCCGTCGGTGGCACAACAATCGCAATTTCTTGAACGCCAGCTGCCTGAGCCGGAACGGCTGTCATCAATACGGTTGAAGGGTAAGCAGCCGCACCGCCTGGTACGCAAATTCCAACACGTCGCAACGGGAGATAACGCTGCCGTAACTCGACGCGTGAATCTCCATTCTCTCGAACGACTGAGACGTCTGAATTGAGAATCGCCGTCTGGAACTCCATGATATTATCACGAATCTGGCGAACCGTTTCCAAAAAAGATTCATCGGCACTGGCATGTGCAGCGGCGATTTCGTCGGTAGAAACACGAATCGTCTCGGCGGTGAGGTCTTTTTGATCGAGCTTCGACGTGTAGCTCAACAGCGCTGGCAATCCTTGATCGCGCACGTCCGAGCAAATTCGCTCGACAACTTGTTGTGGAGAAAGCGGTTCGCCAAAGAGTTCGATGGTGCGTTGTCGGCCCGCCGCAGAGACGACATTACCGCGCGGGCTGAGCTTTTCACGTAGTTCAGCAAACAGGGTTTCAGCGTCTCCCTGTGAGCAATCGATTGTCGGTATGTTGAGAGGCATTGTTTGGAATTAAAACGTTATCATAGAGAAGGTGAAGTTGCAGAAAAGAAGCACGTAAGAGAATCAACTACTCGTATTTCCATTTTATGATCCATGGGTCGTTCATCTCTTTCTGGAACGCTTTCAGTTTCTCCTGATACTTCTTCAGGGTTTCTGCGTACTCCGTTTTGCCAGCGAGATTGTCTGACTCATGCGGGTCTTTGGAGATGTGGTACAGCTCGAATTGAGGTCGATGAATATAGTCTCCGACGGTTTTTTGACCGTAGGGTGCGGTCATCCCTTTTTGGAATTGTGCTTGCCAGGAGGAGGCTCGCCAAAGATCTGAGGCGAAGGGATACGGCAATCCGTGGGCGATATTCCAGATGAGCTTATACTCTTTATCTCGGACGACGCGCATTGGATAGTACATCTGAATTTCATGGAACGTGTGCGAGGCGAAAATCGTTTCCCAATGTTGGGCGTCAGGTTCTCCAAGAACTGAAATCCATGACTTCCCGTGATAGCTTTTGAATTTGTGACCGCCGTTGCGATTTTCTTTCAGATTCTCGCCGCGCTCTTTCCAGAATTTGTTGGGGTCAACCCATTTGTTGGGACCATTCGTTTTCGAATTGAGACCACCAGCGAAATCGAGGAGGGAAGGCGTGATGTCGATGTGACTGATCATTGTGTTAGATCGCACTCCGCGTTTTTTTTGGTACGGATTCCGCACGACAAACGGAACTCGTAACCCGGCTTCGAAGACAGTCGTCTTGCCGCCGGAAAAGGCCATGCCATGATCGGATGTGAAGATAATCATCGTTTTGTCATAGAGGTCGGCTTCCTTGAGGATCTTCACCAGCCGGGCAAGTCCCTGATCAATTCGCGAACAGGATTGGTAATACTGTGCGAGTTCTTCGCGAGTCTCAGGCGTGTCGGAAAGGAACGGGGGAATCACGACATCTGCCGGATCGTAGAAAACTTCTTCAACGCCAGCGTGTGCCTCATCGTTTTGCTTGTTTCCAAATAAATCCGGCTTCAGTTCCAGTTTGGAAGTCTGGTCGATGCCTCCTCCTCGATGCGGGTCAGAAGTTCCGAAGTAAATGAAGAACGGTCGATCGTCATCCTTATTGTTGATGAAGTCCCGGCAATTTTCTGCCATCTGAACGGCGTTACGACCATTCCCTTTCAGATACGTTTCGTAGTGGTACACAACTTCCGGAGCGACATGGTACTTGCCGATCTGTGCAGTCCGATAGCCTTCATTCGCCAAGACTCTCGGCATTGCCAAACTGACCACATTGTCGAACGAAGCAAACTTGTGATAAGCGTGTTGGTGTCCGTATTGTCCATTTTTGTGATTGTGCAGTCCAGACATAATCACGGATCGGCTCGCGCTGCAACTTGCCGTCGTTGCGAATGCGTTCAGGAACAACGTCCCGTCTGCCGCAAGTTGATCAATCGCTGGAGTCTTGGCGACAGGATCGCCGTAGCATCCCAGCGTGGGACTTTCATCATCTGTAATAAAGAAGACGATATTCTTCTCCGCAGCCTGACCAAAAGTGGAAAGTGAGAAAACAACTGTGGCAATCAAAAAACCAGTTCGTTGCATGAGATTTCTGGTCCTGTTCGGTGAGTGTTTGATAAGTCAGGAAGGTGACTCGCAGTTGGAAGTTTCTCTCTGCGATATGGCCGGAATGCCTACAGGGTACATGATCCATCCTATCAGTTGCCAGCAACTTCACTGTGGAAGAGATGAGTATCGTATTGGTGATTTCGTAACCGTCCTAAAGTGGATCGGCTGTGGAGAGTTTGTCGTGAATAGGGTTTGCTAGCGAGGATGGTGGTCTCGCATCGTCGGATCACTTATGTTTGTGTATAGTCCTCACTAGAGTGGCATTTGATATTAACTTGGAGGATCTGAGATGTCTGACGACGAGCCTAAAGCCGGAATGAGTACAGGAATCAAGATTCTGATCGCGATCCTCGTGGGAGGAGGAGTGTGTGTTATCGCCTGTTGTGGCGGCGGTTATTATTTGGCCCGAAATGCAATCAAGATAACGGATCAGCCTGCGGAGATCGTCGAAATACAGGAATTGATTGCGGACATTCAAACACCAGAGGGGTTCAAACCAAAGACCGGAATGACCACGAAAGCGATGGGTTTCAATATGAATATGGTGGTCTACTCACGTGATAATGGTCAGCAGGACGGCCTCGTTTTGATGCAGTTTAAGATGCCAGGAGATGTCCCAGAGGATCAAATGAAAATGTCCTTTGAGAACCAGATGAAAACACAGCAGAACGGCCAATCGCAAAATATCAACGTGACTGAAACGGAAACTCGTAGTTTCGTCATTGATGACGAAGAGGTTGAATTCACTTTTTCGACTGGAACTCAAGCTGGTTCAGATCAAGCTGTCCGGCAAGTGACCGGTGTCTTTCCCAGTCGAAACGGCACAGCGATGCTCATGTTCCTCACAAATGAAGAAAACTGGGATGAAGAGCAGGTTGTGAAAATGATTGAATCAATCAGCGCGAAATAATTGCTCGGCAATTTGTGCATTTAATATGATGAACGATTCACAATCCGAACGAACCGTTGTTTTGCTCGGCATCGGTCATACAAATGCACATATTGTTCGCGAGTGGATTCGACGACCGATTCCCGACACGCGTCTGGTGTGCATTTCCAATTATTCCAAAGCAACATATTCAGGTATGTTACCGGGGGTGCTGGCAGGCAACTATCACCTGGAGCAGATGGAAATCGATCTTCAGCAACTCTGTGATCGTGCTGGCGCGCGGTTGATTCTGGGGACTGTCACTGGTCTTAACAATGACCGACAGGAAGTGCTGCTGGAGGGGCAACCCGCAGTCCGTTTCGATGCGATTTCCATCGGAATAGGATCAACGACAAAGCCAGATGTTTCGGTCTCTGATGATGCGACGCTGGTTCCAGTCAAACCGATGCAAACTTTCCTGAGGAGAATAGAGAAGCAGGTCGATGACACAGAAGTGAAAAGAGATGAAGGCTTTCGCGTGACCGTCGTTGGTGGTGGAGCTGCTGGTGTTGAGATTGCTTTTTGCATACCGAATTTCATTCAACGCACATTACAAAGCTCTGAGCAAGTGAACGTACCGTGTTGCGTGACGCTGATTCATCGAGGTGAAGAACTCACGCCTGGAACCACGGATGGTTTGAATAAACGTGTTCGCAACGAATTTCGAAAACGCGGCGTCGAAGTTCTTCTCGGAACAGGTGTGACTCAGGTGGTCGGAAACAGAGCCGTGCTCTCAGATGGTCGTGAACTCATAAGCGATCTGTTGATCTGGTGTGCCGGAGCCACTCCGCCACCGCTTCTCAATTCACTCGAATTACCCACCGACGCAGCAGGGTTCCTACTTATTGACAATACATTGAAAACGCTGGCGGATTTACCGATCTTTGTTGTCGGAGATTCAGGCACGATGCAAGACCGCGAAGTCCCTAAAGCGGGAGTCTATGCAGTTCGTCAGGGGCCTATTCTCTGGGAAAACTTAAACCGAATTCTTCACGGAGAACCTCTAAAGCCGTACGAGCCGCAGCAACAGTTTTTGAAGTTGCTCAACAAGGGAAACGGGTCGGCGATCGGTGAGCAAGGACGAATTTCGTTTGAAGGTCGCTGGGTCTGGTGGCTTAAAAACTGGATCGATTCACAGTTCTTGAAGAAATATCAAGATGCCAGTTCTTCATAAGCAAGGTCTGAGGGACTTGTTTGTTTGAATTTCATCTTGATCATTGGTCGATACAACCGGCAGGATCGAAATTCTTCTTTCAAAAGGCATCGCAAGATCCCTCGTGTGGGAAGCAGGTCGACTCCGCCAAGCTATGTTTCACAAACTCACCAGTGATTCAAGAATTCACCGTCGGCTTAATACCTTTTGCATCAACTGAACATGCTGGCTCTCTTTCAAAACTTGAGAAAATTGACGTTGTTTGTCTTCCCGAACATTCGACTTGCTCTGTTTTGCACAGTTTTGATTATTGCTGAACTTGTCGGGTTGCTGAGTTCGCCATCACAGCCGTTTCGAGAAGACTGGCCGGTCCGCTGGTTCGTCGTCTTCTGGCTTTTCTGGTTTTCGTTGACGTTGAGCTGGGGGATCTATTGGACCGGGAAACTCATCGAGCGAAGTCGTCAGCATTCGCGTGTGATGTACATTCTCACCCGCGTTCTGGTCGGTCTTGCCAGCGGTCTGGCGTTGCTTGTGTACTTCGGAAGCTGGGGGCTTTATTTTCAGGTCGGGCAGTTTGCAAATCTGGAAGCGTTTCGATTCCTGTTGATTAATCCACCACTATCGATCTGGAACGATTTAACCGTCGCGGAAAGAATTGCACTCTCTCTGGTTGGACTGTTCGTGGCTGCCTTCCTTATTTTCAGTCCCACAATCATTCAGCTACTCACTAAAAAAAGTGATCAACATAGTTTGACGCCGAAGTACTCCTTTTATTGGAGAACGGTATGGCAAGTCACCACGATTCTATTACTTCTACCTGCCTGGAACATTGCTACCGACCAGAGTCTTCATCGGCGGGCAACCAAATATCATGTCATCAAAACCCGCATGCACCCGGTCGCGACTTTGGCCTTCTCGGCGACGGATCAGTTTCTCATGGAGCCAATTTCTCCGCACCTGGAAACGACCAGACTGACTCCGCTCACAGTTCGATGGACACCACCAACCTCAAGTGGCAAACGCGCCTCCATAATTATTCTGGCAGTCGAGGCATTGCGTGCGGATACTGTTCACCTGATTCATCAGGGAAGAGAAGTTCTGCCGAACATCAATCGTTTGGCAGAAGGCGGTGTTCAGTTCACGAATGCTTATGCTCAGAGCACACACTCTGACTATGCGGATGTTTGTCTTGTTTCATCGCTCTACCCACTGCGTACGCGCGAGCATCATTACTACAGCACGGCAGATCCCTGGCCGAAAACGTTAGCGTTTGATGTCTTTAAAAACGCTGGCTATGAAACCGCGATTATCTCCTCGCAAAATGAAGCCTGGGGAAATATGGACCAGTTTCTGGAGACGCCGAATCTCGACTTGTTCTACGACGCAGAACGAAGCGGTGAAGCGACAGCAACTGTTGTTCGCGATCCTGGATTTGCTCACGAATTAAAGATTGGCTCTCTCTCTGCTGGGAAGCTGGAAGACCGACAGACGATGGACCGCGCGATTGATTGGGTCACGCAACAAGTGAAATCGGACCAGCGTTTCTTTCTGAGTATGAACTTTCAATCCTCTCACTTTCCCTACGAAGTTCCAGACGATGCCGAGCGGCCTTTTCAACCGAGTGAACTCGACGCCGACGTCTCTTTTATGCAGTATCCCAAGGAGAGAACAAACAAGGTTCGCAACGCTTACTACAACGGCATTCACCACTGTGATTTTCAAGTCGGGCGGATGGTCGAAACACTCAAAGAGCTAGGAGTTCTGAACGATGTGATTCTCATCGTGTTGGGTGAAAATGGTGAAGCATTTCAAGAGAATGGATACTGCGGGCATGCTCAGGAACCAGTGCAGCCGATGATTCATGTCGCGACAGTCTTTCATGCTCCGAAGTTCCTTGAATCAACCGTGGAGGATTATCCCGTCGAGCATGTTGACCTCGTTCCGACGTTGCTGGGTTTGCTCGACTGGAATCCGCATCCAAACTTTCAAGGGGTGGATGTGTTCGCAAAAGATCGATTGGACGCTGAGGATCGTTTATTGTTTTTTCATGTGAATAATGCAACGAATCAAGCGGAAGCCGTTTTGCTGGGAGGACGCTGGAAACTGATGATGGACCGTCACTTGCAGGCTGTGACGTTGTTTGATTTGAAGACCGATCCTGGCGAAACAACCGATGTCAGCGGCAACCACCCTGTGTTGACGGATGCTTTGCTAAAGAAATTGCAATTCTGGCGAGCCAGTCAACTCTCATACTATCACTATCCTGCCTACTACTCCCGTTTCTATCCACCACCGCAACCGGTTTGGGACGGCGAGAAGATGACGGAATAGAGGGTGTCACGATTGGAAGGTTAGGACTCGGTCCCAGGGTTTTGTTGGGCGCTTTGCACCAACTCCTCTAAAGCTTCGACAACCTGATCGATACTCAGTGTTGTGGTATCAACAATCTCGGCGTCGGCTGCTGGTTTAAGTGGAGCAACTTCGCGGTTTTCGTCGCGTTGATCTCGTTCATTTTGCTCATCAAGTAATTGCTGATAAGTAACTTTTTTCCCCTTATCGAGTAGTTCTTCAAGCCGACGCTTTGCTCGAATTTCTGCGGTAGCCGTGAGGAAGAATTTGCACTCCGCTTTCGGAAAGACAACGGTCCCCTGATCACGCCCTTCGCAAACGATGTCTCGATTCTCGGCAAGCTCTCGCTGTCGCTGAACCAGGACTTCGCGAACCTCTGAATTCTGAGCGACAACTGATGCAGCCAGGCCGAATTCCGAAAGCTGGGCGGAGACGTCGCTGCCGTTCAGCATCGCCTTTCCGTTTTGGAAGTTGATTTGAGCTCGAGTCGCCAGCTGGGCGATGGAGCTTGAGTCGTTCAAGTCAACGCCTTCAACTGCCGCTTGAGAAGCGATCATGCGATACATCGCGCCAGTGTCGAGGTGCTCGAACCCCAGCGTCGCAGCAAGTTGTTTTGCAACAGTACTCTTCCCGGTTCCAGCGGGGCCATCAATCGTGACAATCATAAACGGTATAAGATCCTACCAGTGCCTGCAAAATATGGACCCGTATTTTCGGGCCAATCGATCCGGCACGAAGCGTACGCGATTGTTCAGATAGAACCAAGTGAGGGAGTTGAAGATTGGCGAACACGCAGAGTTTCCGTAGCTTGCCTCAGGTTGCCCTTAAGTTTTTACTAAGCGATTGAGAGGAACAGATCTCCGGCGGTTTTTTCACTCGTTCTAACTCCAATCGCAGAGGAATGTCTTTCGGCAATGTCAGGTCGGTGACAAGTCCGAATTTATTCAGCATGACCAGCAGCCACCAACCAGGGTCGTGCTGACCTGCTTCGAGACCAAGCTTGGCAGACTCCGGAAAGGCATGATGGTTATTGTGCCAGGATTCGCCCATGGTGAGCAGTCCCAGTCCCTTCACGTTGTAGCCTTGCACGGATGCGCCGTTCACACGCCATGTCATTTCTCCATGATTGTGGGCGAAGTAGCCGACCAACCAGTGACCACAAAGCGAAACCACAACCCGTACACATATCCCCCACACAACCCATGCCCAGCTTCCACAAAGGTAGAGAATTCCAGCCAATGGGAGTTGTGCTGCCATCCAGAATTTATCGAGGATTTGATAAAAGATCGAGCTGGTGACTCTCTCTTCAGGTGCAAAGATAGGTGGGTTTTCCAATCGGCATTCACAGTGAAGGTTCCAGAATCCATCCTTCAGAAAATGGCTTTGGTGAATGTAGAATGGATGGCAAACCGATTGCCGTTGTGCCCAGTCTCGAATTTCGTGCATGTAGACCATGCGGCGTGGACCGCCCATACCGACGAGCACCCCGGCATAGACCATGCACTTTTCCAACCACAATGGGCATTTGAAGCTGCGGTGAATCAACAATCGATGCAGCCCGACCGAATGTCCAAAGCAGAGTGTCGAGACGGTCAACACAAAACAGACAGCTACGGTGTCCCAAGAGAGTGTCGATGGTCCATAAAGCAGGGCGGTCGCTGCCATTGCCGAAAACCAAATTGACTTGATCGGCGACCAGACGACGCGACCTCGCACGCCGTTTGTTGATTCTTGCGTCGTCATTCGTTCTGGTCGAAGCATCTCTTCGCCCCTGTTTTGATCTTGAAATGTGGCACTTTCATTTCAGAACCGGAAAGCACCAGGAGCGTTAACCTGGAATCGTCTTTTTTAACTGTAGGAATGCCTCACACTTGGATTTCTGTGCAGAGATCGTTCATAATCTGGGCCTCACCTTTTGTTTGTCCTCCGGAGGAAATTATGATTCGCTTTGCTACTTTGATGTTTGCCTGCCTGTTTTGTGTTGGCCTGTTTGCTGCGGATGATGCGGAATGGACGTCCCTGTTCAATGGGAAAGATTTGACCGGTTGGGATGGAGATACACGCTTGTGGTCCGTCAAGGATGGGGTCATTCATGGCGAGACGACACCAGAAGTTGCCGCCAAGGGGAACACATTCTTGATTTGCCAAGATGCAAAGCTGAAAGACTTCGAATTGCAGATCACGTTTCGTAGCACAGCCACGAACAACTCCGGAATTCAGTATCGGTCGCGGCACATTACTGAAGGGAAGCTTCGCAACAAATGGGTCGTGCGTGGATACCAGCATGAAATTCGAAACGAGAATAAGTTTCCGAACGTCTCTGGGTTCATCTACGACGAAGGTGGAAAACGGGGCCGAATTTGCCTCGCAGGTGAGAAAGCAGTCTGGAATCAGGATGGCAAAAAAGTCATTGAAAACCTGATTGATGCCAAGGGATTTGAGAAGCTGTTCAACCTTGATGGCTGGAACGATGTCCGCATCATTGCCAAAGGGAATCACATTCAGCACTACATGAACGGAACGCTGATTTTAGACTTCACCGACAAGCATCCAAAGTTCGCCTTGGCTGAAGGAATTCTCGCTTTGCAGTTACACGCTGGTAAGCCAATGTGGGTCGAATTTAAAGATGTGAAAATGCGGGTTTTGGATTGAACTGGCAGATTTCACCACAGTAATTCATTAACGATGTAGGCTGGGACGAGTCCCAGCATTTGTAATTCGACGCGTGTGTGTTGCTTCACCGGGTGACTCACCCGGTGTTAAATGGCGTCATTCGCTTTGCGATGTGAGTTTTCAATTCACAAAGATGAATTCTTTCGAATTCAACAGCACGTGGCAGTAGTCGATCCAGACTGGCAGGTCGTTTTCCGTTGCGCCGAGTTCTTCGACTTGTGCAGCAATGAATTGTTTGCCGAGTTCGACTTCCTGTGCTGTCGGCAACCGCGAGAAGGCTTGCTGGAACAGGGTTTGAATCCGTTCTTCAACGCTTGCCTTGGGCTGTTCCTCCAAAAGTCGCTGAGCCCATTTTTGTGATTGTTCGACGACCATCGGGTTGTTCATCAGAGCGAGCGCTTGGGAGGGAACGTTGGAGACGTTGCGACGACCGATGGATGAATGAGGCGTCGGGAAATCGAACGCCTGAAAAAACGGTTCTTGGAAATTTCGTCGAACGGAAAGATAAATACTGCGACGACCGTTGCCATCGATTGGACCTGATTGAGATGGTCGTCCGCGTCCTTCGAGAAAATCGGTCAGATGAATCGGAACACTGGGGCCGAACATCTCAGTGTTGAGTCTTCCTGAGACAGTCAGAATTGCATCGCGAATCGCTTCGCCTTCGAGTCGTTTGACATTCATACGGTGCAGAAGCATGTTGTTCGGATCGACTTCAACCACATGTGGATCGGTATTCACCTGACTGGACATGCGGTAAGTCGAGGAAAGCAATATTTTGCGGTGGACTGATTTCAGAGACCAGTTTTCATCGACAAGGGACTGCGCGAGCCAGTCGAGCAGTTCAGGATGTGATGGCTGCTGACCGAGGTGTCCAAAGTCGTTTGTCGTGGGGCAGATTCCGCGCCCGAAGTAATGGTGCCAGATGCGATTGACGATCACGCGAGGCAGAATCGGCGTTTGGACTGGATCGATCATTTGTTCGGCAAGATGCAGTCGCCCGCTTCCGGTGTTGGCGGTGCTTTCTCCCCCAAAGACTTCGAGAAACCGCCGAGGAACCGTCTCGCCCTTCTTCTTCCAGTTACCTCGAATGAAGACGTATTCATCTCGTGATGTTCCATCAAGCAGGCAGGGAGCAGTCGCCGAGTTGAATTTCAATTCTTGAATCAATGCTTTGCGACGTTGTTGAAACGGCGAGATGACTTTCTTTAATTTCGCCTGAGCCTCTTCAGAGTCGATCCCGAAAAGCTGTGGATGGTCGTTGATGAATTTCAACGACTCCGAGCTCGCGAATCGTTTTTGAATGACCGAGGCAACAGAGCTCAATGTTGGTTCTTTGACTTTCAGAACGTCTGCAGCAATCTTTCCGGAGATGTTGATTTCTTCATGAAACTGCCTCTTCACAGCAGCAAGATCAGCAGTCTGAACGATTGCCTGAACTGCGAAGTCACCATCGCCAGCGGGGATCAGTTCCAGGTGCGCATCGTGTCCTTCGTAGCCGGTCAGGTCGTGAGTAATCAAGTGCCAATCATCTTTGCGGGAATGCGACTTCGTAAGTTTCTTGTGCAGAGGCCCCAGAATCAATATGTGTGAATCGACAGCCGCATAAGTATTGACCTGTCCACGCACGAGGCAATGAATTTTCCCACTTTGGATTTCAAAAGTTGGTGTGCGAAGGAATCGACCACCGCGTTTCCAGCCGCTTGTTGCCCCAGGTTCCTTGATATTTCCAGATGTTTCTACCAGTTGATTCCAGAACGAATCCCATTCGATGAAACTCCTTGAAGACACTGGAACCACTCTGGTGTTTCCGTCTTCAGTGAGAGTCGTCAAAGGTTGTTCCTCTGCCGGAATGAGTCGGAATCCGGGACCAGTAGAAATCAAATCTTCTGCGGAGAATGATGTTTGAAAAGAGCCCGCTTCAATTGTCGAGGCGAGAGGCGTGGCTGTTTTTTGTGCGAGCTGTTTGATCTCCTTCGCGGTTGGATCGTCAACCTTACAGAATCTTGCCCAGATTGCAGTCGGACTCCTCTGCTGATCGGACTCAGCGAAATGACCGACCCAGCCCTTCAAGATGGATGGAACTAGGCTTCGTTTTTCTGCGATCTGACGAATCAGAGTTTCGTTCAGAGTGAGATCCAAAGTTGATGTGGAGTCCTGCTGGCCCGAGAAAACAATATGATCGACTCCAATGTTTCCCCAGCTTCCGGACACTTGATCAACAACCTGAATTTGAGCGGAGTCGTTTTGATAATCGCCAACATCCCAGGTGACAGAACTCATCTGATTACTGTTTGGACCTGTCGCCGAGAGGACGACTTTCCCGTCGATCAATAGATTCACGCATGTCTTTCCAGGATGGTTTCCACCTCCGATGCGCATGTGAATGAACTGTTGCTGAATCTTAAACTTTGGAGAAGTCAGTGTCCCGGTCGGTTTGTCACCGCCGCCGTTGTTTTGGATTTGATGTGAGTTCACAAAAAAACGACCGACGGCTCCGACGTTTCCCTGATATTTCCCGATCGTTTGCTGAGTCTGAGGGATAGAACCGAAGGCATCTCCGGTTACGGTCCAACCATCGTAGGCTCCGGACTCGAAACTTTCAAAAACGGTGCCTTGTTCTTTGGTCTCTATCGAGCGGAGCACCTCATGTGCCGCCAGCAGGTAGTCACTGAGTTTCGCAAGTGTTGGTTGCGCAAGCTCTTCAATCGCATTCGCAACAGGAGCAGAGGCTTCACGGTCGAGTGCATTGAGCCGTTTTGCGATTGGCTCGTTGGTGAGCATCGTTTCGAACCGAGCTTGCTGATAGGACGAACTTTGCAGGAATCCCTGAATCGCGTAATAGTCTTTCTGCCGGATCGGATCGAATTTATGATCGTGGCATCGGGCACACGCGACTGTTAAACCCAGAAACGCTTTTGAATAAACATCGATCATATTGTCAAAGCGGTCCGCTTCTTCCTGTCGAATGTCGACAGGCGAATGAACCCATTCCCCGAGAAGCCAGAAGCCGGTCCCCAAAATCGATTCGTTGGCACCATTTGCAGGGTTCGTTCGACGGGGATGCGAAGTTTGCTCAGTCAGTAAATCTCCAGCGATGTGTTCGATGACAAACTGATCAAAAGGAAGATCGGCGTTCAAGGCTCGGATGACGTAATCTCGGTACTGCCGGGCGTTGGCGACGTTGTGGTCAAATTCGTGTCCACGTGACTCTGCATAGCGAACCACGTCAAGCCAGTGTCGCCCCCAACGTTCTCCGAATCGAGGAGAAGAGAGCAGTCGGTCGATCACAACTTCGTAGGCATTTTTATTTTCGTCAGCAACAAATTGGTCCACAACTTGCGGAGACGGTGGCAAGCCAGTCGTGTCTAAGTAGACTCGACGGATCCATGTTCGTCGGCTTGTTTCGTCAGCAGGTGTGAGTTGGTGTTCACGAAGTTTCTTGAGAACGAACCTGTCGATCTCGTTACGACACCATGTCGGTTCCGCACACTCTGGAGGTTTGATGGAAACCAAAGGCTGAAACGACCAGTGTTCGGCTCGCTTTTGAAGGTCGAACTCTTCCGTGGCAGCGGAGGCAACCGCTTCTTCAACCGGCCAGGGAGCACCCATTGCAACCCACTTTTTAATGAGATCAATTTTCGCTTGTGGCAACTTTCCATCTGGAGGCATCTGGTATCCATCGGGATCGAACTTGAGTGCCTGAAGAAGTTCCCCTTCGTCCACTTTCCCAGGAACAACTGCCGGACCTGTGTCTCCACCTTTGAGGATTGATTGCCGAGAATCGAGACGCAGCGACGCTTCCTGTTCTTCGGCTCCGTGGCACTCGTAGCAATTATCGATGAGAAGTGGGCGGACGTTCTTTTCAAAGAAATTGAGTTGCTCAGCAGTAAACTTCGGCTCTTCAGCCTGTGCCAGAGAAGTGAAGAAGAGACAGTAGAGAAGGCAGAAGTGGTGACGTTGTATCGTCATGGTTATTGCGATGAGTTGTGGAGGAAATCAAAGGCGGGAAAGCTCGGCAATGCTCATCACCGATTGTAGAACAGCCAACCAATGAGAAACAATGCCGAGTTGTTGCCCTCATCAAAAACGGAAGTGTCCCAACCTCTTGCGAGAGTTGGAACGCTTCAAACGTCCATAATTGATCAGTCGTAGGGTGGGTGAAGTCCGATCGATGGTGGGTTGCGTACGCGAAATGAACTGCAATGCAACCTGCAACGGTGCTCACACTTTGATTTACGAAACCCACCAACTCTGATTCACGCGTACTTCACCCACCCTACCATTCGCGCGAAAACAAACAGACTTAAAATTCTCCGATGATTTCACCATCGGCTTTTTGTCCGAGCCAGCGGAACGTGTTGTAATCGATGTTTTCACTTAGGAAGTGAATCGACCCATCGGCCATCAGGAACTGAATGCCTCCGACGTGGCTGGATGAAAAGTTGACGATGTGGTTGGTGTTGTTGGGAGTGTGGTGCATCACCATTCCTCCGCCTCCCATGCCGCCCATTCCCATTGTTTGACCGACATGACCAAGAACGAGAGAGGCTGGTCCTTCGTCAGGCATCATCATCATTCCGGCAGGACGCTGCACGCCTGGAATCGCTGCGTACCAGGTTGAATCTGCGACAACTCTTGGTGCGCTTGAGAGAAATTGATGTACGGATTTCCGTTCACCGATCAGCATGGTTTGCGAGAGACCATCTATAACATCGCGAAAACGAACACTGCTGTTTCGGTAGAACATCCCCGCCGGATTCGGTCGACCGGGAGTCATCGTCACACTGCCGTAACCAAAGACACCCACATAGTTCGATTTCGATAATTCATAGTTCGTCGTTCCGTCGTTGACGATGAATTTTTCGACACCAGGATCGGAAGGACACGCAAACATCGATAAAAACACTTGCCCATGATCAAGATTGTGAGGGTCGGTGGCATCTTCACTGAAATCGAAATGTTGATACAACGGACCTTGTTCCAGTTGCGGGAGAATCATTGTTCCCCAAGCAAAATTCGGTCCACCTTCCGCAGTTGCAGGATCCGCGGCGTTCACATCTCTCGTGATGTACCCAGGAGGCAGCACACCGAAAGTGTCATGGTAGTTGTGAAGTGCGAGGCCGAGTTGCTTGAGATTATTCTTGCATTGCGAGCGTCGTGCTGCCTCGCGAGCTTGTTGCACGGCTGGAAGTAACAGAGCGACCAAAATGGCGATGATCGCGATTACAACCAGAAGTTCAATAAGAGTGAAACCAGTTTTTGTTCTGGTACATTTTTTGTTCATGAGTCCCCTCAATAAGTTTATGATGTACAAGGCGCGCAGCGCGTGCTGTACACCTCGGAAAGCGAAGAAGTGAAAATTTGATCGTAGTGAGATCAAGCTTTCGGAGGGGGGAGTTCAACGCTTCTTGTCGATCCGAAAAGAGTGTCGTCAAGAATCTCGACAGTTTGCCAGGAAGACGACAATGGATCCAGAGTGAACGATATCGTGTTTAAGCGAGGTTCATTGTTAATGATCGCTCCAGCAGGAATTGACGTTCCACAGTACGCGTTAAACTGAGGGGTTTCAAGGGGATCGTCTTTCTGAGGTTTCGGAGAATCTTTCGTCGCACAGCAGGACTTCTTCCGATGGCAGCAGCAGTTGTTGGAGCGTTGTTTTTGAATATCGCAACAGCATTGATGCCCTTGAGGCGAGTTTGCAACGGAAGTGATACCATCTAAACTCGAAATTCCAACAGTCGTCAACGTCAGCCAGAATGCCATTGTAATGCGGAAAGCACCACGGCAAAATACTCGTAAAACAGATTGTCGACGAAAAATAGTCATTGAAAATAAAATGAGTTCGATCCGATTTATCCATATTGATCGTACTCCCCTCAATCCTCACAGGCAATGGAGCGAAGCTTCTGTCGTAATCATTGGAATGAATCATCCTGAAATTCGAAAACGAGACTCAGTTCAGAGTTGGGCGCTCGGCTCGATGTTGCGCTCCTTGATTTGGGTTCGCAGCAGGACATCAAGGCCGAAGATCGATTCGAAGAACTGTCGATTTCGCCGCATCGCAATTTGTTCAACGGAGAGATCGTCGATATTCGGAACGGTGATGACAATTCGACCGCGAGTTCGCACGCACTCGATTTCTTTCACTCGCTGAGTTCGGGAAGCATCCATTGCGATGGAGAGTCGCA
>DAOUPA010000314.1 GCA_030626405.1 Planctomicrobium sp.
GTGATCGAGGTATTCTTCGTGGAGCGAAATCGGGCCTTTGAACCCAGAATCAGCGAGCAATTTGAAGAATCGTGGGTTCACAATTCCTTCTCCGAGGGGCACGTTCGTCGGTTTCTTACCGACCCAATGGGCGTCTTTGACGTAAACTGTATCCAGATGTGGGCGGATCATATTGAACGTAATCGGCCAGCTCATCCCCCCTTCAACTGAAGCGTGCCGGATATCGTACGCGACCCCAATTTCCTCTGGCGAGATTCCTTCAAGAACTTCTCGCAAATCCCAGAGTGCGGCGCCGAGTTGTTTGTTACCTGCATGATTCTGATAAACAGCCCGGATCCCGAACTCCTTGTTCATCGCCGCCAGGTCACGAAAGGCAGGTCTCCATTCATTGATCTGTGCCATGACCGGTTGTTTCAAATCGTACGTGTAATACTTCATTCGATACCGCTTGATGCCCAGCCCGGCTGCGACTTTCAACACCTTGGCAGTCAGCGGGTCATTCGGATCATTGATATCGCTCGTCAGCACGGTAATTTCAAGATTCCGCTTTGCAAGCGCTTCGACCAGATTCGGTAATTCGTCCGCCACATGCGCTGGCTCAATATGACCACCTTTGCGAATCGGTGCTTCGATCCCATCAAACCCAAGTTCCGCAACACGATCCGCCAGTTCATCAAACGAGAGCGAATTGAAAGGCTTCGTAAAAACACAAATCGGATTGACCGACTGTGGTTTCTCTTTTGCCAGAGTGACTTTTGTTGCAGCCGCCGCCGCAAGTCCAACTGCGATTGCTTCGCGTCGAGTGAATTGTTTGTTCATGTGAAGTGAATCCTTTTTCTGAAGTTATACAGCAAGAGCAACTACCCCAGCACATGTGTTGCCAACACTCTTTGCAGGTCGTAGATATTCACCTTACGATTGAACTTCTTGGCGACCGGGGTATGGTCGCTGCCGATCCAGATTTTGAGTTCGGCGTCGAGGTCGAAGTGTCCGGCAGTTTCGATGCTGAATTTGGTAATCTTTGAATATGGAACTGAAAAGTAGCTCGTTTTCTTTCCGGTCATTCCCTGAATGTCGACGATGATTAACCGTTTATTGGTGAAGACGTACGTATCGCGGATGACGACAAAACCGACTTCGACTTCTTCTCCTTCAGCCATCAACTGACCATATTTCGATTCCAGTTTCTCCGCATCGATCACGCCCGCGTTGCCAATGATCCCTGATAGTAATCCCATGTTGAGTCTTCTCCTGATTTCATTGAGTGTGTGTGTTACTTCTCAGTCTACGGGAAAAACGGTGGCACTTCGACGACTGATTCGCCATCGATCATCTTCTGTAGATGGATGGAAACTCTGTCAACAACTCGATTAATTAATTCCTGACCGGCTTCAGCAGTTGCTTTTGCCGGGGCTGGATCAGGCTGATTTGAGAGTTCGTGTAGGCGAATGTTCTCTGGAAACTGTGCCATCGCGAAGGCTGTTTCAAACTCCTGAGCGTGACCCGGAATCGACTTCGTTTCCAAGAGTTCAGCATCGTCTTTCTCGAGGACGTTCCAGTACGGAAGGAATTGAAGGTTCACTTGAAAACGACGCAACATCTGATCCCAAACCGCTTCGCACGGAACAATGTTTCCACCATGCCCATTGAGAACAAGAATATTCGTAAAGCCAGCGCGAACAACGCTGTCTATCAGATCGGTCAGCACCGCCAGAAATGTCGCCGGGCTGAGAGTCAGCGTTCCGAGGTGGCTCATGTGATGTTCGCTGATCCCTGCCATGAGTCCTTGAGCAATTAAAACATTCGGACTGAGCCGCTGGGCAACTCCGTCGGCGATTAAATTCACACTTCGCCAGTCATGTTCCATCGCAAGGTGTTCCAGATGTTGTTCGATAGCAGCAACAGGAATAATGCAGGCTTTCAGTTCTCCGGTGGCGAACCGCTCACGAAATTCTTTGCGTGTGTGTTTGTGAAGATGAATCAGTGGTCGGTCGGGCATTGTTGGCTCGTTGAGAGTTGAGGGGGAAATGTCTAGTGTTGAGAGTCCAGGGGCTAGTGATTCTCGTTACTCAAGCTCTACATCGCAAGAATTGAATGAACGTTCTGTAAATTCGTCTGGCGAGTAGGCGCAGGCGGTCACTGATCTTTAGACTGTCGCAATGGAACAGTAGTTAAACATATTCTCAGTGTCAGGCAAATTTTGCCTTCGCTGGTATTGTCTTAAGAAGAATAGAGGTTGTCGATGAAGCGGACACTTTTTTTGTCACTCGTGTTGGTCGGAATGTCGGTTGCAAGCTTACAGGCTCAGGATGGTTTTCGACCGATCTTTGATGGAGAGTCTCTCAGAGGCTGGAAAGGTGAAGAGGGCCGATGGGAAGTCAAAGATGGCGCCATCGTCGGCGAAACAACGCCTGAGAAACCTCTCGATCACAACACATTCCTCGTTTGGGATCAGGGAGACGTTGACGATTTCGAATTGCGACTGCAATTCCGCATCTCCGGTTCTGATCAAGCAAACAGCGGGATTCAATTCCGTGGAACACAACGTGAAGACGGTCACGTCATCGGCTATCAGGCAGATATCGACCGCGCTGGCAACTGGATCGGTTCACTCTACGATGAAGCAACCGGTCGTGGTCCACTTGCGAAACGCGGGAACAAGTCAGTCATCACCGAAGCTGGTGAAGTAAAGCCTAAGCTGGTCGATAACAGTGCCGAACTTCTTAAGAACATCAACATCGATGGTTGGAATGACTATTCGATCTCCGCTCGCGGCAATCACATTGTCCTGAAGATCAATGGGAAGGTGACTGCCGATGTCACCGACAACGATCCGAAAGGTCTCGACCGATCCGGACTTCTGGCACTGCAACTGCATACCGGACCGCCGATGAAAATCGAGTTCCGGAAGATTCTTCTGAAACGATTTCCATTGCAAGATGGCTGGAAGAAGGTCGTCTTCGTCGCTGGCACGCCAAGTCACGGTTACGCCTCACACGAACACAACGCCGGTTGCAAGTTGCTGGCGAAGAAACTGGGGGAATCCGGAGCGAACGTCGTTTCAACTATTTACACAAACGGCTGGCCGAAAGATCCAACAGCGTTTGACAACGCCGACACTGTAGTTTCGTATTGCGACGGCGGCGGACGTCATTATTTGAACAACAACCTTGACCAGTTTCAGGCACTCGTTGATAAGCGCGGTGTCGGACTTGTCTGTATTCACTATGCAGTGGAAACGGTCATCGGCAAAGAGGGAAACAGCTTCCTCAAATGGATCGGTGGTTTCTTCGAACCCAACTGGTCCGTCAATCCGCACTGGACACCAAAGTTCACGGACTTGCCAAAGCATCCTACGACGAATGGCGTGAAGCCGTTCGAAATCAACGATGAATGGTACTACCACATGCGGTTCGTTCCGGACATGGAAGGTGTGACACCGATTCTCTCGCAACTCCCACCGCGAGATACTCTCAGCCGTCCCGACGGTCCGCACTCCGGCAACCCATACGTTCGTGACGCCGTCATGCAGCGAAAAGAACCGCAGCACGTCGCCTGGGCTTATGAGCGACCGAATAGCAAAGGTCGCGGCTTCGGCTTCACCGGCGGTCACTTCCACAAGAACTGGCAAGACGACAACTTCCGCAAACTCGTGCTGAATTCCATACTGTGGACTGCCAACGCTGAAGTTCCTAAAGATGGTGTGAATTCACCGACACCAACTCAAGCAGAACTCGACGCGAATCAGGACTACCCCAAGCCGGGAAGTAAAAAGCAGTCAAAAAAAAACGGTAAGAAAACCGTCACCGTCGCCAAAGTAGCTGGCAAAGCAGAAACAAAGCCTGTTGCAGCATCGAAGGTGATTACGACTAAAACGCCTAATCACTCAGAAGAGTTGACAGCCAATATCAAAGGGGCCAAGAAGTTATTTCTCGTTGCGACTGATGGTGGAAACGGTTTCAGTTGTGATTGGGCAAACTGGGCAGAACCACGTCTTATTGCAGATGGACAAGAGAAGAAACTGACCGAACTGAAATGGATCACCGCCGTCAGTGATTGGGGCAAGGTCCAGATCGGCAGGAACGCCGGTGGCGGCGATATGAAGATCGCCGGAAAGTCCGTCGCTTACGGGATCGGCATGCACGCAAATTCGATCATCGAATTTGACCTTCCGAAAGGACACACCTTTACATCGTTCAAAGTGCGCGGCGGTCTCGACAATGGTGGAACTGACCAAGCTGGTGGCGGATCAGCGAGCGTTCAGTTTTACATCTTCACCGAGCGTCCGAGTACAGCCTTTCTCGCCAAGGTCAGCAGCGCTGACAGCGTCGCGACCGCGAGTCACGAATCGACCGATGCGGTCGGGCAACTCAAAGTTCATGAAAAACTCGAAGCAACTCTGTTCGCCTCGGAACCGATGATGTCGAACCCGGCTTCGATGGACATCGATCATCTCGGACGCGTCTGGATTTGCGAAGCAATCAACTATCGGGCATTTCGCAACAAGGATGTCATCGGCGACCGTAAAGAAGGGGATCGTATCCTGATCCTCGAAGATACCAACGGAGACGCAAAAGCCGATAAGTCGACCGTCTTCTATCAAGGACACGATGTCGATTCCGCACACGGTATTCTCATTCTCCCGACGCCGGATGGCAAAGGATTACGGGCCCTGATTTCCGCTCACCACGAAGTCTTCTTTTTGATCGACGACGACGGAGACTTAAAATCTGACCGTAAGGAAGTCCTCTTCACAGGGATCGGTGGCGGTCAGCAGCACGACCACGGAGTCCACGCGTTTCATTTCGGTCCCGATGGCAAACTCTACTTTAACTTTGGGAATATCGGAGTTCAAATTAAAGACAAGAACGGTCAGCCGATCATTGACAAAGCTGGCAACGAAGTGAACGCTTCACGAAAACCGTACCAGGAAGGGATGGTCTTTCGTTGTAATCTCGATGGCAGCGAGTTTGAAACTCTCGGCTGGAATTTCCGCAATAACTGGGAAGTCTGTGTTGACTCATTCGGCACGATCTGGCAATCCGACAACGACGATGACGGCAACCGTGGCGTGCGTATTAACTACGTCATGGAGTACGGCAACTACGGATACAAAGATGAATTCACCGGAGCCGGTTGGAAAGAATACCGCACCGGCTGGAACGATGAAATTCCGCTGCGACACTGGCATCTCAACGACCCTGGTGTCGTGCCCAACTTAGTTCAAACTGGAGCCGGAGCACCGACCGGAATCTGCATCTATGAAGGCGACTTACTTCCGAAAATCTTCCATGGTCAACCGATTCACTGCGACGCTGGCGTGAATGTTTGTCAGGCATACATTACGAAGCCAAGCGGCGCAGGCTACACCGCCGAGACGCTTGTTATCCTTGATGGCTCCGCCAATAAATGGTTCCGGCCGTCTGATGTGTGCGTCGCCCCGGATGGTTCCATACTCGTCGCCGACTGGTACGACCCCGGCGTCGGCGGACACCGTATGCAAGACGCCAAGCGCGGACGTATTTTTCGTGTCGTTCCGAAGGGAAAGGATCTCGCCGAGAATTACTCTTCGCCCAATTTTGACGTTTCAACTCCCCAAGGAGCAATCGCTGCCCTCAGTTCACCGAATATGTCTCGCCGATACCTGGGTTGGACTGCTTTAATGAGCATGGGAGAAAAGGCTCTCCCCGAACTACGCCAGCTCTGGGAATCTGATCAGAGCAACTTGCAAGCCCGTGCGTTATGGGCGATTGGTAAACTTGAAATCAGTACCGACGAGCGGTTGCCTTTCATTCTTGCTGCTTTGAACGATGAATCAAACACTGATCTTCAAGTCACAGCGAGCCGACTCGCCCGTCAACTTCTCAGTGAAATTTCTGTAGATCGGTACGAAGGACAAGTTCATCTCGACGAGTTCAGTGCAGCCATCGCCCGAGAGTTGCTCATCTCCATTCGGTCCGACGAACTGCCTGATGAAGCAGGTCTCTGGGCAATGCTGGCTCTCAACTACAATGGAGAAGACCGCTGGTATCTTGAAGCTCTTGGGATTGCAGCCGAAGGAAACTGGGATGAATTCCTTGCGAAGTGGCTCGATAATGGTGGCGATCCAACATCGAAAGCTGGTCGAGAAATCGTCTGGCGGTCTCGTGCCGCGAAAACGCCTGAACTATTGGCGGACCTCATCACTAATACCGAAACTCCAAAAGAAGACCTTCCACGTTTGTTCCGCTCTTTGGATTTCCAGAAAGGAAATTCGAAAGACGGCCTGTTGTTGGATCTTGCCTTCGATGAAGTGAAAGACGTTAGCCCGGAAAGTCTCGCTTACATTCGCGCCGAAGCACTGAACCGACTGCAAGGATTTGATCTTTCAACCAAGCCAAAATATCTCGCTGCTCTCAACGATGCACTTGAAGCCAACAAAGGGACGACGCAGTTCATTAAGTTGGTCGAAAAATTCAGTGTCGCGGATCAATATCCGCAACTACTAAATATGGCTCAGGCGTCCCCGTCCTCACAAATTGCGGTCGATGCAATGACCGCTCTGTTCAATAGAAAACAGTACGCTCTCATCACCAAAGCAATCAACAGCGACGATCGTGAATTGGTCGAGAAAACATTCACCGCCCTCACCACCACTGCCAATGGTCGCAGCGTGGGACCACTACTGGAACTTGTGAATAACTCGTCCAGCCCGCTATGGGCGAGACGCGGAGCGGTCAAGGCTCTCGGATCATCCTTGCCGGGTGCGAAAGCACTTCTGGAAATGGCCCAGAAGAAGGATTACGCTCCGCAACTCAAAGATTCTCTAGCTGTCACGATTAATACAGTCCAATGGAAAATCATCACTGAACCGGCAGCGAAACTCTTCCCACCGCCTCCAGGCAAAGAGAACAAGCCGATCCCGTCAATCACAGAGCTGATCGGAATGAAAGGCAACCTTCCTAACGGCAGAGTCGTTTTCAACACAACCGGCACCTGTAACAAATGTCACAAGGTGAACGGCATCGGTCAGGAAGTCGGCCCAGACCTTTCCGAAATCGGCAAAAAACTGAGCCGCTCGGCACTGTTTGAATCGATCCTTTACCCTTCTGCAGGGATCAGCCACAACTTCGAAAACTGGCTCGTCATCACCGAAGATGGTCAATCCATCAGCGGCTTGCTTGTGAGCGAAACCGCGACCGAAGTCAAACTCAAAGATGAAAAAGGCATCCTCCGCACAATCCCGACAGCTTCCATTGAAGCGAAGAAAAAACAAGACATCTCCCTAATGCCCGCCGATTTGCAGAAGCTGTTGACCGTTCAAGAACTTGTCGACATCGTCGAGTATGTGCAAAGTTTGAAGGTGAAGCAGTGAAAGCCCGTAAAATTCTGTCATTCGTTATGAAGACATTCTGTCAGAAAAGATAATGTGAATCTGTAGTGGTCGCAGATATTGACGCTAGTTATTCATGTGAATTGCAGCACGAGGCACGAGTCTCTCGTTTACTGTTTTTGAAAGCATTTCATGCGGTGTACTTTTTGTTTTTTCGCTTTATTAGTATCGACTAGCATCCAAGCAGAAGATGCGGCGCACGCTTTGTGGGACATCGACGCCCTCTCGAAACCGCCGCAGGTAACGTGGCTTGATTCGGAATCGGCAATTCAATCGTTGACCTTCACTGGCCCGGAATTCAATGGCAAACCAACTGAAGTCTTTGCGTTCTATGCGACGCCAGGGTCGGTTTCCGGAGATACTTCGAAGGACCGTGACCTGCCAGCTGTGGTTTGTGTGCATGGCGGGGGAGGGACGGCGTTTGCCGAATGGGTCAACCTCTGGGCAAAGCGAGGGTACGCTGCCATCGCTCTCGATTTCTCTGGACGACGACCAGACGCACCAGAGTTTGACAAACAAGGTCAACTAGTCGCCGTGCGTAGTCATCGTGATATTATTCGCGAGCGTTTGCCAAACGGTGGACCGGAGCATGGGCATGTTGAGAAGTTTGAAAACGTTGGCGGGGACATCACCGACGACTGGCAGTACCACGCGATCTCGAACATCATACTGGCCCATTCACTTGTACGTAAATTTCCGGAAGTTGATCAGGATCGGACCGCAATCACTGGCATCAGCTGGGGCGGGTATCTCACCTGCATCGCGGCTGGGGTCGATCAGCGTTTTAAGGCTGCGGTTCCGGTGTACGGATGTGGCTTTCTTTACGA
>DAOUPA010000768.1 GCA_030626405.1 Planctomicrobium sp.
CACCGACTGGCTGCGAGAGTGTGCAAAGTTTTCATGCGGTGCATCGGATACCTCGCTCTGATCCCAGCGTTGCTCGCGATTCTTGCAATCCACCGTCCGAAATTGATCCCTAAACCTTATGAGTTTGCCCCAGCACAATTTGTCGAAAGTATCAGTTTTCCAAGTCGTGAATCCAACCCGTTGACTTTGCGAGGAGATTTCCTGCGGCATCCTGATGGAAAAGGAACAGTCATCATCTGCCACGGTGTCGGAGTGAATCGAGGCGACATCTCGGCGATTGCCGAGGCTGTTTACAATTCTGGATATCACGTTCTGGCATTCGACTTTCGCGGGCATGGCGAAAGCGATGGGCACACCATCACCTACGGATTTCGTGAGAAATATGATGTCCTCGGTGCCTACGACCATTGTCTGACACGTGACGAAGTTGATCCCGACAAGCTCTACGCGCTCGGGATTTCCATGGGCGGCAGTTCGCTTCTGCTCGCTCTTCCAGAGATGCCTCACGTTCAGGCAGCCTTAGTCGATTCTGCGTTCGCAGACTTGGATGGGATGATTCAGCATCAACTTCGATGGTTTCCAGAACAAATGCAGCGACCGCTGGTTTCGATTGCGGCGATCAGTGCCTGGGTTGAAACCGGAATCGATGTGAACGCCGTTCGCCCCATCGCTTGTGTGAACCAAATCAACTGTCCGCTGACTCTTGTCCACGGCAAAGCAGACAACATTGTCCCGGTCAGCCACTCCAACCGAATGAGCAAAAAAGTCTCCAGCCTTCTCACCTACTACTCAGAAGACGGTATCGGTCACATCGGGACAGGGATAGAGAATCCCTGGAAGTACGAAGAATTGATCCGGCAAACGTTTGTGAAGCACAACACTGAAGAGTGACACGGATTACTCAAGAAGGTTTCCAAATCGAAGATCGTCCCAGGTTTCTTCGGATTCCGTTCGATCCTCAGCAGTTCTTCCACCATCGTCAATTCCATTCTCGCCGACGCTATAGATCATGAAGGTGTTCGAACTCTGCTGATACAGCATAGGTTGATCGGAGTAAGGATCAATCGGAATTTCATCGAGATAGTCTGGAAGCAACTCCTTCAATGAATCCGGATATCGACCGTTTGTTGCTGCATATTCTGCGATGGCCAACCCGGTCACTGATAACGTTTTCCAGATTTCACTTTTGATTCGAGAATGGAGTAACATCTCGACAGAATATAAATGGAGCGTAATTAAAGTTTGTGCCATTTTTTGACTCCTTGCTTTTGATATGATGGTCATTAGAAAATGAACATCTTCCAGAGGGCTGATCTGTTGAGATGCTTTCAAGTCCCAGTTCTCCGTGATCTGTCAAACGTTTTTTATTCGTGTGCGAGTGTTTTCAGTTTCCAAAGCACCCACCATCTCATCCATCGCCTGATTCATTTCAATGAGAACGGTGTTCAAGTTGAGCATGTAATAAGCAAAGGCTGTTTCCTGAAAAGCCTTAATCATGCCATCGAGCGTTTCAAGACGATTGGCATGGTCATAGTTCTCTGAGAAAGACGTTCGACTGGGAATTCCCTGAAGAGACTTGCGAGCTAATTTGAGTAAGTTTGCATCCAGTTTTACGTGGAGTGCAATACATTCCGTCGACATTGCTGCCAATTCTTGGACCGCATTTGCAACCATTTGTTCAATGGACATCGGATGCTGAGCCGCAAGACTTGCCAGCCGGTGCATTGCAACACAATCGTCCAATGCTTTCTCTAATTCACCACGGAGCAGCCGAACACGTGATCTTGCGAGTAATGCTCTGGCAGCAAGTCGCAATTGTTGGGACATCCCCGCTTGTAGTTCAGACAACTGGCGATTCCCACCATAAGCGATCATCGGG
>DAOUPA010000224.1 GCA_030626405.1 Planctomicrobium sp.
AACGCAAGTATCAACTACATTAGGAGTTCCGGACACCCCTCCATCGCCGCAGCGTTCAGGTCCAACGCCTTACGTATCCCAGCCCTCTTAGCCAGACTCGGCATCCTCATTTAATGAGTCGCCGTGCCCCGAAGTTGATTCAGGGTTGTTTCTTAATGAGTGACTTGAGTACCCGGAGGTTCACTGCGTCCATTTCTTCGTCGTCACGTTTTTCTTTTTTAGTTTCGAGGTACATTGGGAGTTCTGCGAAACGGGGATCGTTGAGGATGTGGCGAAACGGCTCCAGGCCGAGGTAACCCTCACCGATGTGGTCGTGACGGTCGACTCGACTTCCTTGTTCTTTTTTGCTGTCGTTGAGGTGAAAGGCTGTGATGTGTTCGATTCCGACGTGTTCCTCGAATTGCTGCATTGTTTCGGTGTATTCACTTTCCGTTTTGAGACCATACCCTGCCGCAAAAATATGACAGGTATCAACGCAAACGCCGTAGCGGTCGCCTTCTTCAGCATTTTGAATAATGTATCCCAAGTGTTCAAATTTGTAGCCCAGATTGGTTCCTTGTCCGGCGGTTGCTTCGATCCAGGTCTGTACTTTTAAGCCTGGTGTGCGGCGATGCGCTTCGTTGAGTCCTTTCACGATTTTCACCAGACCTTCTTCTTCAGAACTCTCCACATAACTTCCGGGGTGCATGACGACACCTGTGAGGCCGAGCATTTCTGCTCGTTCAAGTTCGATCACATAAGCATCAAGCGACTTCTCCCACAACTCTGGTTTGGGGCTAGCAAGGTTGATGAGGTAGCTGTCGTGGGAGCAAGGCGACTTCAGCCCGTGATCGCGCACAGCTTGTTTGAAGCGGTCCGCCTCTTCATCAGTCAGCGGCTTCCCTTTCCACTGATTGTTGTTCTTCGTGAAAATTTGGACAGTGTCCATACCCAATTTTTCAGCGGCATTAGCGGCTTTGTAATATCCGCCTGCGATGGAAAGGTGAGAACCAAATAAAGGCATATCGATGGAATTCTTTAGAAAGGAGGACTCAGCGACCAGATTCTCTCCAACAGGCAACTCTGGATGCAAATGGAGAATCAAACGCCCGAACTGTATGAAAAATAGAGTGTTACGGTCAAATGCCGTGATTGAATGAAACGATGATTCATGCCAAAGAATTGCTCCCTCGGTTGAAAGACTTTCAAACTTTAGAAGTTTATTTCTATTTTCTCAAATTCACGTTGACCGTTTTTTAGAACGCTCATATCGTCCTGATCATCAACGACGCGGACATTTCCAAAAGAGTTTTGCGTCAACCCTCCTCGAAGTTCACCTCAAACATTTTTCTTTCTAGTGCTGTGATCAAGATCACCGGTCACATTCATTATGAAAGATGATTTTCCTCGACTCAACAACTCTCTCAATACTCCCGAAAAGGATTTCTACGATGAAGCGTTTAGCTTTAGTGTTGACCTGCGCAATGATGCTTTCTGGTTCCGGCTGTTGCCTGTTTGGCTATCCAGGTGGTTGTGGTGGTGGCTATGGAGCTGGATATCCGCCAACCTATGGTGGTGGTGGTGGCTACGGCGGCGGCGGTGCATGCCCAAGTGGTGCATGCGGTCAGTATCCAGGTGCCTACAATGGTGGTGCTCCGACAGCGGTTGTTCCTTATGGGTACCCGCAAACTGCTGTTCTCGACCCAATGCCAGTTTATTAACTCGGTATTTGTGCGAACATTGAGAGTTGGTTGCGTCGCCCGTTGGGGATGTCATCTTTGACGAAGCCCAAATCGAGGGATCGTTGAACCATCCTTGTTGCAACGCTGCAAATTATTTGAAAGAACGACGTTGATGATTCGACGTCGTTCTTTTTGAGTTCAAAGACTAAGAGAGAGCACGGAGATACCCACCCGCGTTCTCTAAAAATGGTAGCCCATGGCTTTCGGTATTTCTTCGCTTCGATTAGTGCCACAAGGGGAAATTTTAGTGGCAATCCACATTGGATTGGGGGAAAGAACCGCAAACATGGCCAGGCGATGTGAACTTCTTGCAAGTTAAAATTCAAGTTGTAGCCGGCTTGCCAGTACTAAACTTTCCGCTCGTCCACCTGTCGGGTCATCGAGAGTCACTGGATTTACATTGAGCATGACACGAGCGAAACTGTTGAGATACCAGTTGACTCCAAATGTCATCATTTGCATTTTTCCACCAGTAATATCCTTATCGTTTAAGTCAATCACTGACCATCCGGCGATCAATTCAATTGCTCCTAAGTGATCTCTGATTTCGCGCTGAGGAATCACTCCAGTGAAAATACCACGCTTGTGATTATAAGTGGCCGTTTCTCCAGTCAGCAATAATCCCATCTGAAAATATCCACCCGAAAAATCAACTGAGCTAGCCTTCAGGCGGTCAACATGTGACCACCGATATTCAGCTTGTGCACGGAATGGTCCACATTGCCCAGCGAGTTCGACGTTAAACAGGTGAAACGTATGCGTGGGCATTGGCCCTGTATCAACAAATGCCGAGATCCCGGTGCCGGTATTGTCGCTGGGATCCCGTACGAAAAAACCTGGCTCAATTGCATATTGAACTGTGTCATCCGCTGGATTCCCGAGACTGTAGCCAAACCCAAGGTGTAGCAATGTGTCCTCTCGATCAATGACCAAGAAGGTCTCTCGTGTTGCGAGTGCCCAGCCTCCGTTGTTTCCACTGGACACGCCAAATTGATTGGTTGGAAAGCGATAGGCGGAAAGTGCATATGTCCCTCGCTCGTCTCCAATAGTCCCAAAAGTTCGGGCGCCCATTTGACGGAACGGAGCGAAGGCGAACGGAAGTTGTCGTTCCAACAAAAGCAGTTCTCGACCACTTGATTCAGCATCCATTCCGAATGGTTGTTTGAAGAGTCCGATCTCGATGTTTTCAAGTCGCATAGCATCGGAGAAAATGACTGCGACATCGCGAAAGCTAGGATGCCCTGAAGCCGCGAAGTCCAAGTCGATGACGTAAGAAGTTTGTTCTCGAACTTCTCCGCTCACTCGTAACCGAACACGACGAAGTCCTGTTTCCGCATTCACGTCTCCAACGACATCGGTTGTTTCTTCATCTTGAATAATCCAGCCTGCATCAAGTTGCAGGAAACCACTCCAGTGAAGTGTTGGATATTGGTCCGATTCATCAGACAATCTCAGCTTGTTGGGGCGGTTGAACTCGTACTCAGTCAGATCAGTCCGCTCAACTTCTCGAATTGGAGGTCGACGAGTCTGTTCAGCAGGCGCCATGGGCGCTGGGAGACCGTTTTCCACGGTCTCATTTTGCTGAGCACTGGACATGCAGGGGCACACAAAGATACAGACGATCGCGATAATGATCGATGCTGAAGTGCGCATGTATTGACTGTTTATGCATGATGAAGATATTACCTAATCGGTATTATCGGCACCGTTAGCCGCGTGGCTTCAGAAAATGTCTCTTTTCATTAAAGTTTTGATGAAGCTCTCTGGAGTAAAACAAATTTCCTGATCAGAAGGCGTCTTTTGACTAAAACTGCGTTGTCAGAAAAATGTTGTCCTGTGGATACGATCTGAAATGCCGGAGGAAGATGAAAATAGACAGCCACTTGAGTCCTGAAGCACAAGTCAACCAACCGCCCTGAATGACTCATCGATAATCGCTGATGAGAAGTTCTGTAGAGCCCGCGCGTAAGATTGTCGCATGCCTCACAAAGTGATTCCGTAGAGCTGAATACGATATTGTTATCCAGTAGTGATGTTTTGCGAACTCGTACTTGCGTTTGTGGAAACTGGATTAAGTGCTGGAAGAGAAGATTGCTGCGACTTCCAACTGGTACGATGTTTGAGATTCCGTCTGAATTTCTGAAACGCGACCACGAAGTGCGATCCTTGCCACTCACCTCGATCTGGTCGATCCCCAAACTCATATTGGGAAAGGTTTGACCATTCTTGTTGGAATTCTTCCCACTGATCTGAATTCAACGTCGAGTCCAAAGTGGCGACATGATGATTCAATCGCACGATGCGCATCCATTCCAAAACGCACACATAAGCTGCTGTTGGATCACCCGCCCTACAAGCGCGGACAACACGCGCAGCAGCTCTTGTTTCCTCCGTGTACAAAACATGATATCCGTGACTCAAGGCAGCACTGATTGATGTGCGAAAGTACCAACCGATCAGGCTTGCCCCCAAAAGCATGATTACCCACAACCAGGATTTCTGTTCATCTGATTCTGTGACTGTTGTTGCGACTGCGGGAAGCCCCTCGACTGTGACGGTTCGTTCTTTCAGCATTGTTTGCTGGTACTCTTCTGATTTCGGATCCCACCATTTGAATGCGAGTTCCGGCAGAGTGAAAACTCCTGGGCGTTCGAATTGGTACTTGATGGTTTCGTCACGTTCTGCTTGACGAGAACCGCGTTCATTTCGATCAAACACGATTGGATCAGTGAGATAAACACGCACTCCGTCCGGGGCATCCTTTGAGACCGGTGGGAGCATCATGGCTGTCGTCCCTGTCGCTCGACGCGTGATTTTGCGTTTGATAACGTCTCCGGCATTGAGGTGATCCAAATTCGCAGGCGTCCAGGATTCCGTGATCTTCATCGAATCTGCAGCGATGGCAATTTCATTCGCTGCAAGACCAGGGGGGCGTTTCGATGTGTATTGCAGAGCCAGTGTCGCTCCGTCGATAGGTTCGGGATCTGAAGTGAATGTTTTCTTCCCAGAGAACCGAACCGGAAAAGAAGGTAACTCGATCTCACCGCTGCGCTGAGTGTAGATTGTGAATTCATGGCGTTGAGTGAAGTACGACTCGCCATCGATTTTTTCACTCCCCACGAGTGGACTTCCTTCGGCGATAAAAACTGTCTGCGAAAGTTCCGGAAAATCGAACGAGGCTGTTCCGCTGAAAGGCCCCGGCGAGAAAAGAGTAATGACCATAGGCATCCCTTCTCCCGTCCAGACACTTTCTTTCATTAACTTCGCTTGGACTGGATTCGGAGCTTCTGCAAGAACTATATGCGGGGAAATTGCAATGAGGAACATGATGAGGTGACTCAGTTTCATTCTTGCCCCTTCTCATTGTTCCCGACTGCAAGTTGGTAAGCGAATTTCGCCTTCAGGAAACTGGCAGGCTTCGTTTGTACGCGTCGCAGCCAGAGTTCCTGAATTGCTGAGTCAGAGAGTGGTTCTCCTTCCTCTGTTTGTGTTTCTTCACCTTCGGACTTATTGCTTTTGTCAAAGATGATTTCATCCGCACCGATTTTCTGGTCGCCCATGTCGCCACCTTTTTGTTCGAGGAGTTTCGCTCGTGTGGCAGCAATCTCTCGGTTGATCTGGGGGTCTTCCCACGTTGGATTGAGTTCAATGGCTCGATCAAATCTGCCGACAGCCGCATCGTATTTCCCCAGCATCACGAGGGAATTACCGCGATTGTATTCCGACTCTGACGTCCCGACACGGGCGAACGACTGCTCAGCTTTTTCAAATTCACCTGCTCGAAACCAGGCAACGCCTTGTCTGTATGGGTCTTGAAATGTCTTTGCAGCGTCTTGGAATTCACCGCGATTGAAAAGTCGTTGACCGAATTGCTCTGGCGAGCACCAGAGCCCAACCCACGAGAAGCTGGCAAGGATCGCAATTGTGGTAAGGATTCTCATGATGCCGACTCCTCATGAACGAATTGCTCCTCGCGACGGAACGTGCTGAGCGACAGCAACGCGATGATCGGGACGATCCACCAACCAGCCTCGGCCCAGCGGGTTCCTTCACCTTCCGCAGTCACAGCGACGGGTGCCGTAGCAGTTTTCTTGAGCAGTCCCTGAATATCGGATGAATCAGCAGAGATGAGAGTCGTACTTGCCTTAAGGATCGAGGCAGCTTGTTTAATAGCGTCCCATTCTGGAGTTTGCTCGCGAGCGATTGCCAGAAAATGAACAGGCATCTTCGACGTCGAATGAAACGCGATGAGACTGTCTGTGTCTGTCGGTGAAACTGTATCTGTTAGGACAACAATCGAGCCGCCTGATTGACCGAGAGTTTGTTCGGCGAGTTTTAAGGCTGCGGTCAGGTCGTCACCTTTTCGAGGCATGATTTCTGGGCTAATCTCAGCAGCCATCGTCGACACAATCGACGTGTCACGGGTCGGTGGCAGAACAAGGTGAGGTGTTCCAGAGTAGGCTAGTAAACCGAGTGGGAGACCTTTTCGAGCGTTCGCGAAGTCGGTGACCTTGAGTCGAGCACGCTCTATGCGGCTGGGAACCAGATCTTCGACATTCATGGTTTCCGTTGCGCACAGCACCAACATGACGGGGACCGGATCATCGGCGAACGGAGACGGTTCAGGTTTCCAGGTTGGACCGGAGATACTCAGAATAATGAGTAACCAGATTGCCAGCAATGTCGTTCCACGCCAGCGGTCGTTTGCATTTCCACCTATGGTCAAAGCATTGAGGAGAGTTTGGTCCATCACCAATCGCCAGCCTCGTAGTGGATCTCCCGATTGACGAATGAGCCACCAGACTCCCATGGCAACAGGAATCATGAGCAACCAGAATGGGCGGATGAAGTGAAAGTTTCCGAAGAAAGTCATGACTGCGTCACCTCCAGTTCGAAAGTGCGCGGATTGACGCGAACGCGGGCGTTGCTCTTTTGCGTGAGATCTTTCGAACGCGATTTCAGCAACCGGACAACATTGACTGTGAGCGAGAGTAAAAGTGCGGTGATCAGTGGAAAGAAATACAAATCGCGTCGCGGGCGGTGAGAGACGGTTTTGATCTCTTGAGTTTCGATTTCGTCAAGCCGTTGATAAATCCCTTCGAGTTCGCTGCGATCCATGGCGAGGAAGTATTCGCCACCGGTCACTTTGGCAACTTCCTTGAGTGCCTCTTCGTCCAGCTTTTCTTCGCCAACGGTTTCCGGATCCCCCATGGCGATTGTGTATATCGTAATACCCCGATCCTTCGCAATCCGCGCGGCCTCAACAGGCGGGACCGCACTGGAAGTATCGTTTCCGTCAGTGAGTGTGATAATCGTTTTTTCGGGAGCCGTGCTTTCGTCGAAGAGATTGATGCCAAGACCGATGGCATCACCCAAAGCAGTTTTCGGACCTGCCATGCCGACATCAACTCCTTCCAGCAGTTGCTCACAAAGTTCGAGATCCGTCGTGAACGGAGCTTGCAGGAACGGCGAGTTTCCAAAGACCACCAACCCGACACGGTCACCTTGCCGCTGAAGTAAAAACTCACCGAGAACTTCTTTCAGTGCGGTGAGGCGGTCGACGAGTTTTCCTTCGGAATTCGTAAAGTCTTCTTTGTCCATCGATGCCGACAGGTCAACGGTAAGGAGTAAGTCTCTGGTCGGGATCTCTCTTGAAATCGGTGGTTCCAGCAATTGTGGACGTGCTAGCGCGATCAGAATCGAAATCCATTGAATCGATTGAAAGAACAGGCGCTGAGTTTGACTATTGGCTTTTAAGGAACTGGTTCCTTCTTTTGCTTCACGAATTCGGTGCAGGAATGGAACTCGAACCGCTGGCTGCGATCGGACTCGCGCAGGTAGACTCCACCAGATCATGATCGGGAGTGGTAGCAACCAGAACATCCAGGGGTGAGCGAACGTCAACATTCCACTGACGCCTCTGCCAGAGTGTGAGCCGAAGTAGGTGGCAGATCAGGAGTCGCTTCGTCGCTGGAGGATTTATGTGTTCGAATCCAAGATTCTGCGAAGATCAGCACTTCTGGGAGTGACGATAAATCTGCGTTCGTAAAAACATCTATAGTGAATGCTTTTTGAACGACATTAGACAGACTCTCTTTGCCGGTTCTTTGGAGCCATGTACACCACTGTTCCCCTGAGAGTGCAGCAACTTCGCTACGTGGGAATTTGGCAAGTGCAGTTCGCTTGAGGACGTTTGAAACTTCCGCAATTGTTGTCGACTGTGCGAGTGCATTGAGTGCCTCTCGACGATAGGCACTCGAGTACCAAGTGCGCCAACTCAGGTACGCAATGTAGGATAGAACCGAGGCAACGATCATAATCACGAACCACCACCCAGGCGCAAGAGGCCACCATGATACTGGTGGTGGAACCGCGATATCACGCAAGTTGTTCAGGCTTGAAGTCTCGGGTTTCATGAATGATGCCCAAATGCTGCGAGAACTTGTTCCGAGACAGATTCGTGCGTAGAGATCGGTAGGATCGGGACACGCAGAGATTTTAAATTCTCGCGGAGTTGATTGAGCCGCTTTTCAAATTGAGTTTTGAATTTTTCCGGAAATTGCTTGTCACTGGGAATGGAGAGGCGTTGCCATCCATCCGTTGCGTCCATGTTGATCGCCGTAGGAAAAGATGCTCCCAAAGGATCGTAAACCAATACGGCGATCACATCGTTGTGAACCACAAGCCGCGTTGCCAGCTTGCGAGTTTCGACATCATCACCGTGGTAGTCGGTAATGAGAACAACAAGATGATCGTGCCGAGCGACATTTACGGCACGGCGCAAAGCGTCGTTGAGTGTTGTCGAATCAGCCGACTGGCTTTCGGCGGAAAGGGAACTGTTGAGCCGAGTCAGTTCATGACAGATGCGTAATACGTTTTTCCGACTACGCTGCGGCTTGATCTCGACGATTTCTTCATCTCCAAAGATGATCGCTCCGATGCGATCTCCTGCATCAATCGTTCGCCAGGCAGCAAGGGCAGCAACTTCCGCCGCAGCGGTTGCCTTGGTGGTTCGTGCGCTCCCGAAGAACATTGTTGAACGCTGATCGACGACAACCAGCACTGGGCGCTCACGTTCTTCTGAGTAGACCCTGACATACGGTTTTCTCAAGCGGGCAGTCGCTTTCCAGTCCATCGCCCGGATATCGTCTCCCGGGCGATAATCTCTGAGTTCCTCGAACATCAGACCGCGACCACGCAAGCGCGAGGCATGTCGTCCACTCAGAAGGCTGCTGACTGGTTGCCGTGGGAGCAATGAAATTTTCTTCGCTTCGAACTGCAAGCGTGCAAGTTGATCGAGCGAAGGATGAACCACCGCCAATTTTGAGTTCTTTACTTGAGAATCAGGATTCATGATGCGACAGCAACGGCTTCGAGAATTGCGTGAATCACGTCTTGTCGTGTTTTTCCTGCCGCTTCAGCTTCGTAAGACAAATGGATACGGTGCGTCAGGCAAGCAGGCGCAATGGCTTGAACATCTTCGGGAGTGACGAAATCTTTTCCACGTAGCCATGCCAGAGCACGCGCAGCGGCGTCGAGAGCAATGGTCCCACGCGGGCTTGCGCCAATTTCAATCCACTTGCCTAGGTTCTCTCCAAACCGATTTGGCTCTCTGGTGGCGATGACTAAATCGACGATGTACTTCTCGACCGTTTCTGAAACATGAACCGCGCCGACTTCCTTACGGGCCTGAAAGATTAAGTCTTGTGAAACAGTAGGAAGTGGTTTGTTGCTTGCAGTGCCAGTGTTCTCGCCACGAACGAGTTGCAGGATCGCGAGTTCATTTGGAGATTCTGGATAGTCGACGCGAACATAGAGGAGAAAGCGATCCATCTGCGCTTCCGGAAGCGGGTAAGTCCCTTCCTGTTCAATCGGGTTTTGTGTCGCCATTACGAGGAACAAGTCCGGAAGCTTGTGCGTTTTTCCAGCAACGGTGACTTGCCGCTCTTCCATTGCTTCTAATAACGCAGCTTGCACCTTTGCCGGGGCGCGGTTGATTTCGTCCGCGAGGACCAGATTGCCGAACAAGGGTCCAGGTTGGAAATCAAATTCACCTGTTTGTTCACGGTAGATTTCGGAACCGGTTACATCGGACGGCAGTAAATCTGGTGTGAATTGAATACGACCAAAGTCGCTTTCAATTAGCTTCGAAAGCGTTTTGATAGATCGCGTTTTCGCCGTGCCAGGCAATCCTTCCATCAGAACGTTGCCGTTCGCTAGGAGCGCGATGATCAACTGTTCGACAACATGCTGCTGCCCGACAACGGTGGCGTTCATTGCATCCGAGATTTCAAGAATCGATTCGTGTGGTGTGGGCATGGTCATTCATTGAAACAAGAAGACAGGGCACCGCGTGAACGGTACCCTGTCGGTATCGGAATTGTTAAGAAATAGAGATAGAGAAGATTACTCCCCTGGAGTTGTCATTTTTTCCAAGGCTTTATCCAAACTGAAGCTCGCTGCTTTCTGTCGGGGTGGGTATTCCTTGAAGGTTTCGAGAAATTTTCCGACATACGCCTGGGCGGGAACCAACAAGTATGCACGATCAAGTAACCAGTCGTAATAAGTGTTCGAAGTGATAGGTGCCTGCTCGTAAGGGTCACGACGCATGTGAAGAATCAACGGAACACGAAGAGGGACGAACGGTTCCATCCAAACGCGGAACGTTCCCATCGCTTTTTGCTCCATGAAGATAAGCTTCCAGTCTTCGTACCTGAGAGCAGTGATGTCTCCATCATCCGAAAAGTAGAAAATTTCTTTTCGCGGGCTGGGAACTTTCTGAGGATCTTTCAGATGCTCGGTGATGTCGTAACCATCAAGGTGGATTTTGTAGTCGCGGTTAAGTGCTTTTGAAGTGTAACCATCCAGCAAGTCCTCCTTGATGTCTTTCTTGCCTGCGGCAGCTGCAAATGTTGGCAGCCAGTCCATGTGATGAATCACACCGTTGCTCACAGAACCAGGTTTGATCACGCCGGGCCAGCGAACAGCACATG